>NZ_BAAANS010000080.1:0-31954 GCF_039529925.1 Kitasatospora saccharophila | reverse complement strand
GGCCGCCGCCGACCGTCCCCGCGCCCGCCGCGCCCCCGCCGCCGCCCGCCCCGCCGTCCGCGAGCCCGTCCGCGCCCCCGGCTGCAACCCCGTTCGCGGCGCCGCCCACCGCCCCGGGACTGCCGCCCGTCCCGCCCGCGCCGCCCGGCGCTCCGGTCTACCCCGGGCTGCCTCCGGTCGGTGCGCCGGTCGATCCGGCGGTGCTGGCCAAGCGCAAGCGGATCGCCCTGGGGGTGGGCGCGGTCGTGGTGGTGGGCGGCCTGATCCTGCTGGGGACGCAGCTGTTCGGCGGCGACGACGTCCCGGTGCTGCCGGGTTCGGTGGAGGGCGAGACGCTCCGGGCCGGTTCGGCGCGGGGCGACCTCCCGGACTGGGAGGAGATGTCCACCGGCATCACCATGATGGGCGTGCGGGACGTCCAGGCGGCGCTGTACGGCTCGGTGCCGGAGGCCGAGGCCGACTCCCCGATCAACGGCAACGACCGCAAGGAGCGCTGGAGCGTGATCATCGGCAAGTCCAGCCCGGAGTTCCGGAGCCGGCTCCCGCTCCTGGTCGACTCCAGCGGGGGCGACCACCCGCACGTCGTCGCCTCGGGCATCGGCGGGACGATGTACTGCAACGGCTACGACCCGGAGGACAGCCCGCGCACCCGGGCCACCGAGGACATCACCTGCCTGTGGGCGGACGGCGAGTACATGATCGCCGTGACCGGCACGGGCGTCGACGAGAACCTGCCGCCCAAGGTCCTGGAGCGCGTCCGCTCCGGCCACGAGCACTGACGCCCGACGACGACGGCCGTGACCACCCGCCCGCGGACCGGGTGGCCACGGACCGGGTGGCCCCGGCCGCGGCCGGGGTCGCGCACAATGGGGTGGTGCGCACACGTGAGGTCCGGGTCGGGGAACTGCCGCTGCTCCAGGAGATCGAACGGGCGGCGGGCGAGTGCTTCCGCGAGGTCGGGATGGCCGCGGTCGCGGACGACGAGCCGCCCTCCGTCGCGGAGTTGACCCCGTTCCTGGCCGCCGGCCTGGCCTGGGTCGCGGTGGACGACGAGGACCGCCCGGCCGGCTACCTGCTGGCCGAGCGGATCGACGGCGCGCTGCACGTCGAACAGGTCTCGGTGCACCCCGCGCACGCCCGCCGGGGCATCGGACGGACCCTGCTGGAGCACGCCGCCGCGCGGGCCCGGGCCGAGGGGCTGCCCGCCCTGACGCTGACCACCTTCGCCGACGTCCCGTGGAACGCCCCGTACTACGCCCGCTGCGGCTTCCGCCCGGTGCCGGACGACGCCCTCGGCCCCGGCCTGCGCGAGGTCCGGGCCCGCGAGGCGGCCCACGGGCTGGACCGCTGGCCGCGCCTGGTGATGCGCCGCGAACTGTGACGCGGACCGCGAGCCGTCCGCGCACCGGCGGGCGGCGCGTTTTCGGGGTGCGGACGGTCCGTGCGCGCTGTTACCGTCGCGTCCCGTGAACGAGGAGGAACGACCGCCGCTGCTGCGCGAGGTGTACCCCGACCTGGTCGAGGAACTGGCCGGGCTGCTGCTGGCCGAGGGCGAGGCCGCGCTGGCGGCCGGGGTCCGGGAACTGCGGCTCGTCGCGCCCTGCACCTGCGGGGACGGTTCCTGCCGGAGCTTCCGCACCGCGGCGCACGCCCCCGGCACGCCGTACGGCCCCGGCCACCGCTGCGTGCCACTGCTCCCGGAGCGGGGCCTCCTGACGCTGGACGTGGTCGACGAGCGCGTCGTGTACGTCGAGGTGCTCCACCGCCCGGAGTTGCGCGACGCCCGGCCGCCCGCCGCCCCGGCCCCCTGACGACCGGCGCCGCCTCCCGGGCCGCCTGGCCCGGCGGGCCGGGCGGCTCGACCCGTCCTGGGACCCGCTGCACGTCCTGGTCCTGCTCAACCGGCTCGCCACCGCCCGGGCCGGAGAGTCCGAGTTCCTGCCCGCCGACGCCGAGCAGCGCGCCGCCTTCCCGGCCGAGCGCCGGGCCGTGGTGATCGCCGCCGTCCAACACCTCTTCCCGGCCGCCACGGCCGACCCGTCCGCCACCGTCCGCCACCGTCCGCCACCGGCTGATCCGTCCGCCCCCGTCGGCGCTGGCGCCCGGGAAAACCCCTGGTGAGCGGCGTCCGGCGGCTGGCATGCTCACCTGCATGTCCAGCACCCTGCTCCTCGCTCCCCGGATCAACGAGACCGGCCTGCAACTGCGCACCGCCGCCGGGCGGCGCGGGCTGCGGGCGTTCACCGCCGCTTCCTGGCGGGCGCCGCACGAGCTGACCGGGACGCCGGTCCACCTGTACGGCGGGCCGCTGTTCGCCGATGCGGTCGGGCGGGAGCTGGGGATCGCCCCGCTGGAGCCCGCCGACGGCTGGCTGGCCGCGCTGCCGCGCCGGGTGACCGGCCGTCGGGTCGAGTTGACCACGCTCGCCGAGGCGCGCGGGCGCTCGGGTCCGGCCTTCGTGAAGGCTCCGGCCGACAAGCACTTCGCCGCCCGGGTGTACCGGGACGGCGCCGAGCTCCCCGGGCCCGAACTGCTGGACGGCGAAACGCCGGTGCTGGTCAGCGAGGTGGTCCGGTTCGTCTCGGAGTACCGCCTGTTCGTCCTGGACGGTGCGGTGCGCTCCGCCTCCCGCTACGCCCTGGACGGCGAACTCGCCATCGCCCCAACGGGATCGGACGACGCGGGATCGGACGACGCGGGATCGGACGGCGCGGGGCCGGACGGCGCGGAGCTGCTGGCGTTCGCCGCCGACGTGCTGGCCGCGGCCACCGGCCCGGCCGCGCTGCCGAGCGCCGCCGTGGTCGACCTCGGCCGCACCGAGTCGGGTTGGGCCGTCGTGGAGGCCAACGCGGCCTGGGCGAGCGGCGGTTACGCCTGCGACCCGGACGCCGTACTGGACGTGGTGCTGCGCGCGGCCGGTCCGCTCGGCGAACTGCGGCCCGCTGACCGGCCGTTCCTGCGCCCGCTGCCCGAGGTCGTCGACTGAGCCCCGCCCGCCGCACCGGGCCCGCACCGTCCGCGGGAACCGGGTGCGCCCGGCGCCCGGCGCGGGTGAGGATGGGCGGCATGAGCACTCCTCACCTCACTGACATCAGCGAGCCGCCGGGCGTCGCGCCGGGCACGGGCTACACGCAGGTGGTCACCGGCACCGGCCGGCTGGTCCAGGTCTCCGGGCAGGTCGCCTTCGACGAGCACGGCGAACTGGTCGGCCCGGGCGATCCGGAAGCGCAGGCCGGGCAGGTGTTCGAGAACCTGCGGCGCTGCCTGGCGGCGGCCGGGGCCGGGTTCGCGGACGTCGTGAAGTTCACCGTCTTCGTCACCGACGTGGCGTACCTGCCCGCCGTCCGCAAGGCCCGGGACGAGCACGTGGACACCGCGCGGCCCCCGGCGAGTTCGGCCGTCCAGGTGGCGGCGCTGTTCCGCCCGGACGTGCTGATCGAGGTCGAGGCGCTGGCCGTGGTCGCCGCCCCGGTCGGCTGAGCCGTCCGGAACAACCGCGCCGTTCGCACCAACTTCCTTGATTCGAACGCCAGTTGGAGTTTTCTGCCGGGGCGGCGGTGGCTGGTTTGCGTCCTACGCGCGGGCCGGACGGCCGCATACGGTCGGAGGTGAGGGGCCGCCGCCCGGCGGCGGCCCCGGCCCCGCAGGCGTCCCACCAGGAGGACCGATGACCGCCGAACCGACCACCGACCCGACCGGCGCGCGCCCGGCGGCGCCGAACGCGCCGACGGCGGCGACCGTGCCGCTGGTGCCGCTGCACTGCCTGCTGCGCTCCGAGGCCGGTCCGCCCCGGCTGGCCGCGCTGCCGACCGGGACGCCGGTGTGGGTGCTGACCCGGCACGCGGACGTCCGGCAGGCGCTCGCCCACCCGGACCTGGGCCGGTCCTCGCTGTACGCGCCGGACGCCCCGCCGACCGTGCTGACGCCGAACATCCTGGACGACCCGTCCTCGATCCTGAACAGCGACGGGCCCGAGCACCAGGCGATCCGCCGCACCGTGCAACGCGCTTTCACGCCACGGGCGGTGGAGCGCTGGCGGCCCTGGGTGGACGGGGTGGTGCGCGAACTGGTGGGCGAGCTGGTCGCGTCCGGTTCGCCCGCCGAGGTGGTCGGGGCGCTCACCAAGCCGCTGCCGGTGCGGGTGATCAGCCGGCTGATGGAGCTGGAGGGGCTGGACACCGAGCGGCTGGGCCACTGGAGCGACCACGCGTTGTCGACCACGGCGTACAGCGCCGAGGAGATCGCGGTGGCGATCCGGGAGTTCGGCGAGTTCGGGCACCAGCTGGTGGTGGAGCGGCGGAAGAACCCGGGCGAGGACCTGGTCAGCTCGCTGGTGCAGGCCGCCGACCAGACCGGCGGCATGACGGAGGCCCAGATCACCTCGCTCACCATCGGGCTGGTGATCGCCGGGCACGAGACCACCATGACGAGTTTCGGCAACGCGCTGGTCTACCTGCTCGATCCGGACCGCGCGGAGCACCCGGGCCACCCGGAGCACCCGGACCGCACCGGGGCGACGGACCGCACCGGCCCGGCGGAGCGGGACGCCGGGGCCTGGCGGCGGATCGGCGCGGACCTCGCCGCCGCGGCCGCCGCGACCGAGCAGATCCTGCGCACCGTCCCGCTCGGCGACCGCACCAACGCGCCCGGCCAGCTGCGCCGGGCCACCGCCGACCTGGAGATCGGCGGAGTCACCATCCCGGCGGGCGCGATCGTCGCCGCCGACACCACCGCCGCCAACGCCGACCCGGAGGTCTACCCGCCGGGCCCGCTCGACCTGTTCGCCCCGCTCGGCACCCCGTCGCTGACCTTCGGCGCCGGACCGCACCACTGCCTGGGCGCCTGGCTGGCCCGGATGGAGCTGGAGCTCGGCCTGCACCACCTCGCCCGCGCCCTGCCCGACCTGCGGCTGGCCACCCCCGTCGACCGGATCGAGTGGCGCACCGGCCTGCTCACCCGCAGCCCGCTGCGCCTGGAGGTGGCCTGGTGAGCGACGCCCCGCAGCTGGTCGTGGCGGTCGACCAGGCCCGCTGCATCGGCAGCGGCCTGTGCGCCCGCACGGCCCCCGCCGACCTCGCCCTCGCCCCCAACGGCCGCGCCCTGCCCACCCGTCCGGCCACCGGGGGCTCGGCGGAACTGACCGAGGCCGCCGAGATGTGCCCGGTCGAGGCCATCACCGTCCGCGACGCCACCACCGGAGCCCTGGTCGCCCCCGTCTGGTGACCCCGGCCGCGCCGGCCACGCGCCGGCCGCCCCCGACGCCCGTACGCCGCCAGACCCGCACCGGGGCGGCGGAGTGCGGGCGTCGGCGTTCCGCGCCCGGCCCCTCGCCTCCACCGTACGATCGATCACGGAATCGATAATCGATTATTTCTTCGATCGTCTATCATTTCCGCATGGCCTCGAAACCCGACCGCAGCGCCCCGCTCCCCACCGAGCCGCCCGAGCAGCTTGAGCAGCACGAGCCGCCCGAGAAGCAGATGCTCTCCGAGCAGGCCCACGCCCGCCTGCGGGACGCGATCATGCGCGGGGACCACGCCCCGGGCGAGGCGCTCAAGCCCCAGGCCCTCGCCCGGGAGCAGGGCGTGAGCCTGGCCGTCGTCCGCGAGGCGCTCGTCCGGCTGGTCGGCGAGGGCCTCGCCGACCGGCTGCCCAACCGCGGCTTCGCCGTCCCGGCCCTCTCCGACCGCCGCTGGCAGGAGGTCGCGGAGGCCCGCCGGACGGTCGAACCGGCCGTGCTGCGGATGAGCGTCGAACGCGGCGACCTCGACTGGGAGGCCCGCGTGCGCAGCGCGCACCACCGGCTGGCCCGCACGCCGGAGTACCTGCCGCAGGAGGGCCGGAACTACAGCGACGCCTGGGCCGAGGCGCACCGGGTCTTCCACCGCACCCTGCTGGAGGGGTGCGGCAACCCCGTCCTGCTGGAGACCTTCGACCGCCTGTGGACCGCGAGCGAACTGGCCCGCCGCTGGTCGGCGCACCGCACTCCCGAACGGGACGCGGTCGCGGAGCACCGCGCCCTGGAGGAGGCGGCACTCGCCCGCGACGCCGACGCCGCGGCCGCCCTCCTGACCCGGCACCTCGGCCGGACCGCGGCCGGACTCCAGCCCGACCCACCGACCGACTGACTGACCGATCACCCGTCCGGGTGACGAAGCGTCCGCCCGACCCACCGACCGATCACCCGTCCGGCTGACAGACCGTCCGCCCGACCCACCGCCCCACCGAAAAGCACCGGAGCACCACCACATGACCACCATCGAGGCGCCCGCGGGCCGCCGCTGCCACCACGCCGTCAACCCCCTGCACACCGCGGGCTACTTCGCGCCCGAGCCGCAGGACGAGTACGCGGCGCTCGGACTGGAACCCGGGGCCGTGTCCTACCTCGCGGGCCGCGCCGCGCCGCTCGGGGCCGTCGGCCCGGGGACCGTCACGGCGGCGTTCTACAACTTCGACCACGAGCACGTGCGGCGGCACCTCCCCGCCGCCTGGGCCGTCACCACGCCGGAGGCGGTGCTCGCGGCCCGGCTGCGCGGCGCGGACCGGACGCTCCGGCGGCTGCTCGGGCCGGAGGCGATCGCCTCCGCGCGGATGGCCGAGGCCGCCGGACTCGCGCTGCGCGCCGCCGAAGCCGGCCACCGGGAGGGGCGGCCGCTGTACGCCGCCAACGCCGACCTCCCGGTGCCGGAGGAACCGCACCTGG
The DNA here is from genome assembly GCF_039529925.1 of Kitasatospora saccharophila. Lineage (NCBI taxonomy): Bacteria > Bacillati > Actinomycetota > Actinomycetes > Kitasatosporales > Streptomycetaceae > Kitasatospora > Kitasatospora saccharophila. The sequence continues at coordinate 25,251 of NZ_BAAANS010000080.1, read as the reverse complement.
CCCTGTGGCACGCCGCGACGCTGCTGCGCGAGCACCGGGGCGACGGCCACCTCGTCGCCCTGGCGGTCGCCGAGCTGTCCGGCCTCGAAGCGCTGGTCCTGCACAACGCGACCGGTACGGGGCCGACTTCGGCGCTGCTCAAGCGGACCCGCGGGTGGTCCGCGCAGCAGTGGGACGCCGCCCGGGACCGACTGCGCGCCCGCGGACTGCTGGACGGGGCGGGCGAGCTCACCCCGGCGGGCGCGGCCCTGCGCGACGAGGCCGAGGCGCTCACCGACCGCCTGGACGCCGCCCCGTACGCCCACCTCGGGCCGACCGCCACCGACCGCCTGACCGAACTGGCCGGCGAGTTCTCCCGCACCCTCCGGGCCGCGGGCGCCTTCCCCGCGGGGAGCTTCGGCCGGGGCTGAGCCCCGGAGGTCCGCCGCCCTCCCGACCGACCGCCGTCCGCTCGGACGCCCCGCCGCTCGGACGCCCCGCCGCTCAGGCGGACTGGCGCTCAGGCGGACTGGCGCTCGATCAGGGTCGGTTCGAACAGGACGGTGGTGGCGGCGCGGCCCGGTCGGGCGAGGTGGTCGAGCAGGACGCGGGTCATCTCGGCGGCCATCTCCTCGACCGGCTGGCGGACGGTGGTGAGGTGGGGCCGGCCGGCCGTCGCGGCGGAGGAGTCGTCGAAGCCGATCACCGCGATGTCCTCGGGGACGCGTCGCCGGTGGTCGGCCAGGACGGCCAGGGCGCCCTGGGCCATCAGGTCGTTGGCGGCGAAGACGCCGTCCAGGTCGGGGTAGCGGCGCAGCAGCGAGGTCATCGCGCGCTCGCCGTCCTCGCGGGTGAAGTCGCCTTCGACGTGCGGGAGTTGGTGGATGCCGTGGTCGGCCATGGCTTCCCGGAAGCCGGAGAGGCGGTCGCGGGCGGCGCGGACGCCGAGCGGGCCGGAGATGGCGGCGACCCGGTGCCGGCCGCGGGCGGTGAGGTGGTCGGCGGCGATCCGGCCGCCCTCGCGGTTGTCGAGGTCGACGCAGGAGAGCGAGAGCGGCGTCGGGGGGCGGCCGAACAGGACGGTGGGGATGCCGGCGGCGAGCAGCTGGGCGGGGAGCGGGTCGCGGCTGTGGGTGGAGACGACCATGGCGCCGTCGGCGTTGCCCTGCCGCAGGTAGGTGAGTGCCTTGTCGCGGGCTTCGGCGCTGTCGGCGAGCATCAGGACGGGGTGCAGGTCGAGCGGGCGCAGGCCGGTGAAGACGCCGCTGACGACGCGTCCGAAGAACGGGTCGGCGAAGATCTCGCCGCCGACGTGGTGGTCGGGGGTCTCGGGGGCGTCGCTGCCGGAGATGACCAGGGCGAGGGCTCCGGTGCGCCGGGTGACCAGGGAGCGGGCGGCGCTGTTGGGGACGTAGCCGGTGCGGGCGATGGCCTGCCGGACGGCTTCCTGGATGGCGGGGTCGACGTTGCGGACGCCGTTGATGACGCGGGAGACGGTGGCCCGGGAGACGCCCGCGACCCGCGCCACGTCCTCCAGGGTGCTGGCGCGCTTGAGGGCTTCGCTGCTCATGAGGCCCTTTATAGCACGCTGGGAGAGCGCTCTCCCAGTGCGTTCCGCAGCCTGGTCCGCGGCGCGCCCGACCGCCCGTTCCAGGGCGGGGCGGGGCCCGCGACCGGGGGCGTTCCCCCGGTCGCGGCCCAGTGGCGGCAGTTGCCCGCGTCCGGTCACGAACTGTGCTCCTGCCAGCAGATCATGACGGTGGTGGCGGTCATCACGGCGACGTCGGCGCGGCTGCGCGGCGGGGTGCCGAAGGTCTCGGGCAGCTTGGCGACGTCGACGGTGAGCACGAAGCTGTCCTTGCGGACCACGGTGGTGCCGTCGGCGCGCTTGTAGGCGGCCTCGCCGAGGCCGTTCAGGTCGGTGACGGCGCCGGCGCTGCCGCGCAGGCCGTCGTACTGGGCGAGGGCGGTGGCGGCGTCGGGGAGCTCCTTGACCGAGAGCGTCATGCTGCCGGCCGGGTAGCGGTACTCGCAGCTGTAGACGCGCTGGGCCCAGGTGGGGGCGAGCGGCTGGGTGATGTCGGTGCCGAGGGCGCCGGCGAGTTCCTGCCGGAAGTACGGGTTGCAGATCATCGAGGTGGCGTCGGAGGGCCGGTCGGGCGCGCTGGACGAGGGCGCCGCGGCGGACGGGCTCGCGGACGCGTTCGCGGGCGGCGGCGCGGCGGCGGGGGCCGCGGCGGACCCGCAGCCGACGGCGGCGAGCAGGGGCAGCAGGAGCAGCGCGGCGGTGCGGCGAAGCCTCATCGGTGGTCCTCCGTGGGGTGGGGCGCGGGCCGGCCCCGCCGCCGGACGTGGGGGTCCGTGGCGGCGGGGCCGGTGTTCCGCGGTGTGGCTACGGCTCAGGGCTTACGGCAGAAGGTACTGCTCGTTGAGCGCCGCGCCCTTGCCGGGCTGGTTCTGGTCGTAGCCGCGGGGGTCGCACTGCAGGCCACCGACGATGCAGTGGTTGACCATCGCGGCCAGGGTCGGAGCGTCCCAGGCGTTGAAGAAGTCGTAGTGGAAGGAGAAGCCCCGTCCGCTGGAGAGGTGGAGCTGGGCGAGGTGGTCCAGGTTGGCCGGGAAGGCCATCTTGAACTCGATCATCGGCAGCGCGACCGGGTGGTCGGCGGGGCAGACGCCGTCGATGGGGTAGGCCATGTGGCTCTTGTGGTCGGGGGTGTCCAGGTACAGGCCGTTCCAGCAGCTGGGGGCCTGGAAGCGGACGCCGATCTGGCCGCCGCCGGGGCACTCGGTGGGCAGGTCGGAGGTGCGGTAGCTGGTGCCGCACTCCCAGCCGGCCACGTACCCGGGGTGGGTGGCGAAGTCGGTGGCGCTGTCGTTCGGGCTGGCGACGACGAACCGCAGGCCGGCCGGGAACGGGCGGACGGCGGTGTAGTCGTTGATGCCGCTCTTGTAGTAGATGGTCTGCAGGCCGACCGGGTCGACGGGGGTGTTGCCGTCGTACATGGTGGGCATCCAGTAGCCGGACTTGTCGCCGGGGGCGAGGCAGCTGGTGGTGCTGGCCTGCAGCGACTCCAGGGTGGAGTTGGCGTTGGTGTTGAGGGCGCCCATGAAGGTGTGCATGTGGGAGGCGCCGGGCTTGCCCGGGTAGACGATCGGGTCGTCGGGCAGGTCGTGGGTGGCGGTGCAGTTGGCCTGGAACTCGTGGAAGTAGGCGTGCGGCGGGTTGCCGGTGGCCGGGGTGGTGCCGGTGACCTGGGGGTTGGCCGGGATGTAGCCGGTGCTGGCCGTGGTGACCTGCCCGTAGACCTTGAACTCCTCCAGCGAGTAGCCGTAGCCGGTGCCGCGCTTGGTGAGGTTGAGCCGGACGTACCGTCCGCTGCCGGCGAGGTCGATCTGCTCGGTGCCGCCGGTGCCGTTGGCCTTGGTGTAGAGGGTGTTCCAGGTGCTGGCGTCGTTGCTGGTCTGCAGCTGGTAGCCGCTGGCGTACGCGGCCTCCCAGTCCAGTTCGACGTGGCTGATGGTGGCGGTGCCGCCCAGGTCGATCTGGACCCACTGGGAGTCGGTCCAGGCGCTGGCCCAGCGGGTGGCGAGGTTGTTGTCGGCGACGGCCGCGGCGGGGAAGTTGGCGCTCTCCACGGACGAGGCGGTGACCGGCTTGGACTGGCTGATCAGCGGGTCGGCCGCGGCGGCCGCCTGCTGGGTGAGGACGCCGCCGGTGAGGGCGCCGGCCGCCAGCAGGGCGGCGACGGTACCGGCGAGCGCGGTGCGGTGGGGCGCGCCGCGCGAGGTGCGGTGTTTCATCGGACCTCCGGAAGAGGAAGGGTGGGTGGGGGGCCCGGTGCCGCGCGGCGCTCCCAGCCGCGCGGCACCGGGGGTCTGTGGGGGGGTGGGGGGCGCCCGGTCCGGTGGCACGGGCCGGACGCCCCTTCGCTACTGGTGGCGGGTCAGGCGTAGACGCCGAACTCGTACATCGAGTAGCCGTAGGCGGTGCCGCGCTGGGTCATGTTGACCCGGACGTAGCGGCCGCTGCCGTTGACGTCGATGTCGTCGATGCCGCCGGTGCCGTTGGCCTGGGTGTAGACCGTGGTCCAGTTGGTGCCGTCGTTGGAGGTCTGGATCTGGTACGCCTTGCCGTACGCGGACTCCCAGCCGAGCTGCACGTGCTTGAACGAGGTGCTCTGGCCCAGGTCGACCTGGAGCCACTGCGGGTCGGCCCACTCGCTGGCCCACCGGGTGGACCAGTTGCCGTCGGTGGTGTTGGACGGCGGGTAGGGGGCGCCGTTGCCGACGGCCTGGTAGGTCGAGGCGGTGGTGGTCTTGCCCTTGGCGACGTTGGTGCCGCTGGGCGTGGGGGCGACGGTCCGGAAGGACTTCGACTCGATGCCGACGTTGCCGTGGCCGTCGTAGGCGTAGACGTAGACCTTCCAGACGCCCAGGGTCTTGGGCGCGGTGGCGGTGAACTGGCCGTCGCCGGTCTGGGTGAAGCGGACCTGGCTGAAGCCGGTGCCGCCGTCCACGTACTTGGAGCTGTAGTACAGCTGGTAGCGGACCAGGTCGCCGTCGGGGTCGGTGGCGGGCGAGCTGACGGTGAAGGTGCCGCCGGCCGGCACGTCGGCGGTCTTGCTCAGCGTCAGGTTCGGCATCACCGGCGGGGTGTTGCCGTCCTTGGCGCTGCCGCCGTAGGACTTGGCGACGGAGTAGTACGCGGGCTGCTTCCAGCCGCCGGGGATCAGGTTGAACCAGGTGCCGCCGAAGTCGTTCTCGGTGCCGTAGTTGAAGATGGTGGCGCCGAGCGCGACGCCGGTGTGGCCGGAGATGCAGTTCCAGGCGCTGGTGTAGCCGTCGCGCTTCTGGGTGTCGGTGGGCTGGGTCGGGACGCCGTTGGCGTCGTTCGGGACCTCCCACTCGCCGGCGTCGCCGGACTCGGTGACGATGTACGGCTTGGTGTAGCCGCCGTTGATCCAGTCCTGCTTGACGTTGCAGACCGCGCCGTAGGAGTTGACGGCCAGCAGGTCGAGGCTGGGGGCGTACTGCTTGTAGTACGGCCAGGCGCCGGTGTAGGCGTCGGTGGAGGTGACCGGGTGGTCGGGGTCGATGGCGTGGATGGCCTGGGTGACCTGCTCGACGAACTGGGCGTAGGCGACGCGCTCCTGCTCCACCGTGGCGCCGTTGTAGGCGTGGTCCTGGGTGGTGAGGATGACCTCGTTGCCGACGTCCCACATCAGGGTGCCGGGGTGGTCCTTGTAGGTGGTCACCCACTGCTTGATGGAGTCGAGGGTGCTGTTCTTGTAGGCGGTGTCGTTGACGTAGTCGGCGCCCTGGTTGAGCCAGAAGCCGTTGACCACCTTGATGCCGTACGCGGCGGCGGCGTCCAGCAGCGGCTTGCTGGCCGCGTCGGTGCCCCAGGTGCGCAGGGTGTTGACGCCCATCGCCTTCAGGTCGCGCATGTGCGCGTCGGCGGTGGACTGGGCCGGGCCCCAGGTGACGCCCTTGAGCTGGTAGGGCTGGCCGTTGACGCTCAGCGCCCAGTTGCCCTGGCCGCCGGTGACCTTGACGGTGTTCTTGCCGGTGGGGACGGCCGGGTCGGTGAGCGCCGCGGGGGCGGTGCCGGTGGTGGTGGCGACGGTGACGGTGCCGATGGACAGCGCGCCGCCGGAGGTGGTGGTGGCGCTGGGCGTGGTGCAGCCGCAGACGCTGTCGGGGAAGGAGCCGCCGATGCCGAGGTTGAAGACCAGCTTGAAGCCGTGGTCGACGGCGTTCTTCCAGTCGGTGGTGCCGACCTGGGACTCGTTGACCTGCCAGATCTGCCGGCCGTCGAGGTACCAGCGGATCTGCTCGTCGCTGACGGTGCGGTCGATGACCTGGCTGTAGGTGTGGTAGTCGCTCTGGCAGCCGGGGCAGGAGGCGAGTCCGCTGGTCATGCCGTTGTACTCGTTGCAGTTGCCGCCGGGGGCGGTGCCGCAGTGCAGGGTGGCGGAGGTCTGGCTGCGGCCGTTGACGTCCTCCAGGATGTCGGTCTCGCCGGTGCCCGGCCAGCCGCCGCTGCGGTCGCCTGCGCCGATGGTGCGGAAGGACGGCCAGTAGCCGGTGCCGTCGGCGACGCCGGGCTGCTTGATCTGCGCGGAGATCAGCAGCTGTCCGCCGGCGGGGGCGGCGAAGTCGCCGCGCTTGCTCTCCACCCGGCCGGAGGTCCAGTTCCCGGCGCCGTCGCGGACGGCGGTCAGGTTGAGGTGGCCGTTGCCGTCGATCGCGACGTTGGCGGGGTTGGCGGTGTCGTTCTGGATCTCGCCGGTGCCCCAGTTGGCGGCGCCGCCGGGCTCCGAGGTGCCGGTGCGGACCGTCCAGTTGGTGGCGGACGGGGCGCTGCCGGAGCCGCCGGCGAAGTTGTCGCTGAAGACGGTGTTCCAGTTGCCGGGCGGGGTGGTGCCGGTGGGGGTCGGCGTCGGGGTCGGCGTCGGGCTGGTGGAGGCGCTGCCGCCGGTGAAGACCTTGAACTCCCAGACGGAGTAGCCGTAGCCGGTGGCCCGGGCGGTGCCGTAGAGCCGGACGTAGCGGGCGGTGCCGGTGAAGTCCTGCTTCTCGGTGCCGCCGGCGCCGTTGGCGGTGGTCCAGGCGTCGTTCCAGTTGGTGCCGTCGGCGGACAGCTGGATCCGGTACGCCTTGGCGTAGGCGCTCTCCCAGGTCACCGAGGTGCCGCAGACGCTCTGCGCGGAGCCGAGGTCGACCTGCAGCCACTGCGGGTCGGCGGCCGCCGAGGACCAGCGGGTGTTCGCGTCGCCGTCGACGGCGTTGGACGCGGGGGTGCCGTAGTTCTCGGTGCTGGAGGCGGTGGCGGTCCTGCCCTGGGCTGCGTTCGCGGTGCCGCAGGGCTGGGCGGCGTCGGCGCCGTAGACCTGGAACTCCCAGAGCGAGTAGCCGTAGCCGGTGGCCCGGGCGGTGCCGTTCATCCGCACGTAGCGGGCGGTGCCGGTGACCGGGACGGTCTCGGTGCCGCCGGCGCCGTTGGCGGTGGTGTACGCGGTGGTCCAGGTGGTGCCGTCGGTGGACAGCTGGATCTGGTAGCCCTTCGCGTACGCCGCCTCCCACTTCAGGGTGACGGAGCTGAGCGCGGCGGGGGCGCCGAGGTCGACCTGCAGCCACTGCGGGTCGGAAGCCGCCGAGGACCAGCGGGTTCCGGTGTCGCCGTCGACCGCGTTGGACGCGGGGGTGCCGTAGTTCTCGGCGCTGGAGGCGATGGCGGTCCTGCCCTGGGAGAGCAGGACGGGGGCGGCCTGGGCCCGGGTGGCGGGCAGCAGCAGGACCAGGGCGGCGACCAGGGCGGCGGCGAGGGCCGCGGCCAGGGTGCGGACGGGGGGTGCGGACGTGGTCGGCCGCGACAGCGGCCGGGGGGTGCGCAGGGGCGGGGCGGGCATCGGGGCTCCCGATCGGGTGGGGTGGGGGCGGCACCGTCGAGGGCCGGTGCCCGGATCAGGGAGAGCGCTCTCTCACTACGCCAGTGATGGTTGCCCCGTTGTTTCATCCGTGTCAAGGGCGGCGACAACTGGTTCGTCAGCGAAACTTCACCAAACCCCAGGTGCAACGGTCATATTCTGCGGTTCAACCCCTTGACGGGGGGCGGCTGGAGCGGCCAAGCTCCGGATGCCACCCCGGGAGAGCGCTCTCCCAACGAGAGGGTCCCGGGGCCTCATCACGCCATCCCCCGCGAGGAGCCGTTCCATGCCCGTTTCCCTGCCCCGCACCGGTCCGAGAGGCCGCCTGCTCGCCACCTCGGCACTGCTGGTGCTGGCCCTGACCGCCGTGACCTCCTGCTCCAGCAGCGGCGGCAGCTCGTCCGCGGACGAGGACCCGAACGCCAAGGTCACCCTCACGGTGAACCTGTTCTCCGACTTCGGCTACGCGGACCTGTACAAGGAGTACGAGCAGGCGCACCCGAACGTCACCATCAAGGAGAACCGCGCCGACATGGGCGCGCACCACCAGAACCTGCACGCCCACCTGCTGGCCGGCTCCGGCACCGCCGACATCGAGGCGATCGAGATCGGGCAGGTCGCGGGCTTCCAGCCGGAGGCCGGGAAGTTCCTCAACTTCCTGGACAACGGCGTCAGCAAGGACCAGTGGGTGCCGTCCAAGACCGCCCCCGCCTCCAGCCCGGACGGCAAGGTGCTGTTCGGCCTGGGCACCGACATGGGCGGCATGGCGCTGTGCTACCGCAGCGACCTGTTCCAGGCCGCGGGCCTGCCCACCGACCGCGAGGCGGTCGCCGCGCTGATGAAGGACTGGCCGTCCTACCTGGCCGCCGGCAAGCAGTTCCTCGCCAACAGCCCGAACAAGGACGCCCGCTGGTTCGACAGCGGCGGCAACCTGTTCAGCGCGATCCTGGCCCAGGCCCCGCAGGGCGTCTACGACGCCGACGGCAAGGTCGTGGTCACCTCCAACCCGGCCGTCAAGCAGTCCTTCGACCTGGTGGCCGGCGCCATCAAGGACGGCGAGTCGGCGGGCATCCAGGCGTTCACCCCCGCCTGGGACACCGGTTTCCAGAAGAGCCAGTTCGCCACCGTGGCCTGCCCGGCCTGGATGAGCTACGAGTTCAAGGCCAACCCGCCCACCGACGGCGGCAAGTGGGACATCGCCCGGATCCCCGGCGGCGGCGGCAACTGGGGCGGCTCCTACCTGAGCGTCCCGAAGTCCGGCAAGCACACCAAGGCCGCCGCCGAGCTGGCCAAGTGGCTCACCGCCCCCGAGCAGGAGGCCCGGCTGTTCAAGGAGAAGGGCTACTTCCCCTCCGACCAGGCGCTGTGGACCCAGCCCGACATCGCCGAGCACACCGACCCGCTGTTCAACAACGCCCCGACCGGCAAGATCTTCTCCCAGTCGGCCCGCGACCTGAACCCGCAGCCGCTCGGCGCGCACGGCGCGGAGATCGGCACCGCCCTCGGCAACGCGCTGACCTCCGTCGAGCAGGGCAAGGCCGACCCGGACGGCGCCTGGAAGCAGGCCCTCAAGGACGTCGACAACATCGTCAACTGACGGCCCGCTCCCCCGAACCCGCGGTGCCGGTGCGGACCTGACGCCGCACCGGCACCGCGCCACCCGCCCCGCCCCGTCCCCGCCCCTGGGAGCTCCCCTTGGCCGCATCGACCGCCGCCGCCCGCGGCGCCCGCGCCCCCGCCCGCACCGCCGGCCACCGCTGGCACCGGCTCGACCGCACCGTCTCGCCCTACCTGTACCTCTCGCCGTTCTTCGTGGTCTTCGGCGTCTTCGGCCTGTTCCCGATGCTGTACACCGGCTACGTCTCGTTCACCGCCTGGCGGGCCGACCGCCCCGGCAGCGAGGGCCAGTGGGTCGGCCTGGAGAACTACCGCAAGCTGCTGGACGACCCGTTCTTCTGGAACGCCGTCAAGAACACCCTGGGCATCGGCGTGCTGGCCACCGTCCCGCAACTGCTGCTCGCGCTCGGCCTGGCCCACCTGCTCAACTACCGGATGCGCGGCCGCACCCTGATGCGCCTGGGCGTCCTGCTGCCCAACGTCACCTCGGTGGCCGCCGTCACGCTGATCTTCGTCCAGCTGTTCGGCCGCGACTTCGGCATGGTCAACTGGTTCCTGTCGCTGTTCGGCGTCGACCACATCGACTGGCAGGCCGGCACCCTCTCCTCCTGGTCGGCGATCGCCGCGATCGTCACCTGGCGCTGGACGGGCTACAACGCGCTGCTCTACCTGGCCGCGATGCAGTCGGTGCCGTTCGAGCTGTACGAGGCCGCCGCGCTGGACGGGGCGAGCCGCTGGCGGCAGTTCCGCTCCATCACGATCCCGATGCTGCGGCCGACCATCCTGTTCACCGTCATCGTCTCCACCATCGGCGCGCTCCAGCTGTTCGGCGAGCCGATGCTGTTCAGCCAGCAGCAGGACCCGACCACCGGCGGCTCCCAGCACCAGTTCCAGACCCTGGCCCTGTACTCGTACAACCAGTTCTGGGGCCGCTTCAAGTACGGCTACGGCGCGGCGATCTCCTGGGCGATGTTCCTGCTGATCGTGCTGGTCGCGGTCGTCAACTTCCTGGCCGCGCGCCGGATGCGAGGTGCCGAATGACCACCCCCGCCCTGCCCCGGCGCCGCCGGGCCAAGAGCACCCGGCAGCTGACCGCCGGACGCGGCGTATACGTCGTCCTCGGCGTCGCCGTGCTGCTCTCGCTCTTCCCTCTCTACTGGACGCTGGTCGCGGCCTCCCGCTCCAACACCGAGATCCACCGGATGCCCCCGGTGCTGCTGCCCGGCGGCCGGCTCTGGCACAACATCACCCAGGTGTTCGCCCAGACCGACCTGCGGCTGGCGATGGTCAACTCGCTGATCGTGGCCACCACCGTCACCGTCAGCGTGGTGCTGACCAGCACCCTGGGCGGCTTCGCCTTCGCCAAGCTGCGCTTCCGCGGCCGGGGCCCGCTGCTCGCCTCGGTGGTCGCCACCATGATGGTCCCCACCCAGCTGGGCATCATCCCGCTCTACATCATGATGGCCAACTGGTTCCACTGGGCCGACCACCTCCAGGCGCTGATCGTCCCCGCCGCCGCGAACGCCTTCGGCCTGTTCTTCATGCGCCAGTACCTGATCGGCGCCGTCCCCGACGAACTCCTCGACGCCGGCCGGATGGACGGCTGCACCACCCGCGGCCTGGTCTGGCACGTCGTGCTGCCCGCCGCCCGCCCCGCGATGAGCGTCCTGGGCATGCTCACCTTCATGGCCGCCTGGAACGACTTCTACTGGCCCAAGGTCGTCATGACCCAGCAGAACCCCACCGTCCAGCTCACCCTCTCCGAGCTGGCCAGCGGCTACATCAAGGACTACTCGCTCGTCCTCACCGGCGCCCTGGTCGCCAGCGCGCCCGTTCTCGTCGCATTCCTCCTGATGGGCCGCCAGATCATCGACGGCATCATGCAAGGAGCCACGAAGGGATGACCCAGCTCTCCATGTCACCTCAACTCACTTCCAGCGCACCGCAGTCGGCGCCCCCCGCGGACCACCGGGTGCTCGACCTGGAGCAGAAGGCCCGGCTGGTCTCCGGTGGGGACACCTTCCGCACCAGTGGGGAGCCGGCCGTCGGGATGTACCCGGTGGTCTGTTCGGACGGGCCGGTGGGGGTGCGCGGCGAGCGGTGGGACGAGACGGACACGGCGCTGCTGCTGCCGTGCGCGACCGCGCTGGCCGCGTCCTGGGACGAGGGGCTGGTGGCCCGGATGGGCGGGCTGCTGGCGGCGGAGGCGCGGCGCAAGAACGTGCACGTGGTGCTGGCGCCGACGCTGAACCTGCACCGCTCGCCGCTGGGCGGGCGCAACTTCGAGTGCTTCTCGGAGGACCCGCTGCTGACCGCCCGGATCGGGGCGGCGTACATCGCGGGCGTGCAGGCGCGCGGGGTCGCGGCGACGGCCAAGCACTACGTGGCCAACGACTCGGAGACCGACCGGCTGACGGTGGACGCCCGGGTGGACGCGCGGACGCTGCGCGAGGTGTACCTGGCGCCGTTCGAGGCGGCGGTGCGGGCCGGGGTGTGGGCGGTGATGTCGGCGTACAACCGGGTCAACGGGACGTGGATGGTCGAACACCCGCTGCTGGCCGAGCCGTTGAAGGGCGAGTGGGGCTTCGACGGCCTGGTGGTGTCCGACTGGGGTTCGGTGCACGACGCGGACGGGCCGGGCGCGGCGGCGTGCGACCTGTCGATGCCGGGGCCGAACCCGGCCTGGGGCGCGGCGCTGGCCGCGGCGGTGCGGGCCGGCCGGGTGTCGGCGGCGGCGCTGGACGACAAGGTGGAGCGGCTGCTGCGGCTCGCCGGGCGGGTCGGCGCGTTCGACCCGCCGGCCGCGGGCGGGCAGGCGCCGGTGCCGACCGACCCGGTGACCCGGGGCGCGCTGCGGGCGGCGGCCGTCGCGGGCACCGTGCTGCTGCACAACCCGCAGCGGCTGCTGCCGCTGGACACCGCGGCGCTGCGCCGGGTCGCGGTGCTCGGTCCGAACGCGGCGACGGCCCGGGTGCAGGGCGGCGGCAGCGCCTCGGTGTTCCCGGCCGCGCCGGTCTCGCCGCTGAACGGCCTGCGCGCCGCGCTGGACCCGGCCGTGGAGGTGGTGCACGCCCCGGGGGTGCGCACCAACCTGCGCCCGACGCCGCTGGCGGCCGCGGACTGCGTGCTGCCGGACGGTTCGGCGCCGGGCGTGCTGGTGCGCTACCTGGCGGCCGACGGCTCGGTGGTGCACGCCGAGGCCCGTTCGACCGGGCGGGTGCTGGAGCCGTCCGCGGAGGTCGACCTGGCGCCGGTGCGCACCATCGAGGTGGCGACCCGGTTCACCGCGCCGTCCGCGGGCCGCTGGCGGCTGGGCGTGGTGGGCCTGGGCGCGCTGCGGCTGGAGGCGGACGGGAAGGTGCTGCTGGAGGAGTACGTCGAGCCGCTCTCGGACGACCCGACGTACCTGCACGTGTCGCCCTCGTTCCGGCAGGTCGAGCTGGAGCTGGCGGAGGGCCAGGAGGTGGGGCTGCTGGCCCGGCGGACGGTGGAGGAGCCGCACGGGCGGGTGCTGGTGCTGGCCGCCGACCGGCCGGAGGCCGAACTGGAGCGGGAGTTCGCGCACGCGGTGGAGCTGGCCGCGGCGGCGGACGTCGCGGTGGTGGTGGTCGGCACCACGGACGAGCACGAGAGCGAGGGCTTCGACCGGGCCGGTCTGCGGCTGCCGGGCCGCCAGGACGAGCTGGTGGCGGCGGTCGCGGCGGTGAACCCGCGCACGGTGGTGGTGGTGAACACCGGCAGCCCGGTGCTGCTGCCCTGGCGCGAGCGGGTCGGCGCGGTGCTGACCTGCTGGTTCCCCGGCCAGGAGGGCGGCGACGCGCTGGCCGAGGTGCTGCTGGGCCTGGCCGAGCCGGGCGGGCGGCTGCCCACCACCTGGCCGGACGCCGAGGAGGACTGCCCGGTGTACTCGACCGCCCCGGAGGACGGGCGGCTGGAGTACGCGGAGGGCCTGCACCTGGGCCACCGCGGCTGGCTGCGGGCCGACCGCACCCCCGCGTACTGGTTCGGGCACGGGCTGGGCTGGGGCGAGTGGAGCTACCTGGCGCTGGGCGCGCCCTCGGCCCCGGCGGCGGACGGCTCGCGCACGGTGCGGGTGGTGCTGCGCAACGACGGGCCGCGCCGCTCCCGGGAGACGGTGCAGCTGTACCTGTCCCGGCCGGGTTCGGAGCTGGACCGTCCGGTGCGCTGGCTGGCCGGGTTCGGCGCCGCCGAGGCGGGGCCGGGCGAGCAGGTCGAGGTGGAGCTGGTGCTGCCGGGCCGCGCCCTGGAGCACTGGTCGGTGGCGGAGCACGCCTGGCTGACCGAGCCGGGCACCTTCGTCCTGCGGGCCGGCCCGAACTGCGGCGAACTCCCGCTGGCGGCGGCCCTGTCGGTCGACTGAGGCCGCCGCCCCCCGCGTGCCCCGCCCCTGCCCCGCTCCCCCGGGGCCGGGGCGGGGTGCGTTCCGCGGCGGTCCTACTCCACGACCTCGGCGGAGAGCAGCAGCACGTCCTCCTTGGGGACGTCCGCGTGGCCGCCCTTGGAGCCGGTGGGCACCGACTTGATCTCGTCCACCACCTCCCGGCCCTCGACGACCTCGCCGAACACGGCGTAGCCCCAGCCCGGGCCGCTCTTGGCGGTGTGGTCGAGGAAGGCGTTGTCCGCGACGTTGACGAAGAACTGGGCGGTGGCCGAGTGCGGGTCCGCGGTGCGGGCCATCGCGACGGTGTACCGGTTGTTCTTCAGCCCGTTGTCGGCCTCGTTCTGGATCGGGGCGCGGGTCTCCTTGCGGCGCAGGCCCGGCTCCATTCCGCCGCCCTGCACCATGAAGTCGTCGATGACCCGGTGGAAGACGGTGCCGCTGTAGAAGCCCTCCCGCACGTACTGCAGGAAGTTCGCGACCGTGGCCGGGGCCTTCTCGGCGTCCAGCCGGATCACGATGTCGCCGTGATTGGTGCTCAGCTTGACCTTGGACAAGGCAACCTCACTGTCTGTCTGCTGCGTCCGATGCGTCGACGCGAAGATCGTCGCCGCCCATTGTCGCAGCCCCCCGGCGCGCTCCCCGCGCCGCCACCCCGCGCGGTAGCGTGGGGCGGCGGCGCGCGGCCCGAAGTGCGGGCCGGGAGGCGCGCCCGTCCCTTCCTCCGGGCCACGAAGAAAGATGACGCACGGGATGCACATCCTGGACGATCCCACCGGTCTCACCCCCCTCGCGCAGGACCTGCTGCGCCGCACCGGCCGGCGGGAGCCGCCCCCGGAGCCCCGGCTCGCCGGGGACTTCCGGTGGGTCCGCGAGCGCGCCGGGCGGCGGGTGCCGCCGCCGGTGCTGCTGCTGATCCGCCGTGAGGGGTTCGAGCAGCGCTACGGCGGCCTGCGCTACCTGGTGCGCGGCGGCGAGCCCGCCGGAGCCCGCGAGTGGGTCTACGACCTGCACCGGGACATGGGGGCCGACCCGGCCGGCGGCTGGTACTTCGACTGGTTCGGGGAGCGCGTCTCCTCCCCGGTGGGCCACCGCGTCCACACCGACGGGCGGGCCGGGGTGACGGACGGGAGCGGCGTGTTCCTGGAGATCGCCCCCTCCGTCCCGGCCCTGATCGAGTCGCACGCCCTGCTCGACCGGTTCTCCGGCTGGGAGCGCCGCACCGGCGCCGGCACCCTCGCCGCCGCCCGCCGTCTCGACGGCCTGACCGACGTCCCCGAAGCCTCCGGCCCCACCGTCCGCTGGCGGGTCTCCGAGGACCTCGCGGTCCAGGAGTTCCAGCTCTGGGCCGGCCCTCCGCCCCGCCCCTGGCGCGCCTGGATCTGGACCCGCGGCGAAGCCGCCCGCGCCCGCCTCGCCCGCACCCTGGCCCGGGCCGCGGCGGACCGCCCCTGAGCCCTGTCGGAGGGCATCGGCGCATCTGCCCGCGGTGGCGGAGCGGCCTCAGGCCGCCAGGGGTGGCAGTTCGATCACCACCTTGCCGAAGGCCGAGCCGGAGGCGTAGTACCGGAAGGCGTCCACGGCCCGGTCGAAGGGGAAGGAACGGTCGATCACCGGGCGGATCCGGTGCCGCTCGACGACCTCGTCGAGTGCGCGGAACTGGGCGCGGCTGCCGACCGCGACCGGTCGCAGGACCGCGCCGGAGGCGAAGAGCCGCCGGAGGCGAAGAGCCGCCGGGCGTCGATCGGCGGGGCGGTCTCGGAGAGGAAGCCGACCATCGCGATGTGCCCGCCGAGGGCGACCGTGGCCGTGCGGGCCGGTGCCGAAGTGGTAGCGCCAGCGGATGGTGGCCCGCTCCCCCGTCACCACCACCTCGTCGGGGACGACTTCCGCGGCTGCCGCTACCTCGCCCTCGCCGACCCCGAGCACCCCGGCCACGCCGTCACCCGCGAGTACCGCGAGCACGTCGCCGCCCTGTTCGCCGCCGAACTCGCCCGCCTCGGCCACCCCCGGCCCGCCGCCGCCGGCGACCAGCTGCTGCTGCTGGTCGACGGCGTCCTCGCCGCCGGCGCGACCCGCCCCGGAACCAGCCCGGCGGCAGCCGCCCGCGAACTCGCCGAGCAGGTCGTCGGGCAGGCGCCCGGCGCCCGCTGAGGGCTGCCGCCGGGGCGGGGCCGTGCCGGAGCGGATGCTGGTCCGGCTGTGGCCGGTGGCCGGGGGCGAGGGCCTGCGGAGGGTCGAGCGCCGGGCGCCGTCGGCGGACTGACGGCCGTCCGGGCGGGGTGTCCGCTTGTCCGTCGCGGTCCGGATCGTCCCCGGGCCGGTGCGCGCGTGGGCGGAACGGCCGGGCGGGGGGCCGTCCGGCTGTGGTACACACACCGTCAGCACGCCCGCGCGGGAACCGCGTTCGGGGCGATCCACAGGGGGGGAACACATGCGTTCGATCCGTCTTGCCGTCAGAGCCACCGGCCTGCTGGCCGCCGCCGTGCTGGCGGTCGGCTGCGGCAGCGGTGGGGGCGGCGACAGCGCTCCGGGCCGCGCGGGCCTCCCGTCGGGGGCTCCGTCCCCGGAGGGCACGGGCGGGCCGGGGGCGATGCCCTCGCCGGTCGACCTGCTGCCGGAGCCGAGCGGCGAGGTGGTGCACGGCTCCGTCCCCAAGGACGGGGGGTACGCGTACACGGCCCAGCTGGTCGGGGGCGTGCACAGTGCGGTGGCGCTGCCGGGCGTGCCCGTGCCGACCGGGAAGACGGCGGTGCTGGTCCGGTTGAGGCTGGCCTCCGACCCGGTGGGGCGCTCCTCGATGGCGCCGCCGGACGTGCTGGTGTCGCTGGAGGGCGACTGGTGCGGGCAGCCCGGGAACAGCTGCCGGTGGATGGACGGCAGCTCGCAACTGGTGGCCGAGTCGAGCGTCCGGGCGGGCAACCGCTACGACACCGTGCCGATGGGCGACGGCATGAACGCCGGCACCGTCTACTACCGCTACTACTGGCAGTTCGTTCCCGAGGGCTCGGCGCTGTCGAACGGCAAGCTGTGCTTCACCCGGAACAGCGGCGACGAGATCTGCACCCCGCTCGGCCCGGTCACGCCGCTGACGGAGCAGCTGGGCGACCACGACCTGAGCTGAGGTCCACCGCCGCGCCGGGTGCCACCCGCCCGGCGCGGCGGTGGGGCGCGGGCGGGCGGGCGGTGGGCACGATGGGGGTTCCGTTGCCGTGTGGAGTGCCCGAGAGCCGGGAGGCGTGCCGTGACCGCTGCCGAAGAACCGCAGGTGGAACCGAGTGTGGGGGCGGAGCCGTCGGCGCCGCCGTCGTTCGAGCCGTACCGGCACCCGGCGGCCGGGTGGGGGGCGGCGAAGAGCGTGGCGAAGGTGCTGGCCGCGACCGGGGAGTGGGTGGAGGGGCCCCGGGCGGTGTTGAAGATGAACCACGAGAACGGCGGGTTCGACTGTCCGGGGTGCGCCTGGCCGGACGACTACAAGGGCCTGCACCTGGACATCTGCGAGAACGGGATCAAGCACGTCACCTGGGAGATGACGGGCAAGCGGGTGGGGCGGGAGTTCTTCGCCGCGCACACCGTCTCCGAGCTGTCGGGGTGGAGCGACTTCGCGCTGGAGGACCGGGGGCGCCTCACCGAGCCGATGGTCTACGACCCGGACACCGACCGGTACGTCCCGATCGACTGGCAGCGCGCCTTCGACCTGTTCGGCGAGGTGGTGCGCGGCCTGGACGACCCGAACGAGGCGGCGTTCTACACCTCGGGGCGCCTGGGCAACGAGGCTTCGTTCCTGTACCAGTTGATGGCCCGTGAGCTGGGCACCAACAACCTGCCGGACTGTTCGAACATGTGCCACGAGGCGTCCGGGCGGGCACTGACGGCGTCGATCGGGACGAACAAGGGGACGGCCGACCTGCGCGACTGGGAGGCGGCGGACGCGCTGTTCGTCCTGGGCGTCAACGCGGCGTCCAACGCGCCGCGGATGCTGACCGCGCTGGCCGACGCGACCCGGCGCGGGGCGAAGGTGGTGCACGTCAACCCGCTGGTGGAGGCGGCGGCGACCCGCACCATCGTGCCGCACGAGTTCGGGAACATGGCGCTGGGGCGGGCGACGTCCACCGGCAGCCTCAGCCTGCAGGTGCGGATCGGCGGGGACATGGCGCTGCTGCGGGGCATCGCGAAGGCGGTGCTGGAGCAGTCGGCGCACGACCCGAAGGCGCTGGACGAGCAGTTCGTCGAGCGGTACACCACCGGGTTCGCCGAGTACCGGGAGCTGGTGGAGCGGACGCCCTGGGAGGAGCTGGAGCGGCAGAGCGGCCTGAGCCGGCCGCAGTTGCTGGCGGCGGCCCGGGTGTACCGGGAGGCGGACCGGTCGATCTTCTCCTGGTGCCTGGGCGTCACCCAGCACGAGCACGGGGTGGACACCGTCCGGGAGATCGTCAACGTGCTGCTGCTGCGCGGCAACCTGGGCCGGGAGGGCGCCGGCCCGTCGCCGGTGCGCGGGCACTCCAACGTGCAGGGCAACCGGACCTGCGGAATCGACCACCGTCCGGCGCCGGAGTTCCTGGACCGGCTCTCGCGGGTCTGCGGGATCGACGCGCCGCGCGCGCACGGGCTGGACACCGTCGGGGTGATCGGGGCGATGGCCCGCGGCGAGGTGAAGGTGTTCGTCGGGATGGGCGGCAACTTCGCGCAGGCCGCGCCGGACACCGCGTACACCCACGAGGCACTGCGCCGCTGCGAGCTGACGGTGCACGTGTCGACGAAGCTGAACCGCAGTCACCTGGTGCACGGGCGGCGGGCGCTGATCCTGCCCTGCCTGGGCCGCACCGAGCAGGACCGGCAGCGCGGCGGGGTGCAGGCCGCCTCGGTGGAGGACTCGATGAGCATGGTGCACCTGTCGGTGGGGATGCGGAAGAAGCCCGCCTCCCGGCAGCTGCTCTCCGAGCCGGCGATCGTCGCGGGCCTGGCCCGGGCGGCGCTGCCGGGCAGCCGGACGCCCTGGGAGTGGTACGTCGAGGACTACGACCGGATCCGCGACACCATGGAGAAGGTGCTGGACGGCTTCGAGGACTTCAACCGGCGGGTGCGCCTGCCGCTGGGCTTCCGGATCCGGCAGCCCGCCCGCGAGCTGGTGTTCCTGACGCCGTCGGGCCGGGCCGAGTTCTCCGCCGCGCCGCTGCCGGACGTGCTGCCCGAGCCGGGGACGCTGGCGCTGGGCACGATGCGCTCGCACGACCAGTGGAACACCACGATCTACTCGGACGACGACCGCTACCGGGGCGTGAAGAACCTGCGCACGCTGGTGTTCATGAACCGCCAGGACATGCGCGAGCGGCACCTCGCCGAGTTCGACCCGGTGGACGTCACCGCCACCGCCCGGGACGGCTCGACCCGCACCCTGCACGGCTACCTCGCCGTCCCGTACGACCTGCCCCGGGGCTGCGCGGCGGGCTACATGCCGGAGATGAACGTGCTGTGCGCGATCGGCGACTACAGCACGCAGAGCGACCAGCCGATCATGAAGCACCTCAAGGTGACGGTCACCGCCGCTGCCGGAGCTGCCGCCGCCGGCGCCTGAGCGGGCCGAGCAGGGGCCGGAAGCCGTCGGGCGCCTCGACGGGGGCGATCCGGTCGGCCTGCGCGCGCAGTTCCACGTGCGCCTGGTACGAGGTGGCGCGCACCGCCTCCTCGTACCCGGCCAGCGCGCCGCTCAGCGCGGCGGCGCCGGTGCCACCGCGGCGGCGCAGCGCCCGCCCGGCGAGGCCGAGCCCGGTCAGTACGGTGGCCAGCACGCCCAGCACGATCAGGTAGGGCACCATCGTTCCGCTCCGTCCTCCGTTCCGCACCGGGCCAACGGACGGACGGGCGCGGACGTGCCCGCCGTCAGCGGCCGAAGAGTTCGGCGCAGGCGTCCAGGCCGGTCAGCCGGGTCTCGGGGCGCTCGGTGGCGTCCCACTGCTCGCGGGTGATCCGCAACCGCAGGGTGGTGGCGGGCTCGCCGTGGCGGCTGTCGCGCTGGATGCCGTCGGGCTGGTAGCCGAGGCGGCGGGAGACGGCGAGCGAGGGGGCGTTGTCGGTGTAGCAGTGCGAGGTGGCGTCGGTGGCGCCGAGCCCGGCGAAGACCAGGTGGAGCACGGCGGCGCGGGCGGCCGTGCCGAGGCCGCGGCCTTGGTGCGGCAACGCCAGCCAGGAGCCGGAGAGGACCTCCCGGCGCAGCGCGAAGTCGGTGGCGCGGACGGCCTGGACGCCGACCGGGTGCCCGTCGGTGAAGACCGCCAGGGGCAGGGTCCAGTCCTCGGGGCTCCAGCCGGCCTGGGCGCGCCAGTGGGTTCGCAGGACGGCCCGGGCGCGTTCGGTGGGGGTGCCGTAGGCCCAGGTGGAGCCGAGGGGGCGGGTGCCGGGGGCGACCACGCCGTGCGCGGCGAGGTCGGCGAGTTCGTGGAGTTCCGCTTCGGTGGGCAGCCGCAGTTCGAGGCGCTCGGTGCGGACGGTCAGGCCGGGCAGCGGCCAGTGCTCGGTGGGCATCTGTCGAGTGTGCCCGCGGCGGGGCGTTCGGGGTGGGGGTTTCGGGGCATCGCACTCCGCTGGCCTGGTCGGTTCCGGTGGACGGCCCGTCCGTCGCTTCCCCGGCGACGGACTAGGCTGGCGCGCGGCGTGCTGCGGGCCTGGCACCGCCTCCATCCTTCGGGTTCGCACGGGGCACCGGCAAGGTGTTGCCCGTTGACAGGCGACGGGTGGCAACACCCGCGGCACCGCACGGGGGCAGTGACGGCGGATCAGGAGAGTGGGGGCCGGGGCCGTGAGGTTCGGCGAGCGGCTGCGGGCGCTGCGGCAGGAGCGCGGGCTCTCCCTCGCTGAGCTCGCCCGGGCGACCAGTTACAGCAAGAGCTACCTGAGCCGGGTGGAGACCGGTCGGCGGCCCGGCCACGAGCTGCTGGCGGCGGCCTGTGCCCGGGCGCTGGGGGTGGCTCCGGAGCTGCTGGGCCCGCCGGACGCCGCCCCGGCCGCCCCCTCGGCGACCGCCCCCGGCAGCCCCGCCGCCCCGGCCGCCCCGGTCGCGGTCCCGGTGCAACTGCCCCCGGCGCCCGGGGTGTTCGCGGGCCGGGAGGAGGCGCTGGCCGAGCTGGACGGGGCGCTGGCGGCGGCCCGGCCGCGCTGGGGCGAGGGCGGCCCGCGGGTGTGGGTGGTGGACGGGATGGGCGGCGTCGGCAAGACCGCGCTGGTGGTCCGGTGGGCGCACCGGGTGCGCGACCGGTTCCCGGACGGGGTGCTGTTCAGCGACCTTGCGGGGCACGGCAGTTCGGGCGCGCCCCGGGAGCCGGGCGAGGTGCTGGACGGTTTCCTGCGGGCGCTGGGCGCCGACGCGGGGACGATCCCGCCCCGGGTGCCGGAGCGCAGCGCGCTGCTGCGCACCCTGCTGGCCGAGCGGCGGGTGCTGCTGGTGCTGGACAACGCGGCGGCGCCCGCCCAGGTCCGTCCGCTGCTGCCGGGTGCGCCGGGCTGCCTGGTGCTGGTGACCAGCCGGACCAGGATGGCGGGCCTGGTGGTGCGGGACGGGGCGCGCCGGGTGACGCTGGCCCCGCTGCCGCCGGAGCGGGCGGTGGAGCTGCTGCGCCGCACGCTGGGCCCGGAGCGGGTGGACGCGGACCCGGCGGCGGCCCGCGAACTGGTGCTGCGCTGCGGGCGGTTGCCGCTGGCGCTGCTGGTGGCGGCCGAACGGGCGCTGTCCCGGCCGGGCCTGACGCTGGCCCGGGTCAACGAGGAGCTGCGTTCGGACCGCACCCGGCTGCACGTGCTGGCGGCGGCGGACGACGGCGACTCGGCGCTGCGGACGGTGTTCTCCTGGTCGTACCGGGCGCTGGCGCCGGAGCCGGGCCGGGCGTTCCGGCTGCTGGCGCTGCACCCGGGGGCGGGGCTGACCGCGGAGACCGCGGCGGCGCTGCTGGGCACCACCGCGGGCAACGCGCACGAGCTGCTGGACGTGCTGGCGGACGTGCACCTGCTGGAGCTGGAGGCGCCGGAGCGGTACCGCTTCCACTCGCTGCTGCAGGTGTACGGGCGGGAGCTGGCGGAGGGCCGGGACTCGCCGCGGGACCGAGCGGCGGCGCTGGACCGGCTGTACGACTGGTACCGGCAGGGTGCGGACGCGGCCGGGCGGCTGCTGGAGCCGGGGGCCCGCCCGGCGGGGGCGGCACCGCTGCCGGGGGTGCGGCCGCCGGTGTTCGGGGCGGCCGAGGAGGCGGTGGCCTGGTGCGAGGCGCACCTGGCGGACCTGCTGTCGGTGATCCGGCACGCGGCGCGGGCGGGGCGGCCGCCCGCGGCCTGGCAGCTGCCGTTCGCGCTGTGGTCGTTCTTCCACCGGCGGCACCACCGGGCGCAGTGGCTGAACGCGGCCCGGATAGCCGTGGCGGCGGCGGCCGGCAGCCCCGATCCGCGGGCCCTGACGGCGTCGCTGGCGCTGCTGGGCGCGGCGCAGCTGCACGCGGGGCGGCCGGTGGAGGCGGAGATCCACCTGCGGCGGGCGCTGGCGCGCTGCGCGGACGGGGGCGCGGACCCGGAGAGCGAGTGCGCGGCGCGCAACAACCTGGCGGAGCTGGTCCTGGGCCGGGGGCGGGCGGCGGAGGCCCTGGAGCTGCTGGCGCCGGCCCTGCCGCTGGCCCGGACGGCCGGCCACCGCTGGGTGGAGCGGGTGACCCTGACCAACCTGGGGGACGCCTCGCTGCGGCTGGGGCGGCTGGCGGACGCGGAGCGCTTCCTGCTGGAGGGGCTCTCGCTGCGCCCCGCCGGCCCCGACCCGCGCACCGAGGGCCTGGCGCTGCTCCACCTGGGCACCGTGTACCGGGCGTTGGGGCGGCTGCCGCAGGCGGTGGGCTGCCTGCGGCGGGCGCTGGAGCTGCACGACGCCTCCGGTGACCGCCGGGCCCGGGGGCGCGTCCTGGAGCAGTTGGGCCACGCCCTGGTGGCGCTGGGGCGTCCGGAGGAGGCGGTGCCGGGCCGGCACGAGGCGCCGGCCGGGCCGGCGGACGCCGGGGAGCGGCCGCCCGTCCTGCCGCTGCCCGGGGCGGGGCCGGCGGCTCCGGTGGCGGCGGCGCCGACCCCGGCCGCCCTGGCACCGGCCGTCCTGGCGCCGGCCGCCGCGAAACCCGTGGCCCCGGGGGAGGCGCGGGTGCCGGAGCAGTCCCGCCGGCACTGGTACCGGCTGTGACAGGGTGCGGCGTCCCCGGGCCGCGGTCGTGGCCGTGGTCGCGGTCGTGGCCGTGGTCGTAGCCGTGGCCGTGGTCGCAGCCGGAACCGACCCGCCACCCGGCCGGGCTGGATCCGCGGCCAACCACAGTTACCGGTCGGGAACTTGACAATGCGTATGGTCTGAACCAATCTGGCGATCGGAGCGACTTCGGCGCACTCTCCGCGCCGTCCTTCCCCGTCGCCCCGGCCCCTCGGCCCCGCTGCGGGGGCCGACCGCGACCGGCCGCCGTCCCCCGGCCCGGAACGCGTCCGCGCCGTTCTCCGTGCCGCTCCCCCGTCCCCGCGCCCCGCCGGGTCCGTCCGCGTGCCCGCGTGTCCTCGCCGGGGCGCGCGGCCGCCCGTCCGCCGCCCGCACACCCACCTGGAGGGCTGTCCCATGATGTTCGCCCCGTCCCGCCGCCCCCACCTCCACCGGGCCGCGAGCGAGCGCCCGTACTTCAGCGACGACGGCGAGTCGTACCTCGCCCAGCACACCCTGCGCGAGCTGTCCAAGACCCGTCCGCTGCGGGTGCTCTCGGCGGAGGACTTCGCGCACTGGCAGACCTACGGGTACGTGGTCGTCCGCGAGGCGGTGCCCGCCGAGCACGCCCGCCGGATGCTGGACTTCGCCTGGGAGTTCCAGGGCCTCGACCCGCGGGACCCGGACGGCTGGTTCGCCGACCGGCCCTTCCGCTCCGAGCTGGACCGGCGGCTGCACGTCTACGGCTTCGTCGAGGCGTACCACCACCAACTACTCTGGGACAGCCGGCAGGACCAGCGGGTCTACGACGCCTTCGTGGACGTCTGGGACTGCGAGGAGCTGTGGGTGACCCTGGACCGGCTCAACCTCAACCCGCCCAACCGCGGCAACCGCGACCGGGCGCTGGTCGACCCGGCCGACCGCGGCGCCGACGACCGGCTGCACTGGGACGTCGACACCGCTCTGGGCGTGCCGCCGCAGCGGGTGCAGGGCATCATCGCGCTCACCGAGACCGCGCCGGACACCGGCGGCTTCCAGTGCAGCCCGGAGCTGTTCCGCCGGTTCGACTCCTGGCGGGCCGCCCAGCCCGCCGACCGCGACCCGGCCCGCCCGGACTTCGACCGCGCCGAACTGCCGGTGGTCCGGCCCGAACTGAACCCCGGCGACCTGCTGATCTGGAACGGCCTGCTGGCGCACGGCGTCGCCCGCAACCGCTCCGAGCGGGGCGTGCGCGCCGTGCAGTACCTGTCGATGATGCCCGCCCTGGAGGAGCACGAGCGGCTGCGCAAGTCCCGCGTCGACTCCTGGCGCCACCTGCGCACCCCGCGCTGGAACCGCACCCTGGTCGGCGATCCCGTGCTGCACGAGTCCAAGCGCTACCCGACCGCGCGGCTCACCGAGCTCGGCAGCAGGCTGCTCGGCCTGAGCTCCTGGTACGAGCCGGTCGACGCGGCCGGGCAGGCCGTCTCCTGGGCGGACCGGTGCGCCGTGTCCGCCTGACCGGTCCGGGGGGCGGCGGCGCGCCGGGCCCCGTCGCTCAGTCCTTGCCCGGCAGGGCCCGCGCCAGCGACTCCAGCTCCCCCAGCCGGTCGCTCCCCACCGGGGTGAGCACGACGCACGTCGCACCGGCCGCGTGCCGCCCGGCGATCGCCGCCCGGGCCTGCTCCGGCGTACCGCTGACGGTGAGCGCGCGGACCCACTCGGCGGGCATGGTCCGGGCGAACTCCTCGCCGTCGGCGCTCGCGGCCCGGCGGGCCCGGAACTCGGCGGCGAACGGCAGCGGTTCGAGGTGCGGCGCCCAGTCGGGTTCGCCGATCGCGGACAGCCCGGGCCGGACCCGTTCGACGGCGGCCGTCCCGTCCCCGTCCGGGTCGACGGCGGCGACGTCGTACGTGATCACCTCGGCGCCGGGGCGGCCCAGCCGCTCCAGCGAGGCGGCGACGTAGCCGGGCGCGGCGGGTTCGGCCAGCAGCAGGCCGTCGGCGACCTGCCCGGCGAGCGCCTGCGACCTGGGGCCGCGCACGCCCAGCACCACGGGCGGCACCACCTCGGGGATCTCGGTGAGCCGGGCGCCGGCGCAGCGCACGTACCGCCCGTCGGCGGGGCCCGGTTCGCCGCGCAGCAGGGCGCGCAGCGCGGTGGTGTACTCGCTCAGCAGGGTGAGCGGGCTGGCGGGCCAGGCGCCGCCGGCCTGGTCCATCCACTCGCGCATGCCGTGGCCGATGCCCGCGGTGAGGCGGCCGGGGTGGAGCTGGGCCAGGGTGGCGAGTTCCATCGCGGCGAAGCAGACGTTGCGGGCCCCGGCGGGCAGGATGCCGAGGCCGACGGTGATCCCCCCGGTGGCGGCGAGCACACTGGCGGCCTGGGCGATGCCGCCGCGCCAGCCGAGGTCCTCGACCACCCACAGTTCGTCGAAGCCCAGCTCCTCGGCGCGGCGGGCGTACCGGAGGAGCTGCTGCACGGGCAGGTCGCGGGGCAGCAGCACGCCGACCCGGCCGGGGCGGCTGTCGGGGCTGGTCATGAGGGTCCATACCTTTCTTCGTGGGTTCGTTCGGATCATTCGTAAGATCGGGACACCCGGGGGCGTCCGGTGTGGCTGTCATGTGGTCGCCGCAGTCGTG
>NZ_BAAANS010000079.1:0-32144 GCF_039529925.1 Kitasatospora saccharophila | reverse complement strand
GCCCGGGCGCGGGCGGTGCGCGGGCGCGCCGCAGGTGGGGCGCGGGGCGGATGGCCGTGGGACGGCCGGGGCGGGTCCTCGGCGGGCCGTCCCCGGTGCGGGGGTGAACCGTGGTGCGCAGCGGGCCTGTCGGGACGCCAGGTGCCCAGGTCGGACGGCCGGGGCCGGGCCCGCGCCGCGGCGCCGATGCGGTGCCGCGGCGCTGCCGGTGCGGCGCAGCTGGGGCGCGGCCGGGCGGTCGGGCCCCGGCGGGCGGCGTCCATTCGGTCCAGCGGGAGCGCTCCCACGGGTTCTGTCGAACTCCTTGACGGGAGTCCGAGGTCATGGCTTCATATCGGTTGTCCCCGAGCTGAGTTCGCCTCAGCCCGGGCCAAGTATGGGAGCGCTCCCATTGATTTGGGAGCGTTTCCGTCGAGTCCCTCCCCCACCCGAAAGGACTCCCTTACCGTGTCGGCAAATCTGACGCGTCGTCTCCGGACGGCTGCAGCGGCCGTGGTGCTCAGCGCCGCGACCGTTGTCCCCCTTGCCCTGTCGACCACCGCCGCCCACGCGGCGACCCGTGTGGACAACCCGTTCGTCGGCGCCGGGGTCTACGTGAACCCCGAGTGGTCCGCGAAGGCCGCCGCCGAGCCGGGCGGTTCGGCTGTCTCCAACCAGCCCACCGCCGTCTGGATGGACCGCATCGCGGCCATCTCCGGTGGCAACGGCACCATGGGTCTGCGCGACCACCTGAACGCCGCGGTGCAGCAGGCCGCGGGCAAGCCGTACGTGTTCCAGGTCGTCATCTACGACCTGCCGGGCCGCGACTGTGCCGCCCTGGCCTCGAACGGCGAGCTCGGCCCCACCGACCTGCCGCGTTACAAGAGCGAGTTCATCGACCCGATCGCCGCGATCCTGGCCGACCCGGCCTACGCGAACCTGCGGATCGTCACCACGGTCGAGATCGACTCGCTGCCGAACCTGACGACCAACGCGGGCGGCACCGCCACCGCGACCGCCGCGTGCGACGTCATGAAGGCCAACGGCAACTACGTCAACGGCGTGGGCTACGCGCTGGCCAAGCTCGGCGCGATCCCGAACGTCTACAACTACGTGGACGCCGGCCACCACGGCTGGCTCGGCTGGGACTCCAACCTGCAGCCGGCCATCGACACCATCAAGCAGGCCGCCACCGCGTCCGGCTCGACGGTCAACAACGTCCAGGGCTTCATCGTCAACACCGCCAACTACGGCGCGCTGCACGAGCCCAACTTCACCGTCGGCGACTCGGTGAACGGCACCTCGGTCCGCCAGTCGAAGTGGGTGGACTGGAACCAGTACGTCGACGAGGCGTCCTTCGCGAAGGCGTGGCGCACCAAGGCGATCGCGTCCGGGTTCAACTCGAACATCGGCATGCTGATCGACACCTCCCGCAACGGCTGGGGCGGCGCGAACCGTCCGGCCGGCCCGGGCCCGAAGACCTCGGTCGACGCGTACGTCGACGGCGGCCGCATCGACCGCCGCTTCCAGACCGGCAACTGGTGCAACCAGTCCGGCGCGGGCCTCGGCGAGCGCCCGAAGGCGGCTCCCGAGGACGGCATCGCCGCGTACGTGTGGGTGAAGCCTCCGGGTGAGTCGGACGGCGCGAGCTCGGCCATCGCCAACGACGAGGGCAAGGGCTTCGACCGGATGTGCGACCCGACGTACACCGGCAATCCGCGCAACAACAACAACATGTCGGGCGCCCTGGCCAACGCCCCGGTCGCGGGCCACTGGTTCTCGGCCCAGTTCCAGGAGCTGCTGAAGAACGCCTACCCGGCGGTCGGCACCAGCACCGCCGACACCACCGCCCCCACCGCCCCGACGGGCCTGGCGGCGACCGCCACCTCCAGCAGCGTCTCGCTGACCTGGACCGCCTCCACCGACAACGTCGGCGTGACCGGCTACGACGTGTACCGCGGCGGCACCCTGATCGGGTCCACCAACAGCACCTCGTTCGCCGACTCGGGCCTGACCGCCTCCACCGCGTACTCCTACACGGTCAAGGCGAAGGACGCGGCCGGCAACGTCTCCGCGGCCTCCGCGGCGCTCAGCGTGACCACCTCCGCCGGTGGCACCACCGACACCACCGCTCCGACCGCCCCGACCAACCTGGCGGCCACCACCACCTCCAGCAGCGCTTCGCTGACCTGGGGCGCCTCCACCGACAACGTCGGCGTGACCGGTTACAACGTGTACCGCGGCGGCACCCTGATCGGGTCCACCACCAGCACCTCGTACACCGACTCGGGCCTGTCCGCCTCCACCGCGTACTCCTACACGGTCAAGGCCAAGGACGCGGCCGGCAACCTCTCCGCCGCCGCCGCCGTCACCGCCACCACCCAGTCCGGCACCAGCACCGGCGGCGCCGGCTGCACCGCGACCTACAAGGTCAGCAGCGACTGGGGCGCCGGCTTCAACGCCGACGTCACCGTGACCGCGGGCAACACCGCGATCAAGTCCTGGAAGGTCACCTGGACCTACGCGGGCAACCAGCAGGTCACCAACCTGTGGAACGGCACCGTCAGCCAGTCCGGCCAGTCCGTGACGGTCAACAACGCCGGCTACAACGGTGCGGTGGCCGCCAACGGCACCACCAGCTTCGGCTTCGGTGGCAGCTACTCGGGCAGCAACGCCGTCCCGACCCTGACCTGCACCGCCACCAGCTGACACCAGGCAGCCGGTAGCACGCAGCGAACCGCGGCCGAACCCGACTGACGCGGGCGAAACCGCAACACGCAACACCGCAACACCCTAGAGGCGCCGCCCACTTGCAGAGTCTGCAAGTGGGCGGTCGCCCTTTTCGGCGTTCCCGCCCTTCGATGGAGCGCGCGGGCTCGGCAGCTCGGCAGCTCGGCAAGTCAGCCGCTCAACCGCTCAACCGGAAGGCGGTGTTGACCAGTGCGACATGGGTGAACGCCTGCGGGGTGTTGCCCAGCTGGCGGCGGGTCGCCGGATCCCACTGCTCGCTGAGCAGGCCCAGGTCGTTGGCCAACGAGGCGGTGCGGACGAAGAGTTCGCGCGCCTCGTCCCGGCGGCCGATCAGCGCCAGCGCGTCCGCCAGCCAGAACGAGCAGGCCAGGAAGGCTCCTTCGGAGCCGGACAGGCCGTCGGCCGCCCCGTCCTGGTAGCGGCGCACCAGCCCGCCGTGGTCCAGGCCGTGCTGGACGGCCTCCACCGTGCGCACCACCCGTTCGTCGTCCGGCGGCAGGAAACCGGTGCTGGCGACGAACAGCGTGGAGGCGTCCAACTCCTGGGACCCGTAGGAGCGGACGAACACCTGGCGGCGCGGATCGACGGCCCGCTCGCACACCTCGGCGTGCACCGCCGCGCGCAGCGCCCGCCACTGCTCCAGCGGGGCGGGCAGGCCGGTGGCCTCGGCCATCCGCACCGCCCGGTCGGCGGCGACCCAGGCCATCACCTTCGAATGGGTGAACTGCCGCCGCCCGCACCGCACTTCCCACAGTCCTTCGTCGGGCTCGCGCCAGCGCGCGGCCAGCGAGCCGAGCAGCGTGCGCAGCAGGCTCCACACCTGCCGCTCCATCGGGAGGCCGGCCCGCAGCGCCAGGTCGAGGGTGTCCACCACCTCGCCGTAGACGTCGAGCTGGAGCTGTCCGACGGCCGCGTTGCCGAACCGGACCGGCCGCGAGCCCAGGTGGCCGGGCAGCCAGTCGGCCTCGGTCTCCGGCAGGCCGCGCTCCCCGGCCACCCCGTACACCGCCTGCACGTCGGAGGGGTCGCCGGCCACCGCGCGCAGCAGCCACTTGCGCCAGGCGGCGGCCTCCTGCCGGAAGCCGCCGCGCAGCAGCGCGGAGAGCGTCATCGCCGAGTCGCGCAGCCAGCAGAACCGGTAGTCCCAGTTGCGCTCCCCGCCGGGCGCCTCGGGCAGCGAGCTGGTCGGGGCGGCGACGATCCCGCCGGTCGGCTCGTACGCCAGCGCCTTGAGGGTCAGCAGCGAGCGCAGCACCGCCCGCCGCCACTCGCCCCGGTAGCTGAGCTGCCCGGCCCACTCGTGCCAGCCGGCCAGCGTGGCGGCGAGCAGCGCCTCCGGGTCGGTGCGGGCGGTGGTGGCCAGGTGCGAGGGCTGCCAGGTCAGCACGAACGGGACGCGGGTGCCGGGGCGGGCGGTGAACTCGGAGACGGTGCCGCCGTCCGCGCCGTAGGTGTGCACGCCCGGCGGGACGCGCAGCCAGGCGGCGTCCGGCCCGGCGACGGCCACCCGGTGGTGCTCGGTGCGGCGCACCCACGGGTCGACCCGGCCGTGGTGGAAGCGCAGCCGCAGCTCGCCGCGGACCGGGACGGCGCCGCTGACGCCCTCGACGATCCGCACCAGTCGCGGGGCCCGGTCGCGCTGCGGCATCAGGTCGACCACCTTGACCTCGCCGTCCGGGGTGCGCCAGCGCGACTCCAGGACCAGGGTGTCGCCCAGGTAGCGGCGCCCGGTGCAGTCGCCCGCGCCGGCCGGGGCCAGCCGCCAGGCGCCGTGCTCGGGGGTGCCGAGCAGGGCGGCGAAGCAGCTGGGGGAGTCGAAGCGGGGCAGGCAGAGCCAGTCCACCGAGCCGTCCCGGCCGACCAGGGCGGCGGTCTGCAGATCGGAGAGGAGCGCGTAGTCCTCGATGTGTCCGCCCATGGGGGTGATTCTGCGCCGTTCGGGGGCCACCGCCAGGCGGGACGCGCCACGCCGCCGTTCGGGCGCCTTGGCTTGCGATGCGCACCATAAATATAGGAAGATCTTTATGTCCTATTGCCATTTTCGACTGCCACGCCGGAAGGAGTGCCGTCATGGCGCGTCCGAACTGGGTGCCCGCAGGGACCGACCTCGACAAGCCGAACGCCGCCCGGGTCTACGACTACTACCTCGGCGGGTCGCACAACTTCGAGGTCGACCGCCAGATGGCGCGCAAGGCGATCGAACTCTGGCCGGACCTGCCGAAGATCATGCGGGCCAACCGGGCCTTCCTGCGTCGAGCCACCCAGTTCGCCGCCGAGGAGGGCATCGCCCGCTACCTCGACATCGGCTCCGGCATCCCCACCTTCGGCGCCGTCCACGAGGTCGCCCGCGACTACCACCCCGACGCCCGGGTCGTCTACATCGACATGGACCCCGTCGCGGTCGCGCACAGCCGGCTGATCCTCGCCGACGACCCGCTCAGCCGGGTCGTCGACGCGGACCTGCGCAACATCGACGACCTGCTGGCCCGTCCCGAGGTCGAGGAACTGCTCGCCCCCGGCGAACCCGTCGCGGTCATCCTGAACGCCGTCCTGCACTTCGTCACCGACGCCGACGAGCCCGCCAAGATCCTCGCCAAGCTGCGCGAGGCCCTCCCCAGCGGCAGCATGCTGATCCTCTCGCACGCCTCCCTGGAGGGCCGCCCCGACCAGGCCGGCTCCCACCAGAGCCTCTACCGCTCCACCCCGACCCCGCTCACCATGCGCAGCCGCGAACAGATCACCGCCTTCTTCGACGGCTACGAACTCGTCGAACCCGGCGTCGTCTACCTGCCCGAATGGCGCCCCGACGACGCCGGGACGGTCGGTCCGCACCCCGAGCGGATGACCGGCATGGCCGGCGTCGGGCGCCTGTCGTGAACGAGTCAGCCGGTACGGACGGGCCCCCCGGTACGGACGGCGTGGTCGGTCCGGACGGTCTGATCGGTGCGGACGGTACGGACGGCGTGGAAGGCGCGATCGGTGCGGGCGGTGCGACCGCCACGGGCCCGGCCGCGGACCCGGATCCGGACGCGACGGCCGTCGCCGTCGCCGGGTTCCACGCCGACTGGGCCGCCATGCTGCGCACCGGGCACGGCGCCGCCGTGCGCCCCGGCGTGCTCAACCCGCTGATCGCCCGCACCGCCGAACTGCTGCACCGCGCCGCCCGGGAGCACCCGTTCCGCCCCGAACTGGCCGAACAGGCCGGCGCGCTGCTCATCGACAACCAGTTCACCGACCCGCAACTGCTCTCCGAGGGCGTGCAGTTGATCCAGCGCCAGCCCGTCCCGGACGACCGCGGCCCGGCCCTCGGCGGCGCCTTCGCGGCCGGCTGGGCGGCCGCCCTGCGCGAGCGCACGCTGCGCGAGCAGGAGGCGATCCGGCTCGCCGCCGACACCGCCCGGCAGGAGGTCGAGAAGGCCCTGCGCGCCTCCGAGGCCCGGTTCCGGGCGCTGTTCGAATCGGCGGCGATCGGCATCGGCCTCGGCGACACCGACGGCAACATCCTGGCCGTCAACCGGGCCCTCGGCGAGATCTTCGGCGGCGGCCCCGAGGACATGACCGGCGTGCGCGTCAACGACCTGGTCCACCCCGAGGACACCCCCGGCGTCTGGGAGGCGTACGAGGAGCTGATCAGCGGCAAGCGCGAGTACTTCCAGTTCGACAAGCCGTACTACCGGCGCGACGGCGAGGTGGTCTGGACCCACCTGACCGTCTCGCTGATCCGCGACGACGACGGCGTGCCGCTCTACCAGGTCGCCATGCTGGAGGACGTCACCGACCGCTACCGCCTCCAGGAGCGGCTGCGCCACCAGGCCACCCACGACCCGCTGACCGGCCTGCCCAACCGGGCCGCGTTCTTCGAACGGCTGGAGAAGATCTTCGAGGAGCCGGAGCCGGACGCCCGCTTCGGCCTGTGCTACGTCGACCTGGACGGCTTCAAGATCGTCAACGACAGCCTCGGCCACGACATGGGCGACCAGCTGCTGACCGTGGTGGCCCGCCGGCTGGAGAACGCGCTCAGCCCGCTCGGCCACATGGTGGCCCGGCTCGGCGGCGACGAGTTCGTGGTGCTGCTGGAGAACTGCCGCAGCGAGCAGGAGGCGGTGGCCGCCGCCAAGACCGTGCTCGCCGCGCTCACCAAGCCCGTGGTGATCGGCGACCACCGGCTCGCCGTCGGCGCCAGCGTCGGCGTGCTGGAGCGGCGGATCGCCACCACCACGCCCGGCGCCGCCGTCCGGGCCGCCGACCTCACGCTGTACCGGGCCAAGGAGGCCGGGCGCGGCCGCTGGACGCTGTTCGACCCCAAGGAGAACGCGCGCGCCGTCAGCCGGTACGCGGTGTCCGTGCGGATGCCCGCCGCCCTGGACCGCGGCGAGTTCTTCATCGACTACCAGCCGATGGTCGACCTGGCCTCCGGCGCGATGACCGGCGTCGAGGCGCTGGTGCGCTGGCGGCACCCGCAGCTCGGCGTGCTCGGCCCCGAGGAGTTCGTCGGCGTCGCCGAGGAGACCGGGCTGATCATGCCGCTCGGCCGCTGGGTGCTGGAGCAGGCCTGCGAGCAGGCCGCCGACTGGGTCGCCAGGTTCGGCGACCGGGCGCCCCGGCTGAGCGTCAACCTGGCCGTCCGGCAGGCCCGCAACGCCGGACTGGTCGGCGACATCGAACGCACCCTGCGCAGCACCGGCCTCGACCCGTCCATGCTCCAGCTGGAGATCACCGAGTCGACCGTGGTCGGCCCCGAGGACGAGGCGCTCAAGGCCCTGCACGCGCTGGTCGACATGGGCGTCTCGCTCTCCGTCGACGACTTCGGCACCGGCTGGTCCAACCTGGCCTACCTGCGCGACCTCCCGGTCTCCAACCTCAAGATCGCCGGCTCCTTCGTCGGCGACCTGCACGACCCCGCCAAGGACACCCACCTCGGCTGGCGGATCGTCAGCGGACTCGTCTCGCTCGCCCACACCCTGGGCCTGTCGGTCACCGCGGAGGGCGTGGAGAGCCGCGCCGACGCCGAGCGCCTGCGCCTGATGGGCTGCGACCTCGCCCAGGGCTGGCACTTCGGACGCCCCGTGCGGCCCGCCGAGATCGCCCGGCGGATCGCCGAGGCCGACCTGGAGGCCGCGCCCGAACCCGGCCTCGGCTACGAGAGCTGAAACCTTTCTGCCTGTGCCTGCAAGGCTTTGCTTGCCTGTCTGCGCGGCCCTGCTTGCCGGCTCTGCCTGCCTGTGCTGCGCTGCTTGCCGGCCTTGGCGGCTCTGCGGACCCGCGCGGCGCGGCTCCGCCGCCCCGGTGCCCCGGGGTCCGGCGTGCGGTCGGACGAACTGACGGGCCGTCAGCGTCCGGCTCGGTCCGGGTCCGGTTTGGCAGTTTCGGACCCGGCGGCCGGCCCCGCGCCCACCGGGCCCGGCCGGGCGGCCGTCCGGCGTGGCAAAAACGGACATAGGCACACAAAGGCGGTTGACAGTCCGTTGGCGGCGGGCGCACGATGAGGTCCTGGCACCGACCGCCGGCGCGGGGGCACCGTCCCCATCCGGCCGAGCGTGCCACCCACGGCGCACCACGCGCCCCGGACGGCGATCGCCCTTCTGCGGCGTCGACCGTCCCGAGGGGGGACCCCGTTCCGACGGGGACCGGCGGGGAGGCCGGGGACCGGCGGGGAGGCCGGGCACCGGGGGGAGTCCCACCCGGGGGAGCACTGGAACCGCGGTGACGTCCCAGACCACCGCACCCGACTGCCGAGCCCCCGGGCCGCCGCATCCCACACCGCGACGTCCGGGCCGCCGCACCCCACCTTCCGTACGGGCAGCGCCCTGCCGGCTCCCGCCTCCGCGAGAGGCACAGCGATGAGCACCACCCTGCCCACCGGGCAACCCGCAGCCGATTCCGCGGCCAGCCCCGCCGCCCCACCCGCCGCCCCGCCCGGCAGCGCCCCGCCCGCCGCGCCGTCCGGCAGCACGCCGCGCCGACGGGCCGCCGACCGGGTCGCCGACCACGCGCCGATGCGCCGGGCCGGGGACCGCCCGCCGGTGCGCACCCCCGCCCGCGGCCCCGCCCGGCGCTCCGGCGACTACCGCACCCGGCACAGCGTCAGCCTGGTCGTCCCCGCCCGGGACGAGGCCCGCAACATCCCCTGGGTGTTCGAGCAGATCCCCAGCTGCGTGGACGAGGTCATCCTGGTCGACGGCTCCTCCCGGGACGCCACCGTCGCGATGGCCCGCGCCTGCCGCCCCGCCGTCCGCAGCGTCGGCCAGGGCGCGCCCGGCAAGGGCAACGCGCTGCGCGCCGGATTCGCCGCCGCCACCGGCGAGTACGTGGTGATGATCGACGCCGACGGCTCGATGTGGCCCGGCGAGATCCCGCACTTCCTGCACTTCCTCGACCACGGCTACGACTTCGTCAAGGGCTCCCGCCGGATGGCCGGCGGCGGCTCGCTCGACCTCACCCCGCTGCGCGCCCTCGGCAACAAGGCCCTGCTGCTGGTCGTCAACCGCCTCTACGGCGCCCTGCTGACCGACCTGTGCTACGGCTACTGCGCGTTCCGCCGCGACTTCCTCGCCGAACTCGACCTGCGTGCCACCGGCTTCGAGATCGAGGCCGAGATGGTCGCGCACGCCCTGCGCTCGGGACTGCGGATCGCCGAAGTCCCCAGCCTCGAACTTCCCCGCCGCAGCGGACGCTCCCACCTGCACGCCGTCTCCGACGGCCGCAGAGTGCTGCGCACCCTGCTCGCCGAACGCCCCGGCGCGGGGGAGGGACGATGAACGGCCGCGACCGGCGCCACCGCACGGCCTGCCCGCCGCCCGCCGCACCCGGCTCGCCGCACACCCCCGTCACCGTGGTCGAACTCGACCTGGCCGACCCGGACGAGGTGCGCTCGCCCGGCGGCCGCGGCCCCGCCGCCCCCGACGGACGCGTGTCGGCGTTGGTGCGGCTGCACGGACACCCGCTCGGCATGGTGCACGCCACCGGGACGAGCGGCCGCCCCGTCGCGCTCGCCCGGGCGCTGGCCGCGGCCGCTCATCGCGAACTCGACCTGCCGGACGACGAGTTCGAGCCCGAGCGGACGGAAGCGGGCCGCCCCGTCGACGGGATGACCGTCGTGGTCTGCACCCGCGACCGCACCGAACTGCTCGCCGACTGCCTGGACTCCGTGCTGCGCGCCGCCGACACCGTCACCGGGATCCCCGGCACCGCCGGAGCCCCCGGGGCCGTCGGTGCCCCCGGGGCCGGCGGTGCTTCCAGCGCCCCCGGCAGCACCAGCGCCCCCGGAGCCACCAGCGCCACCGGCGTCCGGCCCGGCCCGGCCGTGGACGTCCTGCTGGTCGACAACGCCCCCACCGGCCCCGCCACCGCGCGGCTGGTCGCGGAGCGCTACCCCGGCCGGGTCCGCTACCTGTGCGAACCCGCGCCCGGCCTGTCCCGGGCCCGCAACCGCGGCCTGGCCGCCGCCCGCGGCGAGATCTGCGCGTTCACCGACGACGACGCCCTCGCCGACCCCGGCTGGCTGGCCGCACTGGCCGCCGCGTTCGCCGCCGACCCCCGGACCGGCTGCGTCACCGGACTCGTCGTCCCCGCCGAACTCGACACCCCCGCCCAGCAGTTGTTCGAGCGCTACGCCGGAACGGCCCGCGGCTGGACGGCCCGCGACTGGAACCTCGACGCCCCCGGCGCGGGTCCGCTGGACCGCTACTCCACCGGCCGCTGCGGCATCGGCGCGAACATGGCCTTCCGCACCGAACTGCTGCGCGCCGTAGGCGGGTTCGACCCCGCCACCGGCACCGGCACCCCCACCCGGGGCGGCGAGGACCTGCTCGCCTTCCACCTGGTGCTGACCGCCGGGCACACCGTCGCCTACCGGCCCGACGCCGTCGTCTGGCACCGCCACCGGCGCACCCTGCCCGCCCTCGCGCTCCAGGTCCGCGGCCTGGGCACCGGCTTCGGCGCCTACCTCGCCGCCGCCCTGCGCCGCCGCCCCGCCCTGCTCGCCGACCTGCTGCTGCGGCTGCCCGTCGGCCTGTTCCGCTGGCACCGCGGCCACCGCCCGCCCGCCGCCGACACCGAACTGGAACTCCGCCGCCTGCACGCCCTGCGCCGGATGGAACGCCGCGGCCTGGCCCAGGGCCCGCCCCGCTACCTGTACACCCGCTGGCAGCAGCGCCGCACCCACCGGGGAGGCTGACCGTGGACACCACGCCCGCACCCGCCGCCCCGTCGGGCGAGACGCCGGTCCGGATCGCCGAACTCGACCTCACCCGCCCCGGCGAACTGCGCCGCCCCGGCGGCGGCCCCTGCCGCCTCACCGGCCGGCAGGCCCTCGCCCTGGTCCGGGCCGCCGGACGCCCGCTGGGCACCGTCACCGCCCGCGCCCCCGAGGGCCACCCCGAACGGCTGGGCGCCGCCCTGCACGCCGCCGCGCACCGCCGGTTCGACGCGGCCGCGCGGCACCCGGCCCCCGCGCCGGAGGACGACCCCGCCGGCGAGGAGCCCGTGGTCAGCGTCGTGGTCTGCACCCACGACCGCCCCGACCTGCTCACCCGCTGCCTGGACTCGCTGCTGCGCACCCGCTACCCCTACCTGGACGCCATCGTGGTCGACAACGCCCCCGCCGACGACACCGTCCGCCGGCTGCTCCCGCAGCGCTACGGGCGGCGGGTGCGCTACCTGCGCGAACCCGTGCCCGGCCTGGCCCGGGCCCGCAACCGGGGCCTGGCCGCCGCCCGCGGCGAGATCTGCGCGTTCGCCGACGACGACCTGATCCTCGACCCGCACTGGCTGCCCGCCCTGGTCGCCGGCTTCCGCGCCGCGCCCCGCACCGCCTGCGTCACCGGCCTGGTGCTGCCCGCCGAACTCGACACCCGGGCCCAGCTCCTGCTCGAACGCTACGGCGGCTACGGCAAGGGCTTCACCCCGCGCGACTACACCCTGCGCACCCGCACCGGCGACCCGCTCCACCCCTTCGCCACCGGCCGGCTCGGCACCGGCGCGAACATGGCCTTCCGCACCGCAGTCCTGCGCGCCGTCGGCGGGTTCGACCCCGCCACCAGCACCGGCACCCCCGCCCTCGGCGGCGAGGACCTGCTCGCCTTCCACCTGGTGCTGACCGCCGGACACACCGTCAGCTACCGGCCCGACGCGATCGTCTGGCACCCGCACCGGCGCGAACTCGACACCCTGCCCCGGCAGGCGTTCGGCCTCGGCGCGGGCTTCGGCGCCTACCTCGCCGCCGCCGTCCACCGCCGACCCCGCCTGCTGGCCACCCTGCTGCCGCTGCTCCCGCGCGGCCTGTGGCGCACCGCGCACCGGGCCGCTGGTACGGGTACGGCTACGGGTGCGGGTGCCAGTACGGACGCGGACACCGCCGCCACCACCGCGGCCGTCACCGTCGAGCCCGGCGACCCCGACCCGCTGCTGCGCGCACTGCGCCGCCGCGAACTGCTCGGCCTGCTGTACGGCCCGCTCGGCTACCTGCGCAGCCTGCGCGCCCAGCGCCGCGCGGAGGCCCGGATCGCCGAGCACCGACTCGCCGAACGCCGGATCGCCGAACGGCGCCGGGCCGAACGCCGTTACGCACAGCGCGAACCGACGGAGAGTCAACTCACGGACGGGGCGGGCCGATGAGCGCCGTCGACCGGCGCACCCGCTGCGCCCACCCCGTCGAACTTCCCTGCCAGTGCGGCTACCCGACGCTGCTGCAGGCCGAGGCCCGGGCGCTGCTCGCCCGCTCCCGACGCGAACCGCTGCTGCACAACGGCCACCTGCTGGCCGCGAGTTCGATCCTCTCGGCCGGGCTCGGCTCGCTGTTCTGGATCCTCGCCACCCGCTCCTACAGCGCCGCCGACGTCGGCCGCAGCTACGCCGCGCTGTCCGCCACCATGTTCCTGTCCACCCTGGGCAGCCTCAACCTCGGCGACGCCCTGGTGCGCTTCGTCCCCACCGCCGGGCGCCGCACCCGCGCCCTGGTCCTGCGCAGCTACCTGGTCAGCACCACCGTCAGCGCCGTCGTCGCCGTCGCGTTCCTGCTGCTCGTCCCGGTCGTCGCCCCCGCCCTGGACGAGCTGCGCAGCCCCGTCCTCGCGGTCTCCTTCGTCGCGGCCACCGCCGGCTACTCGGTGTTCGTCCTCCAGGACGGCGCGCTCACCGGCGTGCGCCGGGCCGGCTGGGTGCTCGGCGAGAACACCCTGTTCGCCGTCGCCAAGGCCGCGCTGCTCGCCCTGTGCGCCGCGTTCGCCGTCGGCACCGGCATCCTGCTGTCCTGGGCCGTCGCCCTCGTCCTGGCCATCGTCCTCACCAACGCCGTGCTGTTCCGCAACGCCATCCCCGCCCACCAGGCCGCCCCCGTCGACGGCCGGGAGCCGCGCCCGGCCGAGCGGATCGCCCGCTGGACCGGCGCCGACTACCTCGGCAACCTGTGCACCTTCGCCGCCGCGACCGTCCTGCCGCTGATGGTCCTGGACCGGCTCGGCGCCGACGGCAGCGCCTACTACTCGCTGGCCTACGTGATCGCCTCCACCCTGTACGTCGCCGCGTTCAGCATGGGCCACTCGCTGGTCGTCGAGGGCGCCCGCGACCCCGCCCGGCTCGGCGAGCACGCCCGCCGCCTGCTGCGCCACTCCGCCCTGCTGGTGACCGCCGCCGCCCTGCCGATCGCCGCCGCCGCGCCCTGGATCCTCGACCTGTTCGGCCCCGACTACGCCGCCCGCGGCAGCACCGCGCTGCGCCTGATGGCGCTGTCCGCGATCCCCAACACCGTGCCCAACGTGGTCCTCCAGGTCGCCCGGGTCCGCCGCGCACTGCCCTGGATGATCGGCATCCGGCTCGCCTTCGCCACCACCGTCATCGCCCTCACCGCCGTCCTGCTGCCCGCCTTCGGACTCACCGGCATCGGCGCCGCCTGGCTGATCGCCGAGTGCGCCCTCGCCCTGCCGCTGCTCGCCGCGCTGCCCCGCCTCCTCGGACCGGCCCCGGCACCCGGCCGCCCCCGCCCCCGACCCGAGGAGGAACCGACATGACCCCCCGCCCCGCCCTCACCGTCGCGATCTGCGCCTACACCCCGGAACGCTGGACGCTGCTGCGCGCCGCCGTCGACTCCGTGCGCAGCCAGCAGCCGCCACCCGGCGAACTGCTCCTGGTCATCGACCACAACGACGAACTCCTGTGGATGGCAAACGAGTTGGAGGGCGTCACGGTGCTCGCCAACCGGGAGCGGCCCGGCCTGTCCGGCGCCCGCAACACCGCCCTCGCCGCCGCCCGCGGTACCGTCACCGCCTTCCTCGACGACGACGCCGCCGCCCGCCCCGGCTGGAGCGCCGCCCTGCTCGCCGCCTACCGCGACCCGGACGTGCTCGGCGCCGGCGGACTCGTCGCCCCGCGCTGGCAGCACGGCCGCCCCCGCTGGTTCCCGCCCGCCTTCGACTGGGTGGTCGGCTGCAGCCACAGCGGCATGCCCCGGCGGCCCGACCGGGTCCGCAACCTGATCGGCGCCAACATGTCCTTCCGCACCGAGGCGGCCCGCGCCGCGGGCGGCTTCCGCACCGACCTCGGCCGGGTCGGCCGCCGCCCGCTCGGCTGCGAGGAGACCGAACTCTGCCTGCGCCTGGCCGCCCGCCATCCCGGCACCCGGATGCACTACGACCCGGCCGCCGCCGTCCGCCACCACGTTCCCCGACAGCGCGCCACCGCACGGTACTTCGCCGCCCGCTGCCTCGCCGAAGGACGCTCCAAGGCGATGGTCGCCCGGCACGCCGGCCCCGGACCCGCCCTCGCCAGCGAACGCGCCTACCTGCGCCGCACCGTCCCCACCGCCCTGCGCCACGCCCTGCTGCACGGCCGTCTCGGCACCGCCGCCGCCCTCGCCGCCGGCGTCCTGCTCACCACCGGCGGCTACCTCGCGGGAACCGCACGGCAGTTGACGAACCATCAGGAAAGGGGTGCGCCGTGAACGCCGTCCCCGTCCTGCTCTACCACTCGGTGTCCGACGACCCGCCGAACTGGCTCGCCCCCTACACCGTCCCCCCGCACGCCTTCCGCGCCCAGCTCGACCGCCTCCAGGACGCCGGACTCTCCGTCGTCCCGCTCGCCCGCCTGGTCGCCGCCCTGCACGGCGGACCCCCGCTGCCCGCCCGCTGCGCCGTCCTCACCTTCGACGACGGTTACGCCGACTTCTACTGGACGGTCGCCCCGATCCTCTCCGACCGCGGCCTCCCCGCCACCGTCTACCTCACCACCGGCGCCATCCACGCCCCCGGCGCCCTCCCCGGCGGCAGCCTGCTGCCCCCCACCCCGATGCTCAACTGGCGGCAGGTCGCCACCCTCGACGCCCTCGGCCTGGAGATCGGCGGCCACTCCCGCACCCACCTGCCGCTCGACACCGCCCGCCCCGACCGGCTCCGGCAGGAAGTCGCCGACAGCAAACACGAGTTGGAGGACGCCCTCGGCCACCCCGCCACCGCCTTCGCCTACCCCCACGGCTACCACAGCCCCGCCGTCCGCCGCGAGACCGCCCGGGCCGGCTGGACCTCCGCCGCCGCCGTCGGCAACGCGCTCAGCTCACCCGCCGACGACCCGCTGCGGATCTGCCGCCTGATGGTCATGCGCACCACCCCCGCCCGCACCTTCGAGGACTGGACCCACCTGCGCGCCACCCGCACCGGCCCGCTCCGCGACAGCGCCGCCACCCTCGGCTGGCGCGCCTACCGCCGCCTGCGCGCCCGCCTGGGCCGCCCCACCGGCGGCCCGCCGAGCCGGTGACGCCCGGCGGCGAGCACCAGGAACACCCGGAACGCCCGGAACGCCCGGGGCCTCAGGAAGGCCAGGAGCAGCAGGAACGCCAGGAAGGACAGGGGACCGCCGTGACCGCACCCGCCAGGATCGCCCCCGCCGCCGCCCCGCCCGCCGGCGCCACCCCGCTGCGCCCGGCCGCCGCGTCCGATCCGTCCACCGCGTCCGACTCACGTCGGTGGCCCTTCCTCCGGCAGTCCTTCCCCCGGCGGCCCTTCTCCTGGCGGTCCTGGACGGTCCGCGCCGCGCTGCCGCTGGCCGTCCTGCTCTGGCTGCTCGCCCTGCGCACCACCCGCCTCGACCGGATCGGCGACCTCGGCCTGCTCCAGGCCCTGCCGCCCGCCTACTACGCCGCGCTCGCCGTCCTCACCGCCGGCTTCCTCGCCGCCCTGCGCACCCCCTGGCTGCCGCAGCGCCGACTCGCCTGGTACGTCCTGGCGTTGATCGCCCTCGTGCACGCCACCCCCAGCCTGCTCTACCCCACCCTGCGCTACTCCTGGGCCTGGAAGCACGTCGCCGTCGTCGACGCCATGCTCCGTCACGGCGGCACCGTCCCCGACGCCGGGAAGCTCGACGTCTACAACCAGTGGCCCGGCTTCTTCGCCCTCCACGCCCTCGTGCTGCGCGCCACCGGCCTGCACTCCGCCCTCGGCTACGCCTCCTGGTACCCGCTGATCGCCAACCTGCTGCTGCTCGGCCCGCTCCTGCTGCTCTTCCGCAGCCTCACCCGCGACCGCCGACTGGTGTGGTGCGCCCTCTGGCTGTACTACGCCACCTCCTGGGTCGGCCAGGACTACTTCTCCCCGCAAGCCTTCGCCTACCTGCTGTACGTCACCGTCATCGCCCTGACGATGCGTCAACTCTCGCTGAAAGGACGGGGAGTGGGGCGATTCGGCTGGCGTCCCGGCCCGTACGCGCTGCTGCTCGCGCTGATCGCCGCGATCGCCTCCTCGCACCAGCTCACCCCCGTCATGCTGGTCAGCTCGCTCGCCGTCCTCGCACTGCCCCGCCGCAACCGCCGCACCGTGCTGCCCGTCCTCGCCGCCGCCCTCGCCCTCACCGTCGCCTGGGACGCCACCGTCGCCCGCCCGTTCGTCGCCGCCAACCTGCACGGCCTGATCACCGCCCTCGCCGCCCCCGACCGCAACGCCGTCGCCGGCCTCGCCCGACTCGGCGCCGCCGCCCCCGGACAGGTCCTCGCCTCCTGGATCGACCGGGCCACCACCGCCGCCGTCCTCCTGCTCGCCCTCGTCGCCGTCCTGCGCCGCCGCCGGGCCCGCCGCACCACCCTGCCGCTGCTGCTGCTCGCCCCGCTCGTGCTGCTGCTCGCCAACGGCTACGACGGCGAAATGCTGTTCCGCGCCTACCTGTTCGCGCTGCCCGTCACCGCCTTCCTGATCGCCGCGCTGCTCGCCCCGGGCCCGCCCCGCCCGCCCGGCCCGGACCGCCCGGCCCGTCCGTCCGGCCTGCCCCGCCCGCCCGTCCGGCTCGCCGTCACCGGCACCGTCCTGACCGCCCTGCTCGGCGGACTGCTGTTCGGCTACTACGGCAAGGAAGCCGTCAACCACTTCAGCCCGCAGGAGGCCGCCGCCGTCCGGTACGCCACCGAAGCGACCCCGCCCGGCTCCCGGATCGTCTCCCTCACCTCCGACGAACCCGGCGGCGAACTCCACTACGACCAGCACCAGTGGACCATCCTCGTCGACGCCGACCCCGCCGACCGCAAGCTCCTGGTCACCGATCCGGAGACCGCCCTCACCGACGCCCTCGCCGCCGGCCCCGCCGGGACGCCCTCCTACCTGGTGCTCACCCGCGCCCAGTTCGCCGCCTGCCAACTGACCGGACTGCTCCCCGCCGGCGCGACCGACGAGATCCAGTACACCGCCGCCCACCTGCCCACCCTGCGGGCCGTCCACCGCAGCGCCGACGCCGTCGTCTACCAGTACCGACCGCCGCCCGCCGCGCCCGCGCCGGCCCCCGCGCCGGAAGGAGGCACGCCATGAGCAGAGCCGTCGTCGAGACCGTCCGGTGGCGACGCCCGGACCCCCGGCCGCTGCTGCTCGCCGGGTCCGGCTGGGCCGCGCTCGCCGCGACCGCGCTGCCCGCCGCCAACCCGCTGCGGGTGGCCGCCGTCGCCGCCTTCCTGCTCGGCTGCCCCGGCGCCGCGCTCCTCCGGCTCGCCCGCCCCGCGCTGCGC
The DNA here is from genome assembly GCF_039529925.1 of Kitasatospora saccharophila. Taxonomy (NCBI): domain Bacteria; kingdom Bacillati; phylum Actinomycetota; class Actinomycetes; order Kitasatosporales; family Streptomycetaceae; genus Kitasatospora; species Kitasatospora saccharophila. Next base: position 14,443 of record NZ_BAAANS010000079.1, on the reverse strand, counting down.
CCCGGCGAGTGGTGGTCGACGGTCGTCCTGGCTGTCGCGGCCAGCGCCGCGCTCACCGCCCTGACCACCGAAACCCTCTACCTGGCACGGCAGTTCACCGCCGCCCGGGTGGTGCTGGCCCTCGCCGTGCTCACCACCGCGCTCACCCTGCCGACCCTGCGCCGCCCGCGCCCGCGCCCGCCGACCGGACCGCCGACCGGACCGCCCGGGGGAGAACCCGGCGACGAGCCCGGCCGTCGAGCCGGTCGCGAGCACCCGGCCCGGCGTCCGGCCCGGCACTCGGGGCGGCGTCCCGGCCGCGGCCGGATCTGGACGGCCGCCGCGCTGCTCACCGCCACCGCCGCCTGCGGCGGACCCGCCGTCGGCAGCATGCAGGACCAGGGCGCCTCCGCCCCCGCCCCCACCGGGCTCCCGGCCACCGAACCGCCCGCCCGGCCGCCCGCCGGCCCCCGCCCCTGGCACCCCGTCTTCCAGGACGACTTCACCGGCCGCACCCTGAACCCGGCGAACTGGACGACCTGCTACGACTGGAACCAGGACGGCTGCACCAACGCGGGCAACCGGGAGAGCGAGTGGTACCGCCCCGGCCAGGTCTCGGTCGCCGACGGCGCGCTCACCCTCACCGCCCAGCGCCGCCCCACCACCGGCAGCGACGGCAAGACCCACCCCTGGACGTCCGGCATGGTCTCCACCGGCCGCGACAGCTGGAACGCCCCGCCCCGGCACACCTTCACCTACGGCTACGTCGCCGCCGCCGTCCAGGCCCCCGCCGACCCCACCGGCACGTTCCCCGCCTTCTGGCTGCTCCCCGCCGCCACCCGCGGCGGCCTCCCCGAGATCGACGTCGCCGAGTTCATCAACTCCAACCGCTACGTCGACCTCAACCTGCACACCACCACCCCCCAGGGCCGGGACACCGTCGCCCACCAGCGCTACGGCCCCGCCGACTTCGCCGGCGGCTACCACGTCCTCGCCGTCGACTGGGAACCCGACGGCCTCACCTGGTACGTCGACGGCACCCCCCGCTTCCAGGTCACCGACCCCGCGCAGATCCCGAACACTCCGATGGAACTCCTGATCGACCTCGCCGTCGGCTTCGAACAGGCCCCGCCCGCCGGCACCGACAGCGCCCAACTGCACGTCGCCTGGGTCGGCGTCTGGCAGCACTGAACCGCCGTCCGGCCGGTGGCGGATCCACACCGGCCGGACGACGGTCCGGAAGGGGTTCGGAGCGGCGCGGAGGGCTACGCCTTCCAGCCCACCGGCCCGCCCTCGGACCAGCTCTGCTCGCCGCTCTCGGACCAGCTCTGCTCGCCGCTCTCGGACCAGCTCTGCTCACCGCCGTCGGACCAGCCCCGGTCACCGCCGTCGGCCGGGTCCGGGCGGCGGACCAGGGCGAACACCGCGAGCCCGCCCAGCAGCCCCATCGCGGCGGCGGCCAGCAGCGCGGAGCGCAGCCCCGTGGCGAAGGCCGCGTGCACCGCCTGTTCCACCCCCGGACGCAGGGCGGGGGCCGCGCGCCCGACCAGTTCGCCCGCCCGTCCGGACGCCAGCGACTCGGCGGCCGACGGGTCGGCGAGACCCGCCGGACCCTGCAGCGCGGACCGCAGCCCGGCGTGGAAGACGACCCCGAGCACCGCGACGCCCAGCGCGTTGCCGAGCTGCTGGGCGGTGTTCACCGCACCGCTGGCCATGCCCGCGCGCTGGTGGCCCACCGCGGTGACCGCCGTGGAGACCAGCGTCGGGGTGGCCAGGCCGACGCCCACCCCGGTGACCGCCAGCCCCGGCAGCAGCACGCCCCAGCCCGAACCGGCGCCGATCACCGCCTGCGCCCCGGCCCCGGCCGCGATCAGCAGCAGCCCGGTGCCGATCTGCGGGCCCGGCGCGATCCGGCCCTCCAGGAACCGGCCGGACAGCGCGGCGGTGACGAACGCGACCGCGCTCAGCGGGACGAAGCAGAGCCCCGCGGCGACCGGGCCGAGGCCGAGCACCGACTGCAGCCACAGCGACTCGTACACCAGGTAGGAGAACGCGGCCCCGCACAGCAGCAGCGAGCCGATCATCACCCCGGTGAAGCTGCCCCGCCGGAACAGGCCCAGGTCCAGCAGCGGGGCGGAACCGCGCGACTCGACCAGCACGAAGACGGCCAGGGCGACGGCCGCGCCCGCGAAGGTGCCCAGCGTCCGACCGGAGGTCCAGCCGTACTCGTTGCCCCTGATCAGCGCGTACGTGGCCAGCCCGGCGGCCGCCGCGAAGGTCACCAGGCCGGGCAGGTCCAGCCGGCGCCCGGTGCCGCCCGAGGCGCCGATGAACCTCCAGGTCATCGCGACCGCGACGGCGCTGACCGGCAGGTTCACGAAGAAGATCCAGCGCCAGTCCAGGTGCTGGGTCAGCAGGCCGCCGACGATCGGCCCGGCCGCCGCGGCGGCACCGTTGACCGCGCCCCAGACCCCGAACGCCGTGCCCAGGTCGCGGCCGGAGTACAGCCGGCTGATCAGCGCCACCGTGGTGGCCAGCATCGCGGCGCCGCCGATCCCCTGCACGGCGCGGAACGCGATCAGCTGACCGGAGCCGGTCGCCAGCCCGCAGGCGAGCGAGGCCGCGGCGAACACGCCGAGCCCGACCAGGTACACCGGCCGGTGCCCGGACCGGTCACCGAGCGCGCCGGCGCCGAGCAGCAGCGCGGCGAGCATCAGGGCGTACACGTCCATGACCCACTGCAGGCCGGCGAACGAGGTGTGCAGGGCGCCGGCCATCTCGGGCAGGGCGACCGTGACGATGGTGACGTCCATCAGCAGCATGAAGGTGCCGAGACAGATCGCCACCAGCGGTAGCCACTTGCGCATGGAAGCTCCTTACGGGGAGTGCGGGTTTCGGACCCTCCGAAGATCGCGCCCGGATGCGGATCGGGAAATCCAGCCAGCCCTCTGCGGTGCTTTCCGATGCCACAGCCCCGTGGAATGATGGATTTCGATGAGAACCGACGAGCGGGCACCCGAGCTGGACCGGCTGGACCGGCAACTGGTCCAGGCGCTGATGACGGACGGCCGCGTCCCGTTCAGTCGGCTCGCCGAGGTCCTGGGCGTCACCGACCAGACGGTGACCCGCCGCTACCGCCGGCTGCGCACCGAGGGCCTGCTGCGGGTGATCGCGCTGCCCGCGCCCGACCGGGTCGGCTACCACCAGTCGCAGCTGCGGATCCAGTGCGTCCCCGGCGCGGCCGGCGCCATCGCCGACGCGCTGGCCCGCCGCCCCGACATCGCCTGGGTCAGCATCAACGAGGGCGGCGCCGAGGTCGCCTGCATGACCCGCTCCCGCAGCCGGCAGGAGCGCGACTCGCTGCTGTTCCACAAGCTGCCCGGCACCCGCCAGGTCACCGGCGTCTCGGCCCGCACCTTCCTGCACATGTTCCGCGGCGGCCCCGGCGGCTGGCACCACGGCGACCTCGACCCCGAGCAGCGGGCGGCGCTCCGGCGCCCGCCCGGCACCGGCCGCGGCACCCACCCGCTCGACGACACCGAACGCGCCATGCTCGCCGTCCTGGAACGCGACGGCCGGGCCGGCTACCCCGAACTCGCCGCCGCCACCGGCAAGTCGGAGTCCACCGTCCGCCGCCGCCTGGAGCACCTCACCGACAGCGGCATCGTCTACTTCGACGCCGAGGTGCTGCCCGCCACCCTCGGCTACCAGGCCGAGGCCCACATCTCCGCCCAGGTCGCCCCCAGCGACCTCGACGCCGTCGGCCGCGCGGTCGGCAGTCACCCCGAAGTGCCCTACGCCGCCGCCACCACCGGCCGGAGCAACCTGTACGCGGTGGTGCTGTGCCGGGACATCGCCGACCTCTACGAGTACGTCACCGTGAAACTCGGCGCCCTCGCCCCGATCACCAACCTGGAGGTCACCTCGGTCCTGCGCAACGTCAAACGGGCCGGGATGCTGACCGACGGCACCCGACTGTACGACCCGCCACCCGCCTGAGCCCGCCCCGCCCCGCCCTGTTCCGTTCCGTGCAGTGCGAAAGGGGGTTCCTGTGGGCCGCCGCGGCGGACCGCTCGGGCGCGAGTGCGTCGGTCACCCGCTGCTCGCTGCGCCGCTGCCCGCTTCGCCGAGCGGCCCGTCCGGCCGGGCGCTCCCGGCGAGTTCGCGCAGGACCGGAACGATGACCTCGCGCAGCCAGTGTCGGTTGCGGGCGAAGCGGCGGGACTTCTCCAGGTTGGCCGAGACGTGCCACAGCCAGGCCAACAGGACGCCGGACAGCGGGAGTTCGTCGATCTCGGGGCGGTGCAGGGCCCCGGTGCGCAGCGCGTGGACGACCTGCTCCCCCCAGGAGCGCCCCTCCAGCAGCCAGCCCAGGGCCAGGGCGAAGCTCGCCCGGTCGACCACCGCCGGACCGTCGGCGAGCGCGTCTGCCCAGTCGACCAGTCCGGTGACGGACGGCGGCCCGCCGGGGGCGGCGGTGGACGGCGGTCCGTCCGGAGCGGTGGCGGAGGAGGGGCCGGGGCCGGTCGGGGCGGGGGAGCGCAGGAGCAGGTTGCCGGGGGTGAAGTCGCCGTGCGTCCAGGCCACTTCGGTCGGGTGTGCGGTCAACTCGCGGCGCAGGTGGGCGCGCAGGGCCAGCAGGCCCGCGGTGCCCTCCGCCCCCCGACACCAGCGGACCCGGTCGGAGAGCACCGCCAGCCGGTGGCTCAGCCAGCCGTCCACCAACCGCCCGTCCCGGCTCGATCCGCTGGTCGCGCCGCGCAGTTCGTCCAGGGCGGCGAACGCGGACGCGGTCAGCGCGGCGGCCAGCTCGGGGCGGCGGGAGAGCAGCACGTCGCCCGGGACGCCCGGCAGGACCTCCTGCACCAGCACCGGCGGGCGGCCGCCCAACCGCGAGTCCAGCGTCCGGGGCAGCAGTTCGCGCAGCTCCGGGCGCCGCAACTGGGCGGCCAGCACCGCCACCGCGTCCCGCTCGCGGACCAGCGACCGCACCGCCTCGCCGGTGCGCGGGCACTTCACCAGCACCGGCGGCCCGCCGTCCGCCGGACGCCAACGCGCCACCAGCACGTCCGAGTAGCCCTGCGCCACCGCCTCCCACCGGCCGCGCCCCAACTCCCTTGCCGCCCACCGCAACCGCAACTCGTCCGCCGCCCGCCCCGCCACCCCCGGCGGCACCAGCAGCAACCCGCCCGCGACCTCCCGCACCCCCATCAGCTCGTGCCCGGGGACCCGGCCGTTGCCGTTCAGCCCCGCTCCCGTGCCGTTCATCCCCGCCCCTGTTCGCCGGTGGCCGTCAACCGACCGACTGCCGCTGCCAGTTGCAGCAGCCGCTTCGGCATTCCGGGCAGGCCCGCCTCCGGTAGGGCGAGCAGTGCCAGCAGGGCGCGGTTGCCCGGGGAGGGGCGGGGCGGGCGGCAGCGGGGGCAGCGGCCCGGGGGGTGGCCGAGGAGCAGGGCCACGCCCTCCGCCAGGCCGGCCTGGTACGACGAGGCGGAAACCCTTGCCGCGGAGTGCAGTTCGGCCGGGGCGTGGGCGGGGGCCACGCCGATCCGGGCCCAGCGCAGGAGGTCCAGATCGGCCGGACCGTCCCCGGCGGCGAACACCGGCACCGCGCCCGGGTCGCCCAACTCCGCCAACAGGGACCGTACCCCGGTCAGCTTGCCGACGCCCGCCGGGGGGAAGTCCGTCTGCTGCTCGCCCGCCACGACCGTGGTTCCGGCGGCGGTGGCGATCCGTTCGGCGGTGGGCCCGTCCAGGCCGGTGTACCGCCCGTCCGGCTGCCGCCGGGAGATCCGGGCCGTCCAGCGGGCCAGCGGGTCGGCGTCCAGCGAGCCGCTGGTGGACGCCAACTCCCGTACCAGGGTGCCATCCTGGTCGGTGAGCGGCAGGGGCGCCCGGCCCGGCAGGTGCGCCACCGCGCCGTGCTCGGCCACGCCGCCCGCCAACCCGTAGGCGCGGCAGCGGTCCTGGAGTTCGGGCAGCGAACGGCCGGTGGCCAGGAGGGGACGGAAGCCGTGCGCCCGCAGCGCCCGCAGCGCGAGCATCCCCCGCGGGGAGGAGGCCGGGAAGCCCAGCGGGTCGGTCTCCAGCACCCCGTCCACGTCCAGCACGCACCAGCCCGCCCCCGGCCCGTCCCCGGGCCGCGGCCGGGGCAGGTCGCTCAGGTACTCCTCGGCGAGGAACCCCTGCACCGCCCGGGCGGAGGCCCGCCGCCGGGCCGACCTCCCCGCCGGTCCGTCGGTCAACCCGCGCTGGATCTGCACCAGTTGGGCCAGGCACCAGCGGGCGGCGCCGACCCGCTCCCCGGTCAGCCGCTCGTACGCGGAGCGGACCCCGGCGGCCCGCTCCGGATCCCCGGACGAGACGGCCAGGCCCGCCAGGTCCCAGGCCGGGTCGTAGCTCGCCAGGTCCAGGTGGCTGAACGCGCCCTCCGCCCAGTCCGTCTTCGCCCACTGCCCGCCCCGGCCCGTCCAGCGCCCGGCCGTGGTGCGCCCGTCCACCACGTACGGCCGTGCGGCGCGGGTGAGTTCGCGGGCCACCGGGTCGGCCAGCAGCGGGCGCAGCGCGGTGGCCCAGCGGCCGAACAGCGGAGCGAACAGGCGTCCGGCCTCCTCCCAGACCGGCCCGCGCCCGGCCAGCCGCCCGCTGCGGTCCGCGCCGACCGGCAGCACCCGCTGCCGGGTGGCCACGTAGCGGGCCGCGACCTCCACCGGGACAGGCACCCCGGCCGCCTCGGCGACCTCCCGGCGGACCATCAACCCGCCTTCCAGGGCCAGGACTTCGGGCACCAGGCCGGGCAGTGCGGCGGCGTAGTCGGCGGCCCGGCGGCCCAGGTGCCCCAGCCCGACGGTCTCCACCCGCAGCGGCACCGGCGGCCCGTCCGCCGGGTACCCGGTCACCGGCCGGGAGCGGTGCAGGCCGCGCCCCGGGCGGACGGCCGGGCCGACCTCCAGGCGCGGCCAGCCGGCGGCGCCCGGGACGCGGCGCCCGACCAGCTCCGCCACAGCCGCCGCAGACATCAACTCCCTTACCCGCCAGTCCGGTTCGGGGATCGTGACGAACAGGTGGCCGTCCATCGGCGGCACCTCCCGCTCGACCGCGGCCAGCACGCTCACCGCCCCGGCCGGGAACCCCCGGGCGCACAGGCCCGCCGCGACCTGCGCCAGCGAACGACCGGTGACCGGCGGATCGTCCACCACCAGGGCATGCCCGCCCACGGCCAGCAGCCACGCCAACTCCCGTTCCCGGCCCGCCAGGACGCGCTGCCCCGGCCGCACCGTCGTACCGGCCACCGCCCGGTGACCGGCCTGCCGCAGCGCCGCCGCCAGCAGCGGGCCCAGGTAGCTGCCGGAGGTCCGCACCCCGACCACCAGCAGCGGGAGTTCGGCGGGCAGCGGCCGCGCGGCGTCGAAGCGGCGGGCCAACTCGGCCAGGTCGGACGGGTACTGGTCGAAGCCGCAGAAGCAGGACGGCGGACGGCGCACCGCCGACCCGAGCACCCGGCGCACCGCCGTCCGGCCCGTCGCCGGCTCGGACAGCCGGACCAGCTGCCGGTACAGGACGGACGGGAACGGGGCCGGGCGCAGCACCAGGGCGGCCAGGTCGTCGATCGCGCGGGCCAGCGCGTGCGTCCAGCGCACCGCCGGGCGCAGCGCGGGGGCGTGCCAGGCCAGGCCCGCCGCGGCCCGGTCCAGGGCGGCACCGGCCCGGTCGCCGCCGGGGCCGGCACCGTCCTGCAGGTGGCGGACGAGGCGGCGCGGCGCCGTCCAGGTCCCCGCGAGCCGGTCCTCGGCGGCCTGCAGCATGCCCGCCGCGTACAGGAACGCGTCCAGCGGATCACCGTCCCGGGCCGCCCCGGCCAGCAGGCCGGCCAGCTCCGTGACCGTCGCGTGCGGGTCTGCCACGGGTGGGTCCGCCACGGGCGGGGAGGAAGCGGGGGCGGGGCTGGCGGGCACGGGGTTCATGGGGCGCTCTCCGGAACGCAGAGGAGCAGCGGTGGCCGGACACGGACGCTTCCACCGTCCGCCCGCCACGGCCCGCGCGCAACGCGGACGCCCGCCCTGCCGCCACCCGTTCGACGCCGCGTCACCATCCGATCACGGACCGTACGCGGAACCGCGGCCGCCGCGAACGGAACCCCGGCCGGTCGGGGCCCGCCCGGGCCCACCGGAGGCGCCGGAGAACTCTCCCGCCCCGCACCGATGAGTTCACGCGGCGGCGGCCGTCGAAGCCTGCGAGAGCCACCACCACGACCCACCGGGGAGACCCCAGATGACCAGCACCACCACCGCTACTGCCGCCACCACCGCCACCGCTGCCGCCGCCGGGCAGCGGCCCGGCAAGGCCCTGCGCTGGACGGTCCGGACCCTGCGCGTCCTGCTCGCGCTGTTCTTCGCCCTGGCCAGCGCCGCCCCCAAGCTGCTCGCGATCCACGACGCCACCGTCGTCTTCGACGCCATCGGGGCGGGCGACTGGTTCATGTACCTCACCGGCCTGGTCGAACTCGCCGGAGCCGTCGGCCTGCTGCTGCCCCGCCTGGCCGGCCCCGCCGCGACCGCCCTGATCGCCTTCCTGTGCTGCGCCTTCGCCGTCCAACTCACCGCGATGCACGGCGAGAACGCCGGCACCCCCTTCTTCTTCATGGCCCCGCTCGCCGTCATCGCCTGGACCCACCGCACCGAAACCACCACCCTGCTGGGCCTGCGCCACTGAGCGGCGCCCCGGTCGGCCCGGCCAGCTGCGGGTCGTGGACATGATCTGCGCGAGGTACGACGAGGAACGGCTCCACTCCGCCCTCGACTACGTTCCGCCGGAGCGCGCGGGTGATCCTGCGGGCGCCGCAGGTGGCACCGGGGCCGTGGAGCGTCACGGGCGCCGGTGGATCGTGCCGGCCTGCATGACGAAGTCGACCCGGCCGGTGAGGGTGATGTCCTCGAAGGGGTCCCCGGGGACGGCGACGAGGTCGGCGGTCCTGCCGGGGGCGAGGACGCCCAGGTCGTCGAGGCCGAGGAGTTCGGCGGCCACGCTGGTGGCGGCCCGGAGGGCCCTGGCCGGGGTGATGCCGGTGGAGACCATGGCGGGGAACTCCCGCCAGTTCTCGGCGTGCGGGAACATGCCCGCGTCCGTGCCGAAGGCGATCTTGACGTCGCTCTCGGCGACGGCCGACGCGGCCTCCAGCAGGGCTTCCCGGTAGCGCCGGAACTTGGCCCGCTTGTGCGGCGGCTTGTCCGCCCAGTGGGCGTCGTCGTCGACCTGCCGGGCGCTGGTCAGCACGGTGTACTGGGTGGGCACCAGGAACACGCCGCGCTCGGCCATCAGCCGCAGGGTCGCCGCGCCGGCCAGGTTGCCGTGGTCGATGCTGCGCACCCCGGCCAGGACGGCGCGACGGACGCCCTCGTCGCCGTAGCAGTGCGGGGTGGCGGGGCGGCCCAGGTCGCGGGCGGTGGCGACCAGGATGTCCATCTCCTCCTGGCTGTAGGTGACCTGCGTCGGGTCGTCGGACGGGCTGGAGAAGCCGCCCGTCGCCGCGAACTTGATCCAGTCCGCGCCCGCCCTGATCTCGGTCCGGACCCTGGTGCGGATCTCCTCGCGGCCGTCGGCCGCCGCGAGCTCCAGCGGCCGCCCGGCGCCCTGGTACTGGTCGGCGACGGCCGCGCTGAAGTCGCCGTGGCCGCCGCGCGCCGAGATCATGTGCGGCGCCACCAGCATCCGCGGGCCGACGACCAGCCCCGCCGCGACGGCGTCGCGCAGGTCGAGGGTGTTGTAGCCGCCGTCCGCGGTCATCAGGTCGCGGACGGTCGTGAACCCGTTCGTCAGCAGCGTCCGCAGCACCGGCAGCGCCCGCAGGGCGACGGCCACGGGGGAGGAGACCAGCGCGGGCACGAGGGCCGGGACGAGGGTGACGTGCGTGTGGCAGTCGATGAACCCCGGCATCAGCGTGTGCCCCGCCAGGTCCACCACCTCGGCCCCGTCCGGTGGAGCCACGCCGTCCTCGACCGCGGTGATCCGGTCCCCGACGACCAGGACGTCGCGCCGCCCGCCCGGTGCGTCGGCCAGGCCGTCCCAGACGTTCGCGCCCTTCAGGAGCGTGGCCATCCCTGCCTCCTCCGCCGTGCGTACCCGCCCCTCGACACCGTCACCGTACGGGCCGGCGGGGCGTGGCGCACCCGCCGGACCCGACGTGCGGGGCCGGTCGAACGGGCCTTTGATGGGGAGAGCGGTGCCCACGGGCCCGCGCCCGTCTCCCGGTTCCGAGCGGAGGACCCGCATGAGCCTGTCACCCGGCTTCTCCGGCCGCCGCGGCTTCGACACCTCCCGCCTGCCGCCCGGCCAGTACCCGACGTACGACTTCCCCGTCCTGTCCGCCGGGCCCACGCCCGAGGTCGACACCGCGGAGTGGGAGTTCACCGTCGCGAGCGAGACCGGGTGGCGCGCCGCCTGGACGTGGGAGCAGTTCCAGGCCCTGCCCCAGCAGGAGGTCACCACCGACCTGCACTGCGTGACCCGCTGGTCGAAGTTCGACACCCGCTGGCGCGGCGTCAGCCTCGACACCCTGCTGGCGGACGCCGAGACGGCGGCGGACTTCGTGATCGCCCACTGCCACGGCGGCTACACCACCAACCTGCCGCTGGAGGACGTCCTCGACGGACAGGCGTGGATCGTCCACGAGTACGACGGGTTCCCGCTCTCGCCCGAGCACGGCGGCCCCGCCCGGCTGCTGGTGCCGCACCTGTACCTGTGGAAGTCCGCGAAGTGGGTGCGCGGCCTGACCCTGAGCACCGTCGACGAGCCGGGCTTCTGGGAGGCCGCCGGCTACCACAACCACGGCGACCCCTGGCGCGAGCAGCGCACCTGGCAGGACTGACCCGACCCCGTACGCACGAGGAGCCCGACCATGGCGACGCTCACCCCCGGATTCCACGGCCACCGCCGCACCCGCGGCGACCGCCTCCCGCCCGGCCAGTTCCTCACCGAGGACTTCCCCGTGCTCTCCGCCGGGCCGACCCCCGAAGTCCCGCTCGACCAGTGGGAGTTCACCCTCACCACCGAGGACGGCGGACGGCACCGCTGGACGTGGGAGCAGTTCCTGGCCCTGCCCCAGCAGGAGGTCACCACCGACCTGCACTGCGTGACCCGCTGGTCGAAGTTCGACACCCGCTGGCGCGGCGTCAGCCTCGACACCCTGCTGGAGGGCGTCACCACCCACGCCCGCTACGCCCTCGCCGAGTCCTACGGCGGCTACACCACCAACCTGCCGCTCGCCGACCTGCGGGACGGGAAGGCGTGGATCGCCCACACCTACGACGGCGAACCGCTGGCCGCCGAACACGGCGGACCCGCCCGGCTGTTGGTGCCGCACCTGTACTTCTGGAAGTCCGCGAAGTGGATCACCGGCCTCACCCTCGGCCGCACCGACCGGCGCGGCTTCTGGGAGCAGTTCGGCTACCACGACTACGGCGACCCCTGGCGCGAGCAGCGGACCTGGAACGACTGAGGCGAGGACGACGCGATGAGCGACTGGAGCCGGGCCGAACTGCGGGCCCGGACCCCCGAGAGCGCGACCGCACGCACCCTGCACCTGACCGTGGACGGCTGGCCGGGCCACCTGCCCGGCCAGCACGTCGACGTCAGGCTCACCGCGGACGACGGCTACCGGGCCGTGCGCAGCTACTCGCTCTCCGCACCGGCCGACGGCGACCGGATCGAGATCTCCGTCCAGCCCGCGCCGCACGGCGAGGTCTCCCCGTACCTCGCCGAGGACTTCCCGGTCGGCGCCGGGATCGAGGTCAAGGGCCCGCTCGGCGGCTGGTTCGTCTGGAAGCCGGGACGGCCCGGGCCCGTCCTGCTGGTGGCGGGCGGCTCCGGCATCGCCCCGCTCGCGGCCATGCTGCGCGCCCGGCTCGACCTCGGCGACGACGGGCCCCCGTTCCACCTCGCCTACTCGCTGCGCGACCCCGGCCAGCGCTGGTTCGGTGCCCTGCTGGACGGCGTCGCCAAGGCCGAGGACCCCGCCGTCACCGCCGCCTGCCTGTACACCCGCACCGCCCCGCCCGGACACCCCCGGCCCGTCGGCCGGATCACCGCCGCCGATCTCGACCTGCCGGGCTTCGCACCCGCCGACGGGGCCCTCGCCTTCGTCTGCGGCCCCACCGCCTTCGTCGAGAAGGCCGCCGGCCTGCTCGTCCACCTCGGCCACCGCCCCGACCGCGTCCGCACCGAACGGTTCGGCTGACACCCCCTCCGGGAGACCCCCCATGCGCGACGGAAACGCCCTCGCCGGACCGCTGTCCGACCTGTTCCTCCCCGACCCCACCACCGCCTGGCGCCTGTGCCCCGGCTGCGGGACCGACGCCGCCCTGGCCGCCCTGCACGTCTACGACCAGGGCCCCGCCGCCGTCGCCCGCTGCCCCCGCTGCTCCGAGATCGCCTTCCGGGTCGCCCGCCACCCCGGCCAGCTGTGGTTCGACTTCGGCGGGGGCGGAGCGCTGCGCTTCCCGACCACCTGACCCCGCCCACCCCCCCCGGAAGAGGAAGTGAGAAGTGGAGACCATGGACGAACTGATCGACGACTGGGCCGGACGGCTGCGCGCCCTCGCCCCGCACGTCAGCGACCGGGACAGCCGCTCCTACGTCTACGACCTCGTGCAGGCCGCCCAGCGGGCCCAGGACGAGGAGACCGCGGAAGCCGCGTTCGAACGGGAGGAGTAGCCGCCGACGCGCCGCACCGGCCCTCCCCGGGGAACGGGGAGGGCCGGTGCGGCGTGGCGGTCAGCTGCCGTGCAGGGCCTTCTTCAGGGCGTCGACCGCGAGCTTGCGGGCGACGTTGGCGGCGCGGGTGTCGCGCAGGCTGTCCAGCAGCAGGAAGTCGTGGACCATGCCGGCGACCCGGACGGCGGTGACGTCGACCCCAGCCTCGCGGAGCTTGTTGGCGTACTGCTCGCCCTCGTCGCGCAGCACGTCGGCCTCGTCGGTGATGACCAGGGTGGTCGGCAGGCCGCGCAGGTCGTCCAGCGGGGTCTGCAGCGGGGAGGCGTGCGGCTCCTTGCGCTGGTCCGGGTCGGAGTACTGGTCCCAGAACCAGATCATGCCGTCCCGGGTGAGGTAGTAGCCCTCGGCGAACTGCCGGTAGGACGGCGTGTCGAAGTCGGCGTTGGCGACGGGGTACAGCAGCACCTGGGCCTTGAGGTCCAGGCCGCCGCGCTCCTTGTTCATGTTCGCGAAGACCGCGGACATGCAGCCGCCGACCGACTCGCCGGTGACGGCGACCCGGGAGACGTCCAGGCCGTGCTCGGCGCCGTGCTCCTTGAGCCACCGGCCGACCGCGTAGTTCTGCTCGACCTGGGTCGGGTACTTCGCCTCCGGCGCCCGGTCGTAGACCGGGAAGACGCCGGCCGCGCCCGCGCCGACCGCCAGCTCGCGGAACAGCCGGTCGTGGGTCTTGTCGTCGCCGAACACCCAGCCGGCGCCGTGGATGTAGAACACCACGGGCAGCGGGCCGGTGGCGCCCTTGGGCTTGATGATGCGGGTGCGGACCCGCCCCCACTCGCCCGCGTCGACGGTCACCCACTCCTCGTCCACGGCCGGGCGCTCGACGCCCTCGCCGCTCTGCAGGCCGAGCAGGATGTCCCGGCCCTCGGGCGGCGGCACCTCGTAGATCCGCGGGTGCGGGTCGGTGGCCTTGGCGAGCTCGGCAGCGGCCGGCTCCAGGTAGGGGGTGATCGGCGGGGGGATCTGCGTCATGTCCACTCCTTCGAGGACGACGGGCGCGGACGCGCCCAGGACCTGGACCGGTACGACCGGACCATGGAACAAGCTAGGAGAAATCGAAACGAATGCCCTGTTGACCGGGCCGAACGGGAGGCGCGGAAGGACGTCAGCGGTAGTCGTCCCCGGCGTCCGGGTCCGTGTCGCGCAGGTCGTCCCGCGCGGTGAACCCGATCGCGTCGGCCAGCGACTCGGACCCGTCGGCGTCGTCGAGCTCGGCGTCCTCGTCGGTCAGGTGGACGGCCGCCTCCTCGGCCCCGGCCGCGCCGCCGTCCGGGCCGGCGTCCGCGGCGAGCAGGTCCGTCCCCTCCGCCACCAGCCGCCCGGCCCTCGGCCCCGGGCCGCCGGACCAGCGGTCGTCGACGTCCGGGTCCGGCGTGTCGGGCTCCTCCTCGGCGAGCAGCCGGTCCAGCGACTCCCCGGCCGCGGCCTCCGCCGCGGTGGTGCCGTAGCCGGTGGCGCCGCGGTAGCCGTCGGCGGTGACGATGCCGGTCTCCAGCGGGTCCTCGTCGAGGTCGTCGACCTCCAGCGAGTCCGCCGGGTCGAGCACGCCGTCGTCCTCGGCGGGCAGCGGGTCCTGCGGAGCGGGATCGGTCACGGTGGTCCATACCTTTCTTCGTGGGTTCGTTCGGATCATTCGTAAGATCGGGACACCCGGGGGCGTCCGGTGTGGCTGTCATGTGGTCGCCGCAGTCGTGGC
>NZ_BAAANS010000078.1:0-33545 GCF_039529925.1 Kitasatospora saccharophila | reverse complement strand
GAGCTACCTCGCCGGCCTCCACCTTCGAGGCGCGATGATCTGGATCAAGGACCTCACCAGAATCGCCACTTGATCACGACCAAATACGCGCCCTAGTAGGAGGCAACGCCTTGCTGAACAACATCATCGCACGCCCCCGACCCGTCAGCGCCGACAGCGACCCGGACATGGACGAGGCCCTGCGCCGCGTCCGGAGCCAGGGCGGGGGCAAGAAGTGATCGCCGCCGACCCCGCGCTCTGCCGCATCCTCAGCAGCGGGGGCAAGCCCGTCACCCCGCCGCCGCCCACGAAGCCGAAGGGCGGCCGGTGATGACCACCACCGTCTTCGGCACCGGCACCGCGCCCGGCCTCACCGCCCAGCCCCCGATCCTCCCCGCCCCGCGCCCGGGCCTCTACCTGGCCGCTCAGCCCGGCGGGATCACCGCCCACCTGACGGCCGAACGCGACACCGTGCAGAGCGTGCGCGCCCTGGCCCTGACCGTCCTGCTCGCCCACGGCGTCGACCTGGAGACCGCCGAGTCCGCGCAGCTGGTCCTGTCCGAGCTGATCGGCAACGCGGTCCGCGCCTGCGGGCCCCACGTGCCGCTGGTCGTCGAGATCCACCGCGCCGACCAAGACGCGGTCATCGCCGTCCACGACCCGCTCTTCCGCGCCGGCCCCCGCCGCACCACCACCGCGCCGGACAGCGACGAGGCGGAGTCCGGCCGCGGCCTGGTCCTCCTCGACGTCCTCGCCCCCGGCTGGACCGTCACCGCCTCCGCGATCGGCAAGCGCATCCGCTGCCGCATCCCGGCAGCCGGCTGACCAACCCCCTCCGCGCCCGCCGCGCCCCGGACCCGCCGGTCCGGGCCGCGGCGGGCGCCCCTCGACGCTCCCGGCCGGAGGCCACCTGATGAAGCACCGCGCCCGCACCTCCTCCCCCGCCCGCAAGGCCTACTACGACGCCGCCAGCTACCGCCGGTGGGCCGCCCGCCAGATCGGCCCGCGCGCCGTCGGCGGGTTCTACCGCAGCGCCTTCTCCGACGTCGTCTACGAGGTCCTGGCCATCGAGCCCGGCCCGCGCCCGCAGTGGCCGACCTGGAAGATCACCACCCGTCAGCTCGGCGAGAGCACCTCCCGCTGGCACTGCGCGGCCTGGGACGAGCGCGACCACATCGTCGCCCTGCCCGGTGAGGAGGCCCTGACCTTCTGGGCCGAGCACACCCTGGCCCGCCCGGCCGAGAGCGACGGCGCGCTCCTCGAGCAGCGCCACGTCCTGGACGAAGCCGCCCACCCCGCCACCGTCGCCGCGCTCCACCAGCTCGCCCGCACCGCCCGCCTCCCCCAGACCGCCTGAGCAACACCGACCGCACAGAGAAGAAGGAGAACGTCATGGACTGGCGCCACCGCGCGGTGTGCCGCGAAGAGGACCCCGAGCTGTTCTTCCCGATCGGCAACACCGGCCCGGCCCTGCTGCAGATCGAGGAGGCCAAGGCCGTGTGCCGCCGCTGCCCGGTCATGAAGCAGTGCCTGACCTGGGCGATGAAGACCGGCGAGGACGCCGGCGTCTGGGGCGGGCTGAGCGAGGACGAGCGGCGCGCGATGAAGCGCCGCGCCTCCCGCACCCGCACCCGCACCGCCACCACCCGCTGACTCCCGCAGCGGTTGCTGTCGTTCACCGCCTGCCCCGCACCCGGATCCGTCCGGGCTGCGGGGCGGGCGGTGTTCGTCGGTGCCCGACGCGCCGCCGAACCGTAGAGACCAGGAGGGGTACCACCGATGATCACCATCACCACCACCCGCTCGCTCGCCGCGCTGCGCCAGCGCGCCGAGCAGGCCGAGGGCAACCTCGCCGACACCACCCGCCGACTGGAGAAGCTCCTGCAGCAGCGCCCCGAGACCGGGCAGGACCAGCCGCAGATGCCCGCCGACTTGGCCGCCCTGCGCGCCGAGTTGGAGATCGCGCGTCGGCAGGCCGCCGAGGCGAGGGCCAGCGAGGCCCGGACCCGAACGGTGTGCGACAGCAAGGTGGAGGGCGCGTACCTGCGGGCCGCGCAGAAAGAGCAGACGATCGCCGAGCTGCGCGCCGAACTGGAGCGGACCCACGTCGGCGCCCCGGCCGGGCCGGAGCTGCCGAAGCGCACCGTGATGACCTTCCTCAACCTGGGCGGCGGCCTGGTCGCGCTGTTCGCCCGGTCAGACAGCGACTATCCCAGCGCCGACCACGGCTACCTGTGCCTGGCGTGCGGCCTGGAGCCGACCGAAAGCCACAGCCGGGACGTCGTGCGCCGGTGGGCCAACAGCCACGCCGCCGAGTGCCGGGCGGTCCCGATCGGTTCCGCGGGCGCCTGACCGGCCGTCGTCCCGCCAACCGTCGGTCGGTCGTCGTTCACCGCCACGTCCCGCCCCGAGCAGCACCGGGACCGGGACGGGCGGTGTTCGTCGGTGCCCGACGCACCGTCCACTCCATCCAGGAGGTTTCCTGATGTTCCGTCTGGTCCCCACCCGCCTGTGGGAGTCGACCCAGCGCCGCCTGCGGCACGCCGAGGACATCCTCGCCACGCAGGCCGCCGGCTGGGAGGCGCCGATGCCGCCGGTCGACGGCAACCTGGCCGACGTCCTGCGCCACGTCGACGCCGCCGTCCGCGACGAAGCGACCTGCCGCGCCGCCGACTACTGCGAGCGCTCCTTCGACGAGCACGACGTGCTCGGCCTGACGATGCCCGAGCGCTGGACCGGCTACCCGGACGGCACGGCCGTCCACTACCTCGGCGCCGGCCAGTGGCTCCACTACCACCCCGGCCGCACCAAGCTGCGCACCTACCAGAGCCTCGGCTGGTCGGAGGCCGAGGAGATCCACCTGATCAAGAGCAGCCCTCGCCCCTGGGAGATGCAGACGGTCGACTCCCTGCCCGCGCTGCTGGAACTGCTCGACCTCAGCCGTCCCGACCCCCGCAGCACCGACAGCGGCACGGCCGCCCCCGCCGCGCTCTGACCGAGGCCCGCCCGGCCCGGCCGCCCCCTTCCCGCCCCCGCGGCGGCCGCCACTTCCAAGGCGGCCGCCGCCGCTTCGCGTCTTCCGGAGGCCCCTCGTGACCCTGACCGCCCTGCCGCCGACGGCGGCCCCGCCCGGCCCGGCGCGCCCCGCGCCCGGCCCCAGCTCCCCTTCCGCCACGCCCGCCGCCGCGGCGGTGCACGTGGTGAGCCGCCAGGAATACGAGGCGGCGACGACCGCTCTCGCCAAGCTCAAGAGGGTGGGCGGGCAGATCACGACTTCGCTGATGGCCATCGGCGGCGGCGCGCTGGTCTTCACCTGCATCAACGTCACCCTGTTCGCGATGTCCCACGACATCCCGATGTGGATCGCGTGGATGCTCGACCCGATGGCCTCCCTCGCGCTGATCACCGTCCTGTACGTCGACGGCGTCCTGACGGAGCAGGGCGGCGAGCGCGCCGGCACCTGGCCGTTCCTGCTGCGCTGGTTCGCCGGTATCAGCACCTGGCTGATGAACTCCTGGACCTCCCTCTACCCGGACGGGAAGTTCATGCTCATCCCCAAGCACCCGGACGCCGGCGGCCTGCTGCTGCACTCGGTGGCGCCGTTCCTGCTGATCACGATGGCGGAGGCGTCCTCCGGCTACCGCAAATACCTCTCGCGCAAGCTCGCCGAACTGCGCCAGGTCGTGCAGGACTTCGAGGACCAGCAGCACGCCGCGAAGGCCGACCGCGAGCGCCGCACCCGCGAAGAGGCGGAGCGGCGCGAGGCCGCGCGGCTGGAGGAGCAGCGCGCCGAGCGCGAGGACCGGCGTCGCCGGGAGGAGCGCGAGCACCAGGAGCACCTGGAGCGCGAGCGGGTTCGCGAGGCTGCCGAGGCCGCCCGGATCGCCGGGCGTGCGGAATCCGAGCGGCTTCGCGAGCAGGCCGCGCTGGAGAGTGCGAGGGCGCAGCGCGAAAGCGAGCGTCTCCGCGAGGAGCGCGAGGCGGAGATCGAGCGGCTTCGCGAGGAGCGCGAACTGGAGAACGCGAGGGCGCAGCGCGAGACCGAGCGGCTGCGGATCGAGCGGGAAAACGAGGAGGCCCGCCTGCGCCGGGAGCAGGAAATCGAGGAGTCCCGGCTGCGTCGCGAGCAGGAGATCGAGGCGGAGCGGCTGCGGATCGCGAGGGAGGACGAGGAGGCCGCGAAGCGCTCGGCGGCTGAGCGCGAGGCGCTGCGGATCAAGGCCGAGGCCGAGGCGAAAGCCCAGGTCCTGCTGGCGG
Source organism: Kitasatospora saccharophila (assembly GCF_039529925.1). Lineage (NCBI taxonomy): Bacteria > Bacillati > Actinomycetota > Actinomycetes > Kitasatosporales > Streptomycetaceae > Kitasatospora > Kitasatospora saccharophila. The sequence continues at coordinate 29,309 of NZ_BAAANS010000078.1, read as the reverse complement.
AAGAGCAGGTCCGGCAGCAGCGGGCGGCCGAGCAGGAGCGCCGCGAGAAGGAGGCCGCCGATGCCGCCGAGAAGCGCCGCAAGGCAGAGGAGCGGGCCGCCGCGCGCCAGCAGCGACTGGCCTCGCAGACCGCTCGCCCTTCCCGCGCCAGCGCCTCGCGGTCCGTCTCGGAAATCGCCTCGCAGAACGGCGGCACGGTTCCTCGCGAAGTCCGCTCGCACCTTCGCGAGCAGGCCGAGCGAGAGGTCGCGCGGCTGATGCTGGAGGGCTCGGACATCGACCAGAAAGCGATCGGCGAGCGCTACAGCAAGGGCGAGACGTGGGTCGGAGACCGCATCCGCTCCGCGAAGAAGCGCCTCGCAGACGACTCGGAATTCGAGCTCGCCGTCATCTCCTCCGCGCTGGAGGACGAGATGCCGGTCTCCGAGGAGACCAAGCACGACGACCAGGCCGCCGAGGCCGCCTGATCGGACGTCGGCTTCTCCGGTGGCCACCAGGACGCGTCAATCGTCCTGGTGACCGCCGAAGGCGCCGAAGCGCCGAGCACCACGGTAGCGACACCCGGCCCCCGCCGGAGGCGATCGCACCGATTCAACCCCTATCACCGCAGTTCAGAGTCCTGACCGCCGTGCTGCAAGGAGAAGCCGATGAGCCTGCTCGCGTACGTGACCGGCCTGGTGCTGGTTGTCCTGGCCGTCGTTGCGATCGTCGTGACGCCGCTGCTGATCGCCCACGCCCGTACCACCCACGACCACGGCCCCACCTGCTGGTGGTGCCACCCGCGGCTGCGTCGCAGCCGCTGACCTGCCTGGCGTCCGGCTGTTCGTCGCCGTTCCCGACCGCCCCGCACGGGGTGGGTGCGGGGGCGGTCACGGCCGTCCGGCCGACGGGATCCGAGATGAGGGAGGCAGCGGTGGGGGACACCGCGCAGCCGCCGGCCTGGCGGCGCAAGAGGACCGAGAAGCGCAGCGAGGAGCGGGCCCGCAGGGCCGGCGCGCACGCAGCGAAGATCCGCAGCAAGGCGGCCGGGGGCGGTCCGAAGGAGGCCGCGGCGGCCGAGTGGGACGTCCTGCGGTCGGTGATCGGCCGACTGCCGGAGGGCGTCCGGGACGGCGAGTGGATGCAGATCGCGGCCGCTCTGCAGAGCCTGTCGACGAACCTGGCGAAGCGTCACAGCAAGTGACGGGACGCCGGTCCTGATTGCGAATTTCGCTTCGCGCATTCGCATGTACGCGTATCTGCCCGGGCTCAACGCGTAGGGGCGCGCAGGCGCGCGCGCGAGAGTACCCGCCCACGTTGCGTAACCGCAAGTGGCGGCGGGCACGGCCTGCCGGGCCGTCACCGGGCCGTCCTACGGGGCGGGTTCGGGGCGCGGCGGTGGTCGGCCGGCACATCCAGACAGAGATCGACACGTAGATCGACTAGCCCCTTGGGAGGGGATCATGACCGGGATCGAGACGACGGTGGCGGCCGGTGTGGGCGTCGCCAGCATGGCGCTGTCGGCGGCGCTGCAGGTCCTTGCGAGCGGCGGGCAGACGCTGACCGCGGGTGTGGGCAAGCGCCACGGCGGCCGCGGTGGCGGGCGGGCGTCGGGGGCGGTGAAGGGCGCGCTCGCGAAGCTGGAGATGCCGCACCTGCACATCGCGCTGTTCACCGCGGGCGGGGTCGGCCTGGCCGGCACCGGGCTGGGGCACCTGATCAACGAGGGCGTCACCTGGGCCAACGACGCGGTCGCGAACCTGATGACCGACTGGGTCGGGATCGGGGTGGGCTGGCTGGTGTCGCTGGGCGCGGCGGTGGTGCTGCTGATCGACGTGCGCGATAACCGGTGCAGCCCGCGCACCCTGGCGCTGGCCGCGGCCATGCCGTTCTTCGCGACCGCGATCCCGGGCCCGGTGGGCCACGGGGTGGCCGCGGCGGTCGGCTGGGTCGCGCACGTCGTCGCCGGCATCGTCGCCGGCGCGTTCGGCCTCCAGTAGAAGGGGACAGCCATGGAGCTGTTGATCGCGATGGCGCTGGCGTACGCGCTGGGCGGCGGGGTCACCGCCGGCCGGGCGACGGCCGCGCAGCACACCAAGACGCCGAAGGACCCGAAGCCGATCGACCGGACGGAGTCCGGGAAGAAGATCGCCCAGGGCGCGATCAACTCGGTCGCCCGCGTCTACACCTTCACCTCCGGCGCGCGGGAGGGCTGGCGCAAGGCGTGGCCGGAGACCAAGGCGGCGATCAGTGAGCGCCGGACCAAGGTCAAGGCCGATCGTGCCGCCCGCAAGGCCGGCGCCGCGGCAGAGGCGGAGATCGTGGACGCCGAGATCGTCGAGGACGAGACGGTGAACACCGGCGGCCCGACCACGCCGACCGCGCCGTCCGGGGCGGACGCGGAGGCGTCGGCGCGGCTCGCGGCGGCGGTGGCCGCCGCCGAGGCGGAGGCCGCCCGCCTGGAACGCGAGCGGAAGGAGCGCCTGGCGCGCTGGGAGGCGGAGGACCGGGCCCGCGAGGAGCGAGCCAAGGCCGCCACCCCGCCGGTGCCGCCGGTGCCGCCCAAGCCGGAGCGGCCGCCGACCGTCGGCACCGCACCGGCGCCCGCCCCCGCCCCCGCCGACACCGCGTCGGCGGGGGCGGTCCCGTCCCCTGCCCCCTCCCCGGAGGGCGGCCCGCACCTGCGGGTCGTCAAGGACGACCCCGCAACGCCCGCCCCCGGCACCGGCGGCGGGACCACCACCACTACGCCGAGGAGCGGCATGAGCAATCTGCCCACCATGTCGGCGCTGGTCACCGAGGTGACCGGCGTCGACTCCCTGATGCAGTACCTCGCCCAGCTCTCGCGCTGGGCGCGGATGGAGAAGGACGACGCGGCCGCGGCCGTCACCCGCCTGAGCGACCTGCGGGCCAAGGCCGAGCACGCCTACAACGCCGCCGCGGCCGCCAAGTACGACGCGAAGACGCTCGGCGAGCTCGCGGCGATCGTCGAGAAGCTCACCGAGCTGAAGACCTCCCGCGAGGAGGACCTGCGCACCTCCGACCTCGCCGAGCGCAACGCCTCCCAGGCGTCGGCGAACGTGTGGGGCCGCCACGGCGGCATCCAGGAGGCCCGCAACGCCGCCGACGTCGACATGGCCGAGACCAGCACCTACGGCGACTGACCGAAGGTCAACACCGAAGAGCAGAAACTGCGAGGAACCGTATGGCAGAGATCACCTACAGCCAGATCCAGGAGAACCTGGTGCAGCTGGCGGTCGCGACCGCGCTCGAGGAGGCCGCGGCCCGCGACCGCTTCGAGCGCCTGAACACCAAGGTCGTCGAGGCCGAGCGCAACTACCGCGCCATCGAGCGGCTCGGCTTCGACCCGCTGACGCTGAACGACTTCCAGCAGGTCGGCGGCGCCCTGGTCGGCCAGGCCCGCGCGGTCGCGGCGGCCGCGAACTGCGCGATCGAGCTCAACGGCATGGCCCGGGCCGCCGGGCTGGCCATCGAGCAGCGCCACGGCGGCTTCGACCGGGCGGTGGCCTCCGCGCCGGTCCCGGCCGCCAACCGCGAGGCCTACAACAACCGCATGTGACCTCCCGGTCGGACACCGCCCGCCCGCCCCGCCGCTCCCGGCAGGGCGGGCGGTTCGGCGTCCGGCCGAGGTGCCGCATCCGCACCCGCCCCACCCCCCTGTCCACGATCCGCGCCCCCGTCCACGACCCGCACCGCCATCCGTGTTCGCCCGCTGCACCGCTGGAGTCCTCCCGTGACGAAGTCCCCCACCGCCCCGGCCGGGGCGGACACCACCCCCGCCACCGGGGGTCCGCTGCCGCGCCGGATCGCGCACGGCACCTGGCGGCGCCTGCATCGCAACCGCCGCCACCTGCCGCCGCTGGCCGCCTCCCTGGTCCTGTCCGGCTACGGCCAGGCCCTCACCCACGCCCCCCACGGCCTGGTGGGCGCGCTCGCCGTCGACGCCGCCCTCCCGGCCGCCGTCCTCGTCACGCGAACTTGGCGCCGGAAGGGCCCCTACATCCGCCGGACGGCGAAGTTCCTCCACCGCCACCGCGTCCTGCCGACCCCGCCGAACCGGCCGATGCGCCGGGCCGAGCTGATCCGCACCTCCGCCGCGGCGGCCGCGACCGGGGCGCTGCTGACCGTGATGCCGCTGACCCACACCGGCCCGTTCCAGGCACCGATGACGGGGCTGTGGTGGCTGGCGCTCACCCCCGCCACCGCGATCCCGTGGTGGTGGCGCCGCCGCATCCGCTCGGTCGCCGAACCGCTCAGCGCGGAGGGCCGGGTCGCGGTGTGGGAGGCGAAGGTCGGCTCGACGCGCGGGGCGCTGCCCGGCTCCAAGCTGTTGGAGCCCGTCGACACCGGGGACGGGGCGTGGGAGGCGCTGATCGAGCTGGACGGCGGCCGGCAGACCACCGCGTCCGCGATCAGCGCGACCACGCTGATCGCCTCCGCCTACGACCTGCCGATCTCCTCGATCGCGGTGGACGGCGTCCCGGGCGGGGCGGCGTCGCGGGCCAAGCTGATGGTCTACGACAAGAACCCGCTCAAGTCCGTGCCGGTGTTCCCCGGCCCGGAGGCCCTGGACGTCAAGACCGGCATCGCCCGCCTGGGCCTGCACATCGACGGCGGGCCCGCCCAGTACCAGATGTGGCGGCCGGGCTGGGGCGCGGTGCACACCCACATCTCGGGCGCCACCGGCTCCGGCAAGTCCGCGCTGCTGCGCTCCCTGTTCTCCATCGAGCGGCACTCCGGCCTCGTCACCAGCTGGGGCGGCGACCCCCAGGAAGGCAAGTCCTTCGGCTTCTGGCAGGACTACCTGTCCTACTTCGCCCCCGGCGTGGACGAATGCATGGCGATGCTGATCGCCGCCGACGCCGAACTCACCCGCCGCTCCAAGGCCTCCGCCCTGACGGTCTGGTACGACGCGGACGGCGACCTCATGTACGGCGACACCGACTGGTCCCCCACCCCCGCCGAGCCGCTCATCGCCGTCACGATCGACGAGTGGCAGGACGTGTGGGGCAACTACCCCGAAGCCCTCGACTACGCCGTGCGCATCGCGATCCTCGGCCGCAAGGTCGGCATCAAGCTGCGCCTGGTCACCCACCTGCCCACCCTCGACTCCCTCGGCACCCCCAAGCTGCGCCAGCCGCTCACCGCGGGCAACAACATCGCCTTCCGCACCACCGAACGCTCCGCCGGGTACGTCATCAACCTGCCCGCCGACCCGAACGACATCCCGGCGGTGTGGCCCGACGAGCCCGGGGTGCCGACCTCCGGCATGGGCTACCTCAAGGGCGTCGAGGAGCGGGCGGCGATGTTCCGCGGTTGGGCGCCCGAGCCGCAGAAGATCGCCACCCGGTGGGCCAAGCGCGGCACCCCCGCCGTCGTCTCCGACGAGGCCGCCGAGCACATCGGCCCCGCCTACACCCAGTGGCGCGAGCGGCTCGCCGCCCGCCGCCGCGGTGAACTCCCGCCGGTGCCCGGCGTCACCGACGACGCCGAGACCACCACCGCCACCACCCCGGCCGCCAAGGCCAAGCCGCAGAAGAAGGGCTCCACCGCGAACGCCGTCGCCCCGGCGAAGGCCAACTTCGGCAAGCCGCCCGCGCAGACCGGCCCCGGCTTCGACCAGCTGCTCACCGCCACCGCCACGGGCAGCACCCCGGCCCGCGGCGACAAGAAGAAAGCCGTCCTCGCCTTCCTGGAGACCGAGGGGCAGGCCACCACCGGCATCATCGCCGCCCGGCTCGGCATGCCGTTGTCCACCGTCTCCTCCACCCTCAAGCGCGCCGCCGAAAAGGGCGAGGTCGTCGACCTCGGCCACGGCGCCTGGGGCTCCGCCCAGCTCGCCGCCGCCTCCTGAACCACCGCCACCACCACCCGTGCCCGCCGCCCCGCACCGGGGCGGCGGGCACCTCTCGTCCCACCCCCGCACCCTCCACGGAAGGAAGGCCACCGTGCCCGCCACCCACCTGATCACCGGCCGCCTCGGATCCGGCAAGACCCGCACCATCGAGCAGCTCATCGCCACCGAGAAGCTCACCCACGGCCCTGCCGTCACCGTCTGGGGCATCGAGACCGCCGCCCCCGGCCGCCTGACGGGCCTGGACCGCACCGCCGACGCCGACCAGGCCGTGCAGCTGCTCACCAAGGCCTCCGCCCTCGCCGGCCGCCGCTTCGCCCACGCCCATCAGCGCGAGTACGAGCCCAGCGCGGCCGAGCCCCGCCTCCTGCTCGTCATCGACGACGCCGAACCGCTCCTCGCCGACACCGAGGCGGCCGGGCTGCTCCAGTTCCTGGCCGTCATCGGCCGCAAGAGCGGCGTCGAGACCGTCCTCGCCGCCACCGACACCCGCCTGAATGTCTGGCCGCCGGCCCTGCTGCGCCGCTTCACCTCCGACATCGTCACCCAACTGCCCAGCCGCCCCCGCATCCAGGACTGACCAGTCCTCACAACGCCGTCTCCCGGCCTCTCCGAGGGCCGCCGGACCCGCCCCGCCACCCGGGCGGGTCCGGCGGCCCCAGAAGGCGCCCGGCGCCGCACACCGACCTCGCCTCAGCTCACCCGCGCACCCCCTTCGAAGGAGCCCCCGTGACCCCCGACCCCGGCAGCCGCCGCCTCGATGCGTCCTCCGTGATCCTGCTGGAGGAGGGCTACCTGCCCGCCCCCGTCAACGGCCAGATCGTCGCCGTCCCCGTCGGCGCCGCCGCCTACGGCGAAGAGGCGACGTGCGTGCCCGCGCTCGTCGACGGCCAGGCCGTTGCCGTCCCCGTCCTCGCCGTCGGCGCCTACCTCGACAGCCTGGACGCCCGCCTGGCCGAACACCGCCACGCCATCGCTGCCATGGACCCCGCCCCGGCCCCCGCGCCGACGGCCGGCGCGGCCGCCGAGCAGGGCCTGCCGCTGGCGGTGCGCCAGTACGTCCTGTACGGCTCGATCGCCTCCCTCGCCGCGGGCGGCGCGGTGTGGATGCTGGGCGCGGCCGTCGCCACCGTCGCCCCGCACGCCGACCAGATCGGCGACGTCCTCAAGTGGGTCGCGGTCCTGGTCGCCGCCGTGGTCCTCGGCGCGGCCGGGCTGCTCGGCAAGCTCCGCTCCCTCACCAGCAGCACCGGCACGGCGAGCGCGAGCGGGGAGCACTCCACCGCCACCGGTACCGTCCTGGCCCTCTCCTACCGGCCCCAGCACCACACCACCACCATCGGCCGCCAGTCCGCCGGCTGGCGCGGCTCCATCACCAACCACAACGGCTGAGGAGACACCCGCCCGTGTATGCCGCCCTGCTCCGCCTCGTCCGCCGATCCGCCCGCCGCCCCGCCCAGGTGCGGGACGAGGACGACCTGCCCAGCGTCTACCTGCCCGCGATCCCCGAACCGGCCGCCCCCACCGCGGCTACCGGCGACGGGCCGACCTGGTGGAGCTGGCCCGAGGACCTCGCCGTCCACCCGCTGCTCGCCGCCGCCGAACAGGCCGCCGACGCCGCCTACGCCCGGCTGCTGGCCGAGGCCGAGAACGCCTGAGTCCGGACCACCGGCCTCGCCCCCGGACCGCAGGCCCGCGCCCGCTTCGCCGACCACCGGCGGGGCGGGCGCGGCGCGTCCCGGGGACGGGCCCGGCCGTCCGGCCGCATCACCGACCCGACGAACGCAGGAGATCGCCGTGGACCAGTTCGACCCGCTGCTCGACCAGGCCGCCGACCCGCAGACGCAGGCCCCGGACCTGATCTGGCACGCCCCGCGCCGCACCCCGCGGTGGATGATCCGCGACGCCTACGGGGCGCCCAGCATCGCGGCCACCGTCGCGCTCTGCTTCTTCGCGCTGTTCCTCCTGGCCGTGCTCGTCCTCGCCGCCGGCCCCTACGTCCTGCACGCCGCCCAGTGGATCGCCGAGCCCGAACACTCCACTGTTCCGGCCGGAGGGCTGTGGCACACCGTCAACGACCCGATCTACCGCTACCTCCAGGCCCACTCGGCCGGCCTGCCCGCAGGACCGCGCACCCTGTTCACCTTCTGGGGCCTGGCCGGCGCCGTCATCCTGATCCGGGCGCTGCGCCGGGGTGCCACCGTCGGCGTCCAGTTCGGCGCCCTGGTCTTCGGCGCGCTGAGCGTCGCCATGGTCTGGGAGGGCACCGCGGGCCCCGGCAAGCCGGTCGCCTCCGGCGTCGCCGCGCTCGCGTGGGGCGTGCTCGCCGCCCTCGCCCTGACCGGATCCTGGATGACCCACCACACCACCGTCATCAACGAGCCGCCCGCGCCCGCCGCCCCGGTGCCGGTCGTGCCGGTCACCGTCGAGGTGCCCGAGCCGCGGATCGAGGCCGTCGTCGTCGACGTCCAGAGCCTCCAGGTCGACATCAACGGCCGCCGCCTCACCGGCGACGACAGCCAAGACCGCTGACACCCAAGACCCCGGGGCCGCCCGCACCGGACGGCCCCGTACCGCCTCGCACCCGCCGAACAGAAGGCAGACCCGGCGCGGTGCTGATCGCCCTCACCGTGCTCGTGCTGCTCGTCGTGGCCACCGCACGCTGACCCCTCCTCTCCGGGCACTGACGCTGCCCACCGGCCCGCGCCCTGCCGCCCCCGCCACCCGGCCGGGGCGGCGGACGCGCTCCGGTGGGCGGCGCGGCCGCCCGGCCGGGCACCGACCGACGAATCGCCAGGAGAAGCACCGTGACGTTCCCCCAGCAGCAGCCCCGCCCCAGTACCGCCCGCACCCCGATCCCGTACCGGGCGCAGCAGCCGGCCCCGCTCACCGGCCAGGCCGGCCCGGCCGAGCGGATCGTCATCGTGCAGATGCCCGCTGACCAGCCCACCCCCGCCCGGTACGAGCCCACCGCGGCCGACGTCGCGGCCGTGCGCGGAGCGGTCCGCCGCGACGCCGCCTTCTTCGTGCTGCTCCTGGTCGGCGTGATGCTCGCCGCCGCCGCCCTCGCCGCTCTGCGCTGGGCCGCGAACGCCACCGCCCCGGCCCCCGCCGTCCCGGCCACCGCCGTCCCGGCCACCGCGCCCACCGCCACCGGCAGGTGAGCCGCCCGCCAGGCCACGTCCGCGACCACACCAGATGAGAGGCCACCGTGACCGACTTCGACGTCCAGGTACTCAACACCGCCGACTTCCCGCTGATCGTCACCGTCGACAAGAACAGCGTCGCCCAGGTCCACGGCCACATCCCGGCCGCCACCGTCGCCGAGATCCTGCGCCACCTCGCCGACCACTTCGACCAGCAGGCCACCACCAACTGACCACCGTCCAGGAAGGAGCGCCCGGTGCGCGCGATCGACCTCGACCCGACCGGCGAGCGGCACGGAATCCCGACCTTCCCCTGGCGCTTCGGCCCCGAGAAGGAACGGCTGGCCACCCGCCGCCAGCTGCGCGAGATGGGCCTGCGCCCCGGCGGCCAGGCCGTCGCCGCCCAGGTGGTGTGCCGGGGCGGCACGCGCGTCGGCCACCTCTTCCCGGTCGCCGGAGCCAAGCCGGTCCGCAAGATGACCCCCGCCCGCGCCCGCGCCCTCGCCGCCGCGATGAAAGCCCGGATGACGTGCCCGCTCTGCCGCGTCACCTACGACTACTGCCTGCCGCTGCGCTCGCTCGGCTCCTGCCTGCCCTGCTCGGAGCTGACCGACGCCGAACGCGAACAGCTCTCCGCGCTACGACCCTGAACGTCCGGGCCGTGACGCTGCCCACCACCACGTCCCGCCCGCCGCGCCGACCAGGCCCGGCGCGCGGGGCGCCGTGGTGCGCGGCGCGGCCGCCCGGCCGGACCCGACTACCTTCCAGAGAGCGAGCCCATGACCGACACCACCACCGACGAGACCACCGAGTCCGACCACAAGAAGGCCGAGACGATCCGCTACACCGCGGACGTCGTCGCGGTGCGGCCCGACGCCGCGTGCTGCTGATCGAGCGCGGCTGGCCGCCCTACGCCGGGCTGCTGGCCCTCCCGGGCGGGCACGTCGACACGGGCGAGAGGGCGCTGGCCGCCGCGGTGCGCGAACTGCGGGAGGAGACCGGCGTCCTGGTCGACCCGGTCGACCTGGTCCTCCTCGGCGTCTACGACGACCCCGGGCGCGACCCGCGCGGCCGCTATGTCGGAGCCGCCTACCTCGCCCGCGTCCCCGCCGGCACCGAGGCCCACGCGGGGGACGACGCCGCATCCGTCCACTGGGTCCCGCTCGACGCGCTGCCCGAGCAGCTCGCCTTCGACCACCACCTGGTCCTCGCCGACGCCCGCCGGATCCTCTCCAGGCACTGACGCTGCCCACCACCGCGCCCCGCCCGCCGCGCCCACCAGGTGCGGCGGGCGGGCGCCGTGGTGCGCGGCGCGGCCGCCCGGCCGAACCCGACACCGCAGGAGGAGCCCCATCGTGAACACCGCGAAGAAGCCCAAGCCCGCCCCCGTCCACTACCTGGTCACCGGAGTGGACGGGATCATCCCGCGCAGCGCCGAGGCCGGGTTCCCGACCGACATCGCCGCCGCACTCGGCACCACGATCGACCACCCCAACCCGGGCCGGCGCTGGTACGACGACACTGCCTTCTCCTACTTCCGCACCGTCTCCGCGCCCGCCGAGGTCCTCGACGACGCCCCGGGCCTGGCGGCGTGGCGGCTGTGGGAGGTCCAGCCGCTCGGCACCACCGGCAACTGGAACGAGAACGGCCGCCGGGACGACCGGTGGCGACTGTACGCGCACCAACTGCAGGTCGTCCGCGAGGTCGACGCGCACCTGGCCCTGGGCCCGCGCGGCCGCCAGGTTCGGGACCTGCTCGACCAGGAGTTGCCCGGCCTCGCCCGCCGGTGGGCCGCCACCTACCAGGCCGACCCGGCCCGCGTCGACAACGCCCACCGCACCTGGCGGCTGTGCACCTTCGTCGAGCCCGCCGCAGCCCGCGGCGACGACGCGCACACCCACGCGGCCTACCACAGCCGCAACACGCGCCGCACCGCCGCGCTCCTGCGCGCGGAGCACCTCGCCATCAAGGCCGCCCTCGCCGCGACCGAGGAGGAGTTCGGCCGCTCCGCCGCCCACTACGCCGCGATGCGCGCCGAGTCCCTGGCCGACGCCGTCCTCATGGAGGACCGCCTGAGCGAGTACGTCCTGAACTCGCTGCGCGGCCTCTACCTCGAGCAGTTCACCCCCGCCGGCGTCTGACCCGCCCCTCAGATCCGCACCGCGTCCGCCCGTCGCGCCGCCCAGGTCCGGCGGGCGGACGCGGCCGCCCGGCCGGGCCAGACACCCCCGCAACGGAAGGACATCCCGATGAGTCAGAGCGACAGCACCCCGAACGGCACCTACCGAGTCAGCCTGCTCGACCTGGAGCCCCTGGCCGCCCGATGGGCCGCCCGGCGCGAGGGCCGCCCCCCTGCCGCCCCTGGACCAGGCCACCCGCCAACTGCTGATCCGCCTCCACACCGGGGCCGCCGCCCACGGCGCCATCCTCAACCCCGAAGCCGCCCAGCTCGCCCAGGCCGAAGCCGACCAGCTGCGCGCCGGACTGGACTGACCGCCGTCCCGGGCCCCGACGCTGCCCACCACGACGCCCGCTCGCCGCACCCGCCAGGTGCGGTCGGCGGGCGCCGTGGTGCGCGGCGCGGCCGCCCGGCCGAACCCCCGCCTCCTGGAGGACCCGTGAAGACCGACACCACCGCTGCCCGCTTCGCCGCCGCCTACGCCCTGCTTCGCGCTGGGGCGGACGTCGGCGACCACCTCGTTCAAAGCGACCACTGCGCCCGCACCAAGGGCGCCACCGACCAGGTGCCGGCGATCGGCGACGACGGCACCGTCCACGGCACCGCGGCCGGCCGCCGCGCCTGCGCCCTGCACTGCCTGACCTACACCGCCACGCAGGCCGGAGCCCTCCTGATCGGGGCCCGGGCGCTGGGCCTGCGGCTGCGCCCCGGCCAGGTCGCCGCGGCCCTCGCGATCTCCGGCCTCACCCACTACGCCATCGACCGCCGCGTCCCGGGCGGTCTGCTGCAGCGGTTCGCCGACGCCACCGGCAAGGGCAACTTCTTCCGCCTCGCCGACCACGGCATCAACGGCGCGGCCCGCATGGATGGAGCCGTCCACCACGCCTTCGAGACGGTCGCCGCCGCCGTCCTGGCCCGCTGACGACCGCTCACCAGCCCGTGGAAGGAAAAACCATGCACCACACCGCGCCAGCCCTCGCCCCGGTCGACCCTGCTGGTAAGCCGGGCTATTCCAATGTGCTGAGTGCGGCCCAGGCATCGTCCGGCCAGTCCCTCAACAGGACGAGACGAACCGTCACCGTTTACTGATCGTTTCAGAATGAGGCGTCGGAGGATCCTTCGTCGTCGAGCCGCTGGAGAACCTGTGTGAAGTCGCCGTCGTCGAGGAGGCCGACCAGCACCTGGGTCATGCTGTCGATGCCGGGATCCCGAACGATGAGGCCATCGGAGCACCAGAAGTAGCGGCCGCCCAGTGCCTCGCCGGTGCGCGACCACCGCTCCATGATTCGCTCGACCTCGGCAAGCGTGAACACGGTCGCGCTCCAGCGTGAGCCGTCCGCCGTCAGCCGGACCTCGACGTCGACGTTGCAGACGCTGTCCAGAGGTTCGCCCGCGTTGGGCAGGAACGACGCCTCGAACCGATCCGTTCGGACGCGGTACCAGGGCCCGTCCCATCCCTGCGCTGCGGCTTCGCTCCCGGTGTTGGTCATTCGGGGAGTATGTCGAGCGGACTCGAAGGGCTCAACCAGGTTCTCTGGCATGCTTCCGCATCGTGACCGCGAACCTTGTCCCCGACGAGCTGTGGGATCGGATAGCCCCGCTGCTGCCGGCACGGCCTGCGCGACGGCACCGCCATCCCGGGCGGCTCCCAGTGCCCGACCGGGTCGCGCTGGCCGGCATCGTCTACGTCCTTCGCAAGGGCGTCGCCTGGCGTGACGTACCGAGTCAGGTCGTTGGTTGCTCCGGTGTGACGGCCTGGCGCAGGCTGCGGGACTGGACCGAGGCGGGCGTCTGGCCCCGCCTGCATGCCGCACTGTTGACCGACCTGCGCCGAGCCGACCTGCTGGACCTGGACGACTGCGCCGTGGACGGCTCGCACATCCGGACCCTCAAAGGGGGGATCACGTGGGCCCCTCGCCCGTCGACCGCGCCAGGCCCGGCTCCAAGCATCACCTGATCGTCGACCGCCACGGTACCCCGCTGGCCGTCACGCTCACCGGAGGCAACAGACACGACGTCACCCAGCTCCTACCGCTGCTGGACGCGGTCCCACCGATCCGAGGCCTGCGAGGGCGCCCCCGCCGCAAACCCCGACGCCTGTACGCCGACCGGGGCTACGACTTCGACAAGTACCGGCGTCAGCTGTGGAAGCGTGGCATCAAGCCCATGATCGCCCGACGCGGCGTCGCTCACGGCTCCGGACTTGGCAAAGTGCGCTGGGTCGTGGAGCGTGCGTTTGCCTGGCTGCATCAGTTCAAGCGCCTGCGCATCCGCTACGAGCGCCGGGCGGACCTTCACCAGGGGCTGCTCGAACTCGCATGCTCGATCATCTGCCTGCGACGACTCTCGCGATCATTCTGAAACGATCAGTTAGACGCTCCCCGCCGGTGCTGGAGGTTGAAGCAGTCTTCGGACATGGTCGGTCCTTGGTGCTGTTGTTCCTGCGCGATCACGCCCTACCAGGCGTTTTCATCAACAGTGACAGGACACGTCCAGCACCACGCACTCCGGGTCGAGAGTATCCAGGTAGGCGTTGGCATCATCCAGATAACCGTCAGCCCTTTTGTCGATCCAACTTCCGTCGAGCCGCAGCAAGGCGTAGCCGGGTACTGCATTGGCGCGAGCCAGGGCGAGGTTGTCGGTACGGTTCTCGGTGAACCAGAACGGCCAGGCAGTCGGATTGTCGCCCCCGGCTACCCATGCGTCGTGCCGTTCCCCCGCGAGCCGCTCGTGCGCAGCGCGCAGCGTGTCGAAGTCCAGTAGCCCGCGCGGGCCGCCGTCGCAGCGGTTTGGCAGGCCGATCAAAAGGTCGCGGTCCTGAGGGATCTCGCCGTAGTCGTAAAAGGCCAGCAGCGGGTTCCCCGCTGCGTCAGGCCGGTGCATCAGGCGTGGGCCCCCGAGGCGCAGTCTCAGGCCGTCCCACTCGCCTTGCGGGTTGTAGGTGGCGAGGTAGTAGCCGTGTTCGGCTTCGTCGACATACATATAGCCGTCGTCGCCAGGGGCCCGCTCGACCTGAGCGTTCATCAGAGTGGCGATCTCATTCCAGCCGAGGTCCTCACGGTTCGGCAGGATGCCGCGCTCCTTGTTCGCCTGCACCCAGTCCACGCTGTTCGGATCTGCCGCCTCGTAGTCCCGGTACTCGGGTACTTCGAGTTCGCTGTAGTACGGCATCAGGGCCGCGGTCGCGGCCTCGCGGTACCGCTCGGGCGGCATCGGCGGCAAGACGACAAGCATGTCGTACGTCGACATCGGACTTTCCTTTACGTTCGTTGACCCACCACATCCTGTCGAACTGAGGTGCGCCGATGCACCCGGGTTTCAGGCGGGCCGGGCAAGGAGCTGATCATCCGTCTTGGCTTTGCTTCCTGACTTCGCCGAAGGATCTCGCTGCCCGGGTGGCGCGGCGGGAGACCTCTGCTGCGTAGCTTGGACGGGTGTTCCCTGCTTCCTGGGACCAGCCAGTGGCGGTACGGATGCTGATCCCGAGGAGGTCGCTCAGTACGGAGGCGGGCAGTTCGGCGGCCAACTCCAGCAGCGCGGTGGAGCGTCCGGCACGGGTCTTGATGCCCAGCTCGTACAGCCGCGCGGCCTGGCGCTGGGCGCTGATGGGGCGCCCGGCACGCACACCGGGGAACAGCCAGCGGTGGTCGTCGGTATGTCCGAGCGCCCCGTAGCCGCGGCGGGTGCGGACCAGTTCGCGGACCAGGCCGGCCAGAGGGTCGGGGACTTCCAGCGGCCTGGCGCCCAGGGAGAGGTGGACGGTTCTGCCGTCGTCGTGGACGTGCTCGGTGGTCAGGTGGGTGATCCTGCTGACGGACTGGCCGTAGAGCAGGACCAGGCAGCCGGCCACGCGGTCGCCGGTCGCCAACGCGGTGTCGTGCAGCAGGCGCCTGCTGATGCTCCACCGCAGGTGCGCGTCGGCGAGCGCGCCCTGTCCGCGGCTGCTTCGGCGCCCGGGAACGGCCAGCGGACGGCAGTGGCCGCGGCGGGCGGACCAGATGAGGAAGTTGCGGACCAGGAGCCGACCGGGCTGGTCGGAGGTGAGCCACCGGTCGATGTCGGCCTGGGTGCAGGAGGCCAGGCTACTGCCGTGTTCGCGCAGCCAAGCCAGCAGGCGGATCGCGGCCCGGACGTCCCCCCGGGCAGTCTGGAACTGGCCGTACGTCAGCGGTCGGCGCCGGGAGCGGCGACGGAGCTTGTTCAGGTGGAACCAGGTCGCGAAGCTCCGGATGAGGGCCCGCTCGTCTGGGTCGCCGATGGCGGCGACGGTCTCGGGCAGCCACCGCTCGAAGGCGGCCAAGTGCTCGTCGCGGCGCGGCAGGACGCCGTGGGCGCTCAACGCGGCGCGCAGGTGGCTGACGGCCTTGAGCGGCCGCATGGCGTCGAGCGCGGCGTGGGTGAGGGGTTCGGTGCTCTCGCACAAGCGCACCACCAGTTCCTGGCTGCTGGGGTGCCTGAGCCACAGCAGGAACGAGGACGGCGGGCCGGCGAGCAGTGCTGCGGCGATCGGCTCGTGGCGCGGGTGGACCTGTCCGTCCGGGCCCGCGAGCAGGGTGCGCAGTTGGTGTTGGGCGGCGCAGGCGGGGCACAGGCCGTGGTGGTGGAGGCGCTCCAGGCTCCCGCACGCGGTGCAGTGGCGGAAGGAGATCGGGTCCTTGGGGTAGCAGATCTTGCACAGTGCCCGGCCGTCGGTGGTGCGGGCGTAGACCGGGCGGACGGTGCTGCAGGCCGAGCACAGCTCGCGTCGGCGGCTGCAGTTGCTGCACAGTGGTCCGCCGTCGGCGGCGCGGGCGTGGACGATCCGGTGGCGGCCGCAGTTCGAGCAGGCGGTGCGGTTGTTCGACCGGGTGCAGTTCGCGCAGCGCGGGGCGTCGGTGTCGGCGTAGTGGCAGGGCTTGCTCACCCGGCACAGGGAGCACACCGCGACAGGGGGCCGCTGGCACCGTCCGCACACAGGACGGCCGGTCGCATCCCGGTAGGTCAGGGCGACACGTCCGCACCGGGTGCACGGTTCGTGGTTGACCGGGTCGCGACGCGCGCACGGGGCGCACAGGGGCTCGCCGTCGGGGGTGCGGGTCATCACCGGCGAGGAGGTCCCGCAGGAGGAACACGGCTGGTGTCGGGGCTGCTCGTAGCAGCGGCGGCAGCAGCGCGCGCCGTCGCGGCCGAACCTCAGTGAAACGATGCGCCGACAGAAGGGGCAGGCCGGGACGGTGACGTTGCGCGCGCCCCGCCCGGCCAGGGCGGTGATCAGGGCGACCATGCGGGGCGAGCCGTGGGCGCCCTGCCCGCTCAGAAGGTCCGGACGGCCGGTCAGTTCCCTGAGGACGGCCTGCTGCTGGGCGGGGCGCGGCAGCACTTCGGTGACGACGGCGGCAAGCTCGTCCTCGTCCAGGCCGGTGCCGGCGCGCTCCAGGAGGCGGCGGACCGCGGCGTGCCCGTCCACTGGCTCCGGCCGGTGGCGTCCGCACCGGGGCCTGCCGTCCGGGTCGCGGCCCGCGACCTGGCGCACCCGGCCGCAGACCGCGCACGACTGCCGGCCCCGGTCGGCGGCCTTGTTGGCGCACGGCGAGCAGATGCGCCGCAGGCCGTCGACGCGATCCAGGACGTTCTGCCTGCCGCAGCCCGCGCAGCGGGGCAGCACGAGCCGGGTCGGGCCGTACGGCAGCAGTTCCCGCACCAGCAGTTCGATCAGCCGCGGCCCCTCGGGGCGGCCGGAGGTCAGCAGGGCGGGGTCGGCGGCCAGGGCCTGGGCGAGGCGGCGCCGCTTGGCCCGGGTGTCGGCGACCCGCTCCACGGCCGTGGCGACGACCGTAGCCAGCAGGGCGGGATCCGCGGTGGCGACAGCCTCCACGATCACCGCCTTCGGCTCCACCAGGAACCGCGGCACCGGCGCGGTCGCTGTCACTGCGGGCCGGGAGCGATGCGGGCCCGCTTGGGCCGAAACGCCCCTACGCCCGGCTCCGGCCGCTCCCCGCCCGCCTCGGGCGCCGCATCGGATGCCGTCCGGCGCCCGCGCGAAGCAGCGCCGCGCACCGGTTCGATGAGCTCCTCCATCCGGCAGCCCAGAATGTCCAGCAGCGCAATCAGCGTCTTCATGCTCAACCGCTCGGGCCTCTCCACCACCAGCCGGTAGGTCTGGCTCGGCGACAGGTCCACGCCCCGCTCGGCCAGCAACGGCCGCAGATCGGTCGTGGAGAACATCCCGCGCGCGGCCATCAACTCCCTCAGATGCCAGCGGTAGTCGAGCTTCGCACTCATTTCGTCTCCTCCTCGGCCGCGAAGGCGCGCTCCAGCGCCCTGCGCATCATCGTGTTCGTGAAGTCGGTGCTGACACCGGTGTAGATCGCGGTCGTGGAGGCGAAGCGGTGCCCGACCTGCTCCTGCACGAACTTCGGATCCACCCCGTCCTCGATCAGGTGCGTCACGTACGAGTGCCGCAGGCAGTGCGGCACGAGCTCCCTGTCCATGCCCAGCGCGTCGCGGTAGGCGGCGAACCGCTCCTCGATCTCCCTGGGCTGCAGCCGCCCGCCCCGCTCGGTCAGCCACACCGCCCGGTGCCCGGCGTGGTGGCGAAACCTGGGCCGGATGTTGACCAGGTAGTCCTCCAACGACTCCACCGCCCACGGCATCACGCTCGCCACCGTCCGGCGCCGCGGGCCCGAACCCCTGCTCGCCTTGCCGTACCGGACGTGCATGTTGCCGAAGCCTCCCAGCTCCGGCGCCTTCGGGTTCCGGTAGAAGTCCGTGACGTCCAGGCGCGACACCTCGCGGCAGCGCAGACCCCACCCGTAGATCGTCTTGAAGACCGTGGCGTCCCGGTAGGCCGTCAACGCGCCCTTCCTGCCCAGCCGCACCGCTGCCTCCACCCGGTCGTCGGCGTAGTCGAGCAGGGCCTGGACCTCCTCGCGGGTCATCGGCCGCCGGTCCGGATCGCCCTCGTAGTCCTCCAGGTGGACCGCGGTGTTCCACTCGTGGCACACCTGCACCGGATGCGTCCCGAACCGCACCTCGCACTCCTCCGCCCACGCGTAGTGGGGCGAGGTAACGAAGTCGCAGAACTGCCGCACCGCTCCCTGGTACGAGCGGATCGTCGACTTCGCCCTCCCGTGCTCGGCGATCAGCGAGGTACTCCACTCGTCCATGTGCGCGGCCGTCCACCGCCACGGGTACTCGCCGCTGAACACCGCGAACCGCCGCACGATGCGGTGCCGCTCCTTGATCGTGTCCGGCTCCAGCCGCCGGCCGCGCTGCTGGCGCTCCCAACCGCTCAGCATCGCGTCGAACACTGCGTCCTCGGGATGCAGCAGCGAGACGCCGTCGACCAGCTCCAGGCGCGCCGAACCCTCGGGCGTCTCGTCCTGCCGGACCACTCCGCCCCCCTTGCATCAGATGGAAGGATCATGCATCAAATGACTGACCGGCGCCATCCTGCCTGCTCAGAACCCCACAACCCCTGCACCATCGACTGCTACCGTGAGCCGCAGGCCAACACGCTGCACGGCATAGCTGCATGCATCCGATGCAACTCCCCGGCCTTCGGCGTCCTGGTCGTCATGGTCGGGGCGAGCGGCTCGGGGAAGTCCCACCTCCTGCGCCACCTGCCCGCCCACCAGATCGTCAGCCTGGACCGGCTGCGCGCCGTGGTCTCCGAGCCCGGCGACCAGGACGCCACCGCCGACGCCGTCCTGCTCCAGCACCAGATCCTCGGCATGCGCCTGCGCCGCGCCCGAACGACGGCGGTCGACAACACCTCGGTCGAGCAACTGCACCGCCTGCAGCTGGTGGAGCTGGCGCACCAACACGGCCGACGGTGCATCGCGGCGTGGGTGGACGCTCCGCTGCCCACCTGCCTGGCCCGCAACGCCGCCCGCCCGGACCACGAGCGCGTGCCCGAGGACGTCCTGCGCTGGCAGCACGCGATGGCCCGCTCCGCCCGCCTGACGCTGCCCGGCGAGGGCTTCGACGAGATCCGGCACCACCGCACCGCCTGACCGACACCCGCGACCACCGGAAGGAATCCCGATGAGCACCAGCACCACCTAGGCCACCGCCTGGCCCGAGGGCGTCCTCGCCCGGTACCTGACCGTCGGCGGTGCCCACGTCGACCTGACGACCCACCGGTTCCGGACCAACTACACCGCCCAGGGCCGCCCCTACGTCAGCGACCGCTGGCACGAGGTCGACGGCTTCACCTGGACCTGCCGGGGCTGCGACACCCGCGGCTCGGTGAACGCCTTCGGCGACCCGTACCTGCCGGGCGAGAGGCAGAAGGCCCACGAGGACGCGAACGGCCACGCCGCCGTCTGCCGCTCGATGCCCCGCCCCGGCCGCTGACGCACCGGAGTTCTCCGGGCCGTGACGCTGCCCGCCACTGCGCCCCGCCGTCGAGCCCTCCAAGGCCCGGCCGGCGGGGCGCATCGGCCGCCCGGGCCCGCGAAGCCGAGCAGCTGCTGCGCCGGGCCGCCGACCTCCTCGGCGAGTACGACGACGCCGACCTGGACGAGGACGGCTCGCCGTGCCCGGACGAGCCCCACCCCGGCGACTGCCCCGGCGGCTGCGGGGGCGACGGCGTCCTCATGGAGATCATGACCTGGGACGACCAGGGCGACGGCATCTACGTCCCGGTCCACCAGGAGCCCGTCGACTGCCCCGGCGACCAGGAACCCGAGCCCCACCCCGAGGACTGCGCCGACTGCGCGGGCAGCGGCTTCACCTTCGAGGGCGGCTACCGGCACCTGTGCCTGCGCAGTCGGCTCCCCGCACCGCACCCGCCGGTCGACGACCCGTGGGCCAGCGCCCCGGCGTACAGCGCCGGGGACACCCGCCCGTTCTGACGGCCTTTCACCACACCGCGGCCCGCCTGACGCATCAGGCGGGCCGCGGCCGTCCCGGGCACGGCCGCACCTGCCTGCACAGCCGACCGGCCGCCCCGGACCCCTCCGGCACCAAAGACCGCAAGGAGAACCCCAGTATGGCTACCGCCCTCCTGCCCCGCCCCGCCTCCCCCGCGCAGCGCCACCAGGCCGCCGCCGCGATCCGCGCCATCGGCCGCCTCGCCCCGCGTCCGGCCCGCGCCCGCTACGCCTGCGCCACCTGCTCGGTGGCCTGGTCCGGGCCCGAGGCCGACTGCTGGAACTGCAGCCTGCCCGCCACCCACTCCAGCAACGACGCCTCCCTGCTCCACCTGCTGCTCCTGAGCCCCGTCATCGCCGGCGCGCCGAAGGCCCGCGCCCGGTGACCGGCCGACAGCTCCCGGACGAACTGGACCGGCGCCTGGCCGCCGAACTCGTCCCCCAGTGCCCCGCCCCGCCCCGGCGCCGCACCCGCCCCGCCGGGCCGGCCGCCTCCCCGGCCCCGGACCCGCGCGCCGCCGAACACCGCGCCGAACTCCTCGCCGCCCTGCGCACCCCCCGCCCCCGCACCACCCCGAGCCCGAAGGAGACCGCAGCATGAGCACCGACCCCCACCGCCAGGCCGTGCCGCTCGACCTGATCCTCGGCCCCCACCTCGCCGCCACCGTCATCCGCCGCACCGCCGACGCCCTCCAGCGCGAGGACCTGCTGCCCGAGACGGTCGCGCTGCGCCTGGCGTGCGAGCGCGCCACCGACGGCGACCCGCTCGTCCTGGCCGCGCCCGGCCAGATCTGGGAGCTGCGCGCCGACGTCGACCCCGACGACGCCCCCGCCCGCCGCCTCGCCATCCACCTGCGCCTGACCAGCCCGCCGACCGTCTACGTCTCCGACCCGGACGACCCCGCCGGCGACGACGCCGCGATCGACGAACTGCTCCTTGAGGTCCTGGACCTCTACACCCTCGCCTCCTGGGACGAGCACTTCCTCGCCCCCGACCCGGTCGCCTGATGCCCACCGACACCGCCGACCCGGTCGCGGTGATGAAGGCCGCGCAGAGCCTCGCCCTCACCCCGACCTCGCACCGCCAGGACGCCGACGCCGCCACCCGCACCGCCCGCGCAACCCGCGACAAGGACGACCTGGTCCTGCTCCTGGACGCCCTCGGCCTGCCCGGCGACGAGCCCGAGATCACCCGGCTCCTGCCCCACCTCTCCACCCCCAAGGCCGGCACCCCCGGCCGCCTCGACCCCTTCGGAGGGAACACCGTGCCCAGCACCACCACCCCGGCCGACCGCCCCGAGCACGACGTCCTGGCGAACCTCGACCCGATGACCCGCGAAGTCGCCCTGTCCATGCGCGCCAAGGGCGACAGCCCGCTGAAGATCCTGGCCGCCACCGGCCTGGACGAGAACGACCTCCAGCACCTCATCGCCCAGCACCCCGACGCCGCCAAGCAGGCCTCGCCCTACGACACCGCCGTGGACGAGCTCCTCACCTGGGCCGACCAGCACCCGCAGGCGAAGGTCCGCCGCCTCGCCGAGCAGACCCGCGAGTCCCTGGACAAGCTCCTCGCCCAGCGCACCGGCGACCAGGCCATCGCGAAGCACGAGGCCGAGGTCGCCGCCCTCAAGGCCCGGCTGCAGCACGCCGAGCAAGCCCTGCGCGACGCCAAGGCCGGCAAGCCCACCACCACCGCCCGCACCGCCGACCCGACGGCCGGGGCCGACCTGGCGCAGCCCGCCGAGAAGGCCACCCGCAACGAGATCCGCGCCTGGGCCGCCCGCAACGGCCACACCGTCGCCGACCGCGGCGTCATCCCCCAGGCCGTCCTGCGCGCCTGGTACGACGCCCACCCCGACACGCTCGCCCAGGCCGGCTGACCATGGCCGCCCGCCCGAGCACCACGCCGGGCGACACCGCCGGTGCGGGCAGGACCACCCTGCTGCGCACCGGCGGCGGCGCCGGACCGGGCTGGGGCGCCTACGCCCTGCTCTACGCCACCCGGCCCGCAGACGGCGGACTCACCGAGGCGGTGATCGGCTACTGCGCGCCGGACGCCGACCTGCTCGACCCCGCGTGGGGCCTGCACGAACAGCGTCCCTACGGCCCGGCCGGAGCCGCCCGCCGACCGCTCGGCGAGTACGCGGCCGCGGCCAACCCGCCCCGGGGCCGGGGCGAGTCCCCCGGTGCCTACGCCCAGCGCCTCGCGCTGTTCCTGCTGCGGATCGCCGCCGCGAGCCGCCTCGTCCCCTCCCCGCGCATCACCGACCTGCCCTGGGCGTCCTGGACGCTGGCCACCGACCAGCACGTCCACCTCACCCCCGACCCGGACCACCCCGGCCGGGGCTGGGCCAGCCAGCACCAGGTCCGCGTCGGGCGCCTCCTCACCCTTAAGCCCAAGCAGCCCTGAACCAGACGGCGGCCCCGCCCGGGGCCGCCGTTCCCGCCGCGTCCCCGGAAGGGAGCAGCACCGCCATGAACACCGCCACCGCCCTGATCGCCCGCGCCGAGGCCAGCCTCGACCGCTACCAGCACGCCCCGGGCCACGAGAACACCGACGCCGCCCGCTCCCTGCACCGCGACCTGCTCGCCCTCCTTCCCGCCGCCCGGACGCTGCTCGCCGAACGCGACGACCTCGCCCGCCGCCTGGAGGCCGCCCGCCGCGACCCGCTCACCGGCCTGCCCGCCCGCGCCGCCTTCACCGCCGCCGCGGAGCAACTGCTCGCCACCGCGGCCGCCCCGGCCGTGCTGATGGTGGACCTGGTCGACTTCAAGGCCGTCAACGACACCCACGGCCACGAGACCGGAGACGCGGTCCTCGCTGCTGCCGGCCGCCGCCTGGCCGACTGGGCCGGGACGGGCGCCGTCGTCGGCCGACTCGGCGGCGACGAGTTCGCCGCCGCCCTCGACACCGACCCCGATGTCCTGCCCGAGCGGCTCGCCGCCCTCCGCCAGCTCCTGGAGCAGCACGTCGACCACCACGGCCACCGGCTCGCCGTCGGCGCGTCCATCGGAGCCGCGACCCTCACCGACCACCCCGCCCGTGACCTCTCCGCCCTTCTCCACGCCGCCGACCTCGCCATGTACGCCGACAAAGGCCGCGGCCGCCGCGGCCGCCGCCAGCACATCCGTGCCGCCTGACCCAGGAAGGACCACCCCGATGCCCCGTCCGACCATGCCCGTCACCGGCATCCACGCCGACGGCACCCCCTGCACCCACCTCGTCACCCCCGAGGCCGCCAAGCACCTGCGCCAGCACGCCCACTGACACCAGGAGGACCCACCGTGCCTGCTCCCGCCGGCTTCACCACCGCCTACGGCGTCACCATCTCGGCCTGCGACGAGGACTTCGAGGCCTACGTCGCCCTCGGCCACCACGACCCGAGCCGAATGACCGCCGCCGCCAACCACGTGCTGCGCGCCGAGTCCGCCGAGCGCTACCGCCCCATCGTCGGCGAGCTGCCGCGCATCGACCACACCTTCGCCGTCATCACCGAGCGCCAGGCCGACGAGGACGGCGAAGGCGGCGGCTGGACCCTCGACTTCACCGGCCCGGACACGGCCAGCACCCAGCCGGTCACCCTCCTCACCGTCACCGGCCTGGGCGACTTCGAGCTGCTGGCCACCCCGAGCCACTGCCCCAACTGCGCCCGCCTGACCAACACCGCCCACTACATGCGCACCGAGATGCAGAAGCTCGGCGCGCCCGGACTGCTTGGCCACGACTGCCGTACCTGCGGCACCATCTGGCCCGCCACCAGCCGCAACAACCAGCACCGGCCCTCGGCCTGCTGAGCTGCAACACCTAGCGACAAGGGCCCGTCTCCGGCTTAGCGCCGGGACGGGCCCTTTTGCGTTTCAGGGGTAAGAATTTCTTACCTCCCGGCTCGGCTACTCGACCACCTCGGCGTCGACGGGAATCAGCCGCCGCGCGGCGGCGATCCGGGTCTTCACCCGGTCGACCTCCGCTTCAATGCTGTCCAGGTACGTGCCGAGCGCGACCGGGTCGACGTCTGCGGCCGTCTTCACCGCACCCGGAGCGAGCGGCTTGTAGGCCCGCTCACGCAGCCAGTCAGCGGCCTTGCTCAGTGCCAGCAGCTGCGCGGGCACCGCCGTGTCGTCTGCCGCGGGGGAGCCGGAGTCCGAGTCCGTGCTCTTCTGCTGGGCCGGGATGGACTTCTTGTCGAGCGGCTCGGCGGCCGCTTCGCTGAGCATCGCCGCGGTGGGCCGCTCCCGGCCGGCCGCGGCCGCCTTCTTCCGAGCCGCTTCCACAACCGCCTCGGCGCGCTCGACGCCGGACTTGGCGACCACCTCGGCGACGACCTTGCGCGCGGACGCCTGGGTGAGCTGCTCACGGAGTTCGGGCTTGAGCTGCGAAACGGCCCTGATCCGCTCGGCGTCCTTCAGCAGCTCGAAGATGTACTTCTCCGCGACCTCCAGGACACCGGCCGCCCACTGGGCGAAGTTGTCGGCTCCGGCCTCCTTGTGGAGCTCACGCTCCCTGGCGACCTCCAGCAGCACGCCCTTGGTGAGGACGACGTAGTCCTCGGCGGCCGCACCGAAACGGCTGATCTCCCGCAGGCGCTCGGTGACGAGCGTCAGCTGCTCCTGCCGTGAGCCCGAGATGTCCGCAGCGGTCAGCAACTGGCCGCTGGCGAACACCGACGCGATGTTCCCCGTCCACTTCGCCACGACGCCGCTCGCTGTCGCCGAGGCCTGCTGCTCCTGGCCGGAGGAGGCGGCCCGATTCCGCCGGCCGCCGAGAGCCGAGCCGAGTCCGGCCGCGCGGTCACTGCCAGTGGCCTGACCGGACGGCGCGATGCCCTCGCCCTCGCCGCGGCCGCGGTCGCCGCCGTCACCACCGAACAGGTCACCACCCAGATCCGCCGCCCCCTGCGCGACCGCCTCGGCCTGACCCCCGCCCCCTACTCCTACCGCCTCCAGACCGAACCCGCCCCGGCGCCCACCACCGAGCAGCTCGCCGACGACGTCGCCGCTGACGCCGCCCACCGCGCCGCGACCCAGGCTCACAGCCTCGACAACAGCGGCGGAAGCCTCACCATGGCGGACAACTGGATCGGCCACCCGGACGGCTCCGCGACGTGCGACCTGTCCGACGGCGCGCACCTGCTGTGCGTCCCCTCCCCCGCCGGAGCCGACGGCCACACCACCCGCAACTTCCTGCTGGTGTGCGACGGCGAGCAGCCGGTGCAGGTGCGCAGCATCGGCGAGGTGGTCGCGCTCCTCGCCCAGAGCATCGAGGACCTCCCCGCCGCCGAGAACAGCGACCCGTGGGCGCAGATCGGCGAGGAGCTCGGCATCGAGGAGCTGGTGCCCGCCGCCGGGGCCGACGAGGAGAACGACCGGGACCAGGAGGCCGAGGTCCACGCCGACGGCAGCCTGTAGTCCGGCCGCCTCACGACTCCATCCCCTCCGCTCGGCCGGCCCGCACACCGCGGGCCGGCCAACCCCGTTGAAGGAGACGTCCGAGATGACTGCCAGCCCCACCGTCACCCCGGCCGCCCGGCGCGGCCTGTTCACCGCCGACCCCGCCCAGCGACTGCGCCCCGGCACGGCGACCCGCGAATGGGAACTGTGGCTTGCCGGCCCCGACAGCACCCTGCTGGAGATGCCCGACCTCGCCACCGCCCTGATGGCCGCCGCCGAGTACAACGCCATGACCATCGACCGCGACGAAGACCACCCGCCCCAGCCCGCCCACCACGCCGTGGTCCTGAACTACGGCCACGCCTGGCGGCGCGAGGGCGCGGCCCGCTCCGGCGCGGGCATCGCCGTTCCGTCGCTGTGCTGGACCGCCCGGTGCAGCATCTGCGGCGACCTGGTCGAGGACGAGTTCATCCCCCACCACGACAACGCCGAGGCGGCCTCCGCCGACGCGGTCGGCAGCCGCGGCTGGGGCGAACTGCCCACCGGCCGCCTCGTGTGCGAGCGGGACGACCAGGAGCACGAGGAGGCCCGCGCCGACGCCCGCACCGAGGACAGGCCCGAGCCGGACGAAGACCAGTTCGCCCTGCTGTAGGGCGCGCCACCGACGAGACACCCCAGAGGCCCTGCAGTCGCGCACCTGCGCGGGTGCAGGGCCTCTTTGTGTTTCAGGGCGAAGCGCTTGAATCTTCGCCCTACCGCAACGACCCAGATCCGTTTCCGCCCCCTGCCGCCGACGGATCGTGGATCAAGCCATGGCGCGGCGCTGCCAGCCAGAACAGTGAACTGTGTCTGTTTTGTCTCTTGGTGTTGTCCGCGGACAACACCAAGAGACAAAACAGACACAGCATCATAGACCACCCATAGGTGGTGAGTCGGTGACGTGACAAGCTCTCGCAGGTTAGTAAACTCCCCGCATGAGTACCGAGACTTCGGCGGACAATCGCGACAAGGTGGTTACCAAACTGCCTGCCGCGCTGCGCCGCGAACTGAAGATCCGCGCCGCGACCGTCGGGGTTGACATCCAGGACGCAGTCACCGCTGGTGTCAGCGCGTGGTTGGAGACCACCGGGCCGTTCCAGCCGATCGACACCTCCGCCAGCACCTCCTTCTCCACCTACGTCCCCTCCGACCTGTACAAGACCTTCCGCATCGCCTGCTCCCAGCGCGAAGTCCCCTACAACCAGGGGCTCGCCCAGGCGATCCGACTCTGGCTCGACGCCAACCCGCGCCGCCAGCCGGTCCGACTCCCCACCGGCCCGCAGCGCATTGTCGTCGCTAACCAGAAGGGAGGCGTCGGCAAGACCGCCATCTCCAACGGCACCGCCCAGGCTCTTGCCGAATCCGGCTACCGCGTACTGATCGTCGACTTCGACCCGCAGAGCCACCTCACGCTCCAACTCGGCATCAGCCCCCTGCCCATCAAGGGCGACAGCCTCGCCAAGAACATGACCGGCGAACGCTCCAGCGACCTGCGCGAGCTACTTGTCGAGGTCCCCGGCGAAGCCTTCGAAGGACGCCTATTCGTCCTTCCCGCCTGCACCGACGCCTTCCTCCTCGACGCCAAGCTCGTCACCTCCCGCGACGTCCGCGTCAAGGAAACCGCCCTCGAGAAGGCACTGGCCGTCGTCGAGCGCGAATTCGACGTCATCATCGTCGACTGCCCGCCCAGCCTCGGCTACGCCATGGACAACGCCCTCTACTACGCCCGCACCCGCGACGGCGAGCCCAAGGGACGGTCCGGCCTGATCATCCCCGTCCAGGCCGAGGATTCCTCCGCCGACGCCTACATCATGCTGCGCGAGCAGATCGAATCCCTCTGCGACGACCTCGACATCGACATCCACGACTTCGGCTTCGTCGTCAACCTCTACGACTCCCGCAAGGGCTTCGTCGCCACCTCCGCCCTCAAGGAGTGGCAGGCCATAGAGGAACCCGCCGTCATCGCGGTCGTCAACGACCTCAAGGACCAGCGCGAGGCAGTCCGCGTCAAGAAGCCCCTGCTCTCCCACGCGCCCGACAGCGAACAGGCTGACGTCATGCGCGAGATCGCCCGGAGGATCACCGCATGACCCGCGCAGCAGACCGACTCGGCGGCGCGAGCAGCTTCGGCGCCGTTCGGCCCCGCAGTGAACGAGGACGCGCCAAGGCCGTTGCCGAGGGATCCATCCCCGACTACGAACTCCAGCGCCTGCCCCTCGGCAAGGTCCGCCCCAGCCTCGTCAACCCGCGCCGCTACTTCGGCACCGACGAGGAACAGGAAGCTCTCGGCCACAGTCTCGCCCGCAAGCAGACCACCGCCTGCGTCGCCGTCACCAAAGACGCCTATCTGGCTCTGTGGCCCGAACACGAAGCCGACATCGACAACGCCGAGTGGATCATCCTCAACGGCGAACGCCGCTACCGCTCCGCACTGCGCGTCAAGATCGAGCACCTCGACTTCGTCATCCGCGACGACCTCGCCACTACTTGCGCCGACTTCATCGACTACCTGATGCTCGAGAACGACGAGCGCCAGGACTTCAACGTCATCGAACGCGCCCAGGGCCTCGCCGACCTCCTGCGCGCCTGCGACGGCAACGCCGCCGAGGTCGCCCGCCGCCGCGGCAAGGACCGTTCTTGGGTCGGCAACCAAATCGCTCTCCTCACCCTGCCTTCCGAACTCCAGGACATGCTGGTAGCCGGCACTCTCGCCGAGCGCTACGCCCGCAGGCTTGCCCGCGCGCTCAAGGACACTCCTTCCCTCAGGGTCGAGGACCTCCTCGCGATGGCGGAGGGGCTCAAGACAGAGGAGAAGGACCGGCGTCGGCAGGCCAAGGACCTCCTGGAAGCAGCCAAGACCCCCGCGCTGCCCCCGGACAGTACCCCTTCCCCCCGAACCCCGGCCCAGTCCGAGGACCGCAGCATCAAGGCACCGGAGCAGCACCCCTCCGCCGCAGCACCGGTGCCGGGCACAGGGTCGCAGGCCGACAAGGAGTTCCCCGCACCGTCGGGGATGTTGTCCGCGGACAACATCCCCGAGCAGCGCATCGTCGAGGCTCCAGCCGAAGAGAACCCGGGAGGCGAGCTGCTCCCCAGGTCGGGCGCGGGTCCGGTGTTGTCCGCGGACAACACGGCCGTGGTGCAGACTGCGGTGAAGACGACACCGGCTCCCCTGGCCGCTGATCTCGTCCGTGCGCTGGGTCCGACCCCCGAGGAACAGGCCGCCACCCTCAGGGAGGGCCTGAACGACGAAGACTTCGCAGCTCTCATCGAGGCCCTCTACGCGCGGGTCTGACGCGCGACACGACGATGTTGTCCGCCCGCCGGGCGGCCTCCGCCGGGTTGAAGCGTTCACGGAGGTCCGACCGTTGTTGTCCGCGGACAACAACAATGCCCCCAGAGCACTGTTCAGATCGGAAGTGGAAACCGACCAGCGACTGGCGCACCCGGGGCCTGCCTCGGGTCGGGTCGCAGCGTCGGTCGGCTTCTGCAGTCCGGCCCGCACCCGCATGTCGACACAGCGCCTGTCTCGTCGCCGCGGAACCTGTGGAGTTCGAGCGCATCATCGACCGGGAGCGCCCGGGGGACTCCAGGGGCGCGCCGGTGCTGAGCCCCCTCGGGCTCAGCACCGGCGCTCGGAGCCATGGAGAGCGCGTCCTGGCAGCCGATACTTCAGGTGCTCGCTGCGGATCGTCCTCCGTGTGCGATCTCGCTCACCAGATCGAAGTCCGCCTCGTTCGACAGGAGTAGAGCCTTGGCATCTCGGATGCTTCGATAGTCGCGCTCTCGTGGCGGGTCCGCGATGGCTTTCAAGTAGGCGAGCAGCGGGTCGACGACGTGCGGGGAGA
>NZ_BAAANS010000077.1:0-33678 GCF_039529925.1 Kitasatospora saccharophila | reverse complement strand
AGCGATGATCAAGGTCGCCATGATCCGCCTCATGGCCGCCCGCCTCGCCGGCGAGGAGATCGAACCACGCGGCCCCATCGAGACCGAAGCAGCCCGCTGCCTCGCCGACGACCTCAACAACCAGTAGTCATCAGCTAACCCAACACTTTCTCAGCTTGACTCTGTCGGGGATCTTGAACAGCGGGGCTCAAGTACCGAGGGTGCGCCAGGACTTCGTCCGGGGGATCCCGTGCTGGTCCAGGAAGGTCTGGAGGGCGGTCGGCGGTCTCGGTGGTGAGGCTTCCTCGGTGACTGATCGGTTGCTGAGCTGTTCGATGTTCACGGCGATGGCCGTGAGGACGTGTTGCAGGTGGGCTTTCGGCTGTCCGCGGTAGCGGCAGCGGCGCATGCCGTGTCCGTGGGCGAACTCGTTGATGGTGCCCTCGATGCCGGAGCGGACCGCGTATCGGGCGGGTGTCTGCTGCTTAGCACGGACGCGGATCTGCAGGTCGCGGAGTTCTCGCGGGGGGAATCCCACGTTGCGGGCGTCGCTGGAGCTGGTGCAGCGGGGGCGGTCGGGACACGGCTGGCACTGGCTTCTGGTGAAGCGGGCCACGATCAGGGGGGCTGCGGTGGGCGAGGATGTCGGGTAGGGGCCGTGCCACCCGGCGCTGACCTGGCCGTTCGGGCAGGTGACCTGTCGGCGGTCGAAGTCGATGTGGAAGTCGTCCCGGTCGAAGCCTTCGTTCTTGCGGTGCTGGCGGGTGGGGTTGCCCGGCAGGGGCCCGCTGACGGTGACCCGGTGTTCGTGGGCGGCTCGTTCCAGGTAGACGAGAGAGGTGTAGCCGCCGTCGACCAGGTGCTCGTCGGGCAGAAGCTCGCGGCGTGCCAGGCGGGCGTGGATGCCGGGCAGGGCCTGGCCGTCGTTCGTGGCGGCCGAGGTGGTGGCCACGTCCGTGATCACGTTGGTGCTGTCGGGGGCACACGTCTCGGTGACATGCGCGGCGAAGCCCTTCCAGCTGATGATGTGCCCGTGGCGGACGTAGCGGGCCGTGGTGTCGTAGGGGGAGACGATCGCCGCCGAGGAGGGCGGCAGGCCGCCGTCGTCGGCGGTGCGCCAGCGCAGGCGGCCCCCAGCGTCGCGGTAGTAGTGCTGCACGAGGATCTGCCGCAGGGCTTCGGCCTGCGGCCCGGGCCGGTAGCCCGGCCCGTGTCGGTGGAGGTGTTCCAGCAGGCGGTAGGCGTCGTCGCCGGCGGCGAGGATCCTGGTCTTGGGCCGGGTGGGGTTCTTGCCCAGGCGGACCGGGCGACCGTAGCGGCGTCCCCGGTCCTTGTCGACCAGACCAGTCAGCAGGTGTGAGGCGGTGCGGGCCACTTCTTCCAGTGCGGCACGGACGGCCTCGGTGACCAGTTCGAGCCGGGTCAGTTCGCGCACCGCGGCCAGGACGTGGGTGGAGTCGGTGCGCTGGGTGGTGCGTTCGTGCACGAGTCCGGCCTCCTTCAAGCGTGCGAGGGCCAGATCGAGGAGGCGGTCGGCGCGGTCGGGCCTTCGCCCTGAGTGGTGGACACGCTGATACTGGATCTGCTTGATCCGGAGGAAGCGAGAAAAGCGCCGATGGCGATGAAGGACTACTCGGACGAGTTCAGGGCCGATGCCGTGGCCCTGTACGAGTCCACGCCCGGGGCGACGTACAAGGACATCGCCGCCGATCTGGGCATCAACCGGGCGACGCTGCGTGAGTGGGTGCTGCGGGACCGGGCGCGCCGCGGTACCGCCCCCGCACCCGCCCGGGCGGGCAGGACGACGCCGGCCAGTGCCGGGCGGGCGGATCCGCCCGCCGACCCCGGCGAGCGGATCCGGCAACTGGAGGCCCGGGTCGCCGAACTCGAAGCGAGCGAGCGCAAGTTGGCCACCGAGCGGGACATCTTGCGCAGGGCGGCCAAGTATTTCGCCGGCGAGACGAACTGGTGAACCGCTTCCAGTTCGTCCACGACCACCGGGACGCCTTCGGCGTGAAGCGGCTGTGCCAGGTCCTGGACGTCAACCGGTCCAGCTACTACAAGTGGCTCGGCGGCGCCGAGGCCAGAGCCGTCCGGCGACGCGAGGACCAGGTTCTGGCCGAACGGATCCGCCGGATCCACGCCGATTCCGGCGGAGCCTACGGCTCACCGAGGGTGACCGCGGAACTGCGCGAGACCGGAGCTCGGGTCAACCACAAGCGGGTCGCCCGGGTCATGCGGACGTACTCCATCGCCGGTCTCCGCTTTCGAAGAAGGGGTCGCACCACCGTCCCGGACCCCGCCGCGCCGGTCATCGCGGACCTGTTCGAGCGGGACTTCACCGCACCGGAGCCGGGACTCAAGTACATGGGCGACATCACGTATCTGCCGCTGGCCGGCGGGGAGTTCCTCTACCTGGCCACCGTGCTGGACTGCTTCAGCCGCAAGGCCGTGGGCTGGTCCATCGCCGACAGCATGTGCACCGATCTGGTCAACGACGCGCTGCGGATGGCAGCCGCGACCCGCGGCGATCTCGATGGGGCGGTGTTCCACTCCGACCACGGGGCGCAATACGGGTCACGGGCCTTCGCCGACCTGTGCTCGGAACTGGGAGTCACCCGGTCGATGGGCGCGGTCGGCAGCAGCGCGGACAACGCGGCCTGCGAGAGTTTCCACGCCTCCCTCAAGCGCGAGACGCTTCGGGGCGCCCGCGACTACGGAGACCCCGCCACCTGCCGCAGGACCGTCTTCGCCTGGCTTACCCGCTACAACACCCGCCGCCGCCACTCCGCCAACGGCCACCTCAGCCCCAACGAATACGAACGCCGCCACCACACGGCTAAACTCACGCTCGCCGCGTGACAACCAACCGCGTGTCCACCATCACGGGCGAAGGCCCGTCGTCCTGGGCCAGGCGCTCACGGAAGTCGGCCAGCACGCTGTGGTGAAAGCCGGGATCGTCCAGTTCCATGGCCATCGCGTACTTGAAGTCGATACGGCAGCGCACCGCCTCGGCCGCCTGCCGGTCCGACAGGCCGAGCAGGAACTGCAGCACGCTGACGGTGGCCAGCTGGGCAGGCGAGATGCCGGGGCGTCCGTCGCGCGAGTACCAGCCCGCGAAGTCCTCATCGCGCGATAGCCCGTCCAACCGGTCTCTGACCCACATCGCTGTCGTCCCGCCCGGATTGCTCGCCCGCGCGATCTGCGCGGTCAGAACGGGGACTTGCTCACCGGAGCGGGGACGGAGCGACAACTGACACCTCGACAACTACACGGTCTTCGATCAGCCCCGAGCATGCCCACTGGCCAGGCCGGCACACCGGGAAAGCTCCAAGATCCCCGACAGAGTCAAGCTCAGTGGAGGCCCAGGTCGCGTGGTTCGCGGCCTGGGCCTTTTGTCGTTTCCGGGTTCCTCGGCCGGGGGCTTCGGTGGGGTCAGGCGTGGGTGGTGTCGAAGGTGGTGCGGGCGCGTTCGACTTCGGGGAGGTGGGTGGTGGACCAGGTGGTGAGGGTGGCGAAGAGGGGGGCCAGGGTGAGGCCGAGTTCGCTGATCTCGTACTCGACCCGGGGCGGGACCTCGGGGTGGTAGGTGCGGATCACCAGGCCGTCGCGTTCCAGTTGGCGGAGGCGTTGGGTGAGGACCTTGGCGGTGATGGTGCCGACGTTCCGGTTGAGTTCGACGAAGCGCTGCCGGCCGAACTGGTGGAGGGTCCAGAGGATCGGGGTGGTCCAGCGGCTGAAGACGATGTCGAGCACGGGGGTGATCGGGCAGGCTTGGGCGCCGCCGGCGCCGGGGGCGGGGTGGTTCTGTGCGGTCACGGCGGGCCCTCTCCGTCGTCCGGTTTCTTTTGGGTAGCCACTTTATTCGGGGTGGTGGTCGATCGGTGGGTCGGTTTCCTCTAGGTACCTACTATATTCACGATGCTAGCTTCTTCGACGTGGCCGAACGGGCCACGGGGGCAAGGGACTTCGGGTCCCTGCGGATCGAGGAGTGCGATCATGATCGTTGTCACTGGAGCCACCGGGAACGTCGGCCGTCCGCTGGTCGCGCTGCTCGCCGGGGCGGGGGAGCAGGTCACCGCGGTCTCCCGCCGGGTGCCGTCCGGCGGCTTCCCGGAGGGGGTCGAGCACGTGGTCGCGGACCTGGCGGACTTCGCGAGCCTCCAGCCCGCGCTGAAGGGGGCGGACGCGCTGTTCCTGCTGCTGGGCGGCGAGCTCAACGGCCCCGGGGCGCCCGCCACCGAGTTGCTGGACCTGGCCCGGGAGGCCGGGATCGGGCGGGTCGTCCTGCTGTCCTCGCAGATCAACGGGACCAGGCCGGAGGCGGCCTCGCACGCCCGGCTGCGCGAGTTCGAACTCGCCCTGCGGCTCAGCGGGTTGGAGTACACCGTGCTGCGGGCCGGGGGGTTCGCCTCCAATGCGTACGCCTGGGCCGAGAGCGTCCGCGGACAGCGCGCCGTGCACGCCCCGTTCGGGGACGTGGCCCTGCCGGTCGTCGACCCGGCGGACCTGGCGGCGGTCGCCGCGACCGTGCTCCGGGAGGACGGGCACCACGGAGAGGTGTACGTGCTCACCGGGCCGGAGGCGATCACGCCCCGCCGGCAGGCGGCGGTGCTCGGGGAGGTGCTCGGGGAGGAGGTCGCGTTCGTCGGGCTCACCCGCGAGCAGGCCCGCGCGCACCTGGCGGCCTTCGTGCCCGAGGAGGTCCTCGACGGCACGCTCGACATCCTCGGCTCGCCCCTCCCCGAGGAGCAGTCGGTCAGCCCGGACGTCGAGCGGGTCCTCGGCCGCCCGGCCCGGAGCTTCGCGGACTGGGCGGCCGGGGCCCGACCCGCCTTCCAGTAGGAGGCGAGTACTCAGGGGCGTTGGCGGGTGCACGGAGGGGCTCGGGGAACGGCGGGTCGGTGCTGCTGGTGGTCGGAGCCCGTCGGAGGTTCGTGCTGCTGCGTGTGGTGAACGGAACCAGGAGCAGATGCGCGCTTCGGCAGTGAACCGCCCGCAGACCCGGGCTCGCCGTTCCCCGAGCCCCTGGCGGAGGCTCCCGCTTCAGCGCTTCGCGGCGAGGAAGTCCTCCCAGGTGCGGGTGCCGCGGGCGTTCCGGGGGGCAGTGAGGGCGCCTGCGCGCAGGGCGCGGCCGGCGCGGCCGGGGAGGTGGAGGGGGAGGACCGGGCGGCGGCGGTCGTGGGCGCGCAGCCAGCCGGTGGCGAGGTCGGTGGCGGGGCGGGTCTCGGGGCCGGCGAAGTCGGGGGCGTGGCCCGCGGGTTCGCCGAGGGCGAGTTCGACCAGGCGGGCGGCGACCTCGGCGGGGTGGACGGGCTGGACGGGGGTGCGGGAGGGCATGGGGAGGACGGGCAGCTTGGCGAGGGTGCCGAGCATGCCGTCGAGGAGCTGGGGGAACTGGGTGGCGCGCAGGTTGGTCCAGCCGAGGCCGGACGCGGCGAGGAGCTCCTCGCCCCGGAGCTTGACGCGGTAGTAGCGCATCGGGATCCGGTCGACGCCGACGATCGAGATGTTGACGACGTGCCGGACCCCGGCCCGCCGGGCGGCTTCCAGCAGGTGGCGGAGGGCGGGCAGGTCGTTCTTCGGGTGCCGGGGGTCGCTGGCGCAGTGGATCACGGCGTCGACGTCGGCGAGCGCCGCGTCCAGGCCGGTGCCCGCGGTGAGGTCGCCGGTGTGCCAGTGGGTGCCGTCCCCGGCGGGGAGGGCGGTGCGCCGGGTGAGGGCGTGGACGGGGCGGCCGGTGTCGCGGGCGCGGCGCAGCACCTCGCGGCCGAGGACGCCGGTCGCGCCGGTCACCAGTAGCGTCGGGGCGGGGGAGTCCGCGGGCGGGTTCGGCGCGGGGGAGTCCGGCGCGGGGGAGTCCGGGGCGGGGGAGTCCGCGGGCGGGTTCGCGGGGGAGTTCATGGTCGGCTTCCTCTCCGGTGGGCGGGGGGTTCACCAGGAGGAACCGGACGGTCAGCCGTTCTGTGACAGCGCGCGGTGCCGTTCCGCGTAGTGGGAGAGTTTGTCCGGGTTGCGGAGGATCCGGATGCCGGTGACGCCGTCCGGTCCGGCCTCGACCGCGCTGACCGAGGTGAGGTCCGGGCCCTCCCAGCCGAGCAGGACGGCGGTGCCGTTGGCCTCGGCGAGTTCGAACCGGACGCCGTCGGTGAACCGTTCGAACAGGCCGGCCAGGAAGCGGGCGGCGTTGCCGCGGCCGTGCACCGGCCGGAGCGCGGCGCGGACCCTGCCGCCGCCGTCCGACCACACCACGACCTGTTCGGCGAGGAGCTGTTCGAGCTGCTCCAGCGACCCGTCGGAGGCGGCCCGCAGGAAGCGGCCGAGCAGGGCGGCGTTCTGCTCGGCGTCCGTGCCGGAGGGGGCGAGGGGAGCGGAGGCGGCGCGCGGGGCCTGGTCGGCGAGGTGCTTGTGGCCCCGGTGGTAGAGCTGCCGGGCGGCGGCCTCGGTGCAGTCCAGGACGCCGGCGACCTCCCGGTGGCTGTAGGCGAACGCGTCGCGCAGCACGACGGCGGCGCGCTCGGGCGGGGAGAGGCGTTCCATCATGGTGAGCACCGCGAAGGACACCGCCTCGCGCTGCTCGGCCCGCTCCATCGGTCCGAGCGCCCCGCTCGCCACCGGCTCCGGCAGCCAGGTCCCCGGGTACTCCTCGCGGCGGGCCCGGGCCGAGGTGAGCCGGTTCAGGCACAGGTTGGCGACCACCTTGTTGAGCCACGGCCCGGGCGCGGCGACCTGCCCGGGTTCGGTGCCGTGCCAGCGCAGGTAGGCGTCCTGCACGGTGTCCTCCGCCTCGGCGGCCGACCCGAGCATCCGGTAGGCCAGCGCGAACAGCCGCCCCCGGTGGCTCTCGAACTCCCGTGCTGCTTCGTCCCGTTGAGCGTTCACGGAGCCATGCTAGGGCGCAGGCCGATCCAGTCGGCGAGGCCGGTGGCGCCGGCCGGGGTGAGGTGGACGACGCGGGGGCCGGTGCCGTGCCGGATCCACTGCAGGGCGAGCAGTCGGGCGGTGAGGGCGGCTCCGGCGGCCCCGGCCAGGTGGTGCTGGCGTTCGCTCCAGTCGACGCAGTAGCGGACCAGCGGGCGGCGCGGCGGGAGGGCGTCGAGGTCGATGCCGAGCCGCTGCAGGGCGGCCCGGCCGGGCGGGGTGAGCCGGTAGTGGTGGTCGTGGCCGTAGCCGCTGGCGCGGTCGCGGACGGCGGCGGCCGGCTGGTGGGTGCCGTCGTGGCCGGTGAGCATTCCGCGGTCGAGCAGGGCGCCCATCAGGGCGACGCCGAGCCGCCCCGCCAGGTGGTCGTAGCAGGTGCGGGAGCGGCGCAGCGCGTTGTCGGTGCTGCTCTCGCGCAGCGAGGTGATCGGCAGCGGGGGCGCGATCAGCGCGAGGGCCTCCAGGGCGTGGCCGACCTCGGGGCCGGACAGCCGGTAGAAGCGGTTGCGGCCGCTGCTGCGGACGGTGACCAGTCCGGCGTCGAGCAGCCGGGCCAGGTGGGCGCTGGCGGTGGGCGCGCCGATGCCCGCCTCGGCGGCGAGGACGGCGCCGGACAGGGCGCGGCCGTCGCCGAGCGCCTTCAGCATCCGGGCCCGGGACGGGTCGGCGAGCAGGGCGGCGGCCCGGGCGACGTCGGGCTGGCCGCTGGAGGGGGCGGGGAGGGCGGGCACCGGACCAGCCTACGGCGGGCACGGTTCGCCGGGGGACGAACGGTTCCGCGCTGAGACTGCCGTCATGACTTCCGTAGCGCGCACGCTTCCCGCCCCCGTCCGGCCGCCGGTGGCGCGGCTCGCCCTGCCGCCGCTGGTCGCGCTGAGTCTGGGCTCCTTCCTGGTGATGCTGGACGTGACGGTGGTGAACGTGGCGGTGCCGGGGCTGCGGGCCTCGCTGGGGGTGGGGGCGGCGGGGGTGCAGTGGGTGGTGGACGGCTACAGCACGGTGTTCGCGGGGCTGCTGCTGCTCGGCGGCGGGATCGGCGACCGGTTCGGGCACCGGCGGCCGTACCTGGCGGGGCTCGGGGTGTTCGCGGCGGCTTCGGCGCTCTGCGCGGCGGCCCCGTCGGGGGCGGTGCTGGTCGGGGCCCGGTTCGGGCAGGGGGCGGGGGCGGCGCTGCTGGTGCCGGCCTCGTTCGCGCTGCTGCGGGCGGCGTACCCGGACGGGGCGCTGCGGGCCCGGGCGGTGGGGGTGTGGGGGATGGTCTCGGCGGTGGCGTTCGGGGCCGGTCCGGCGCTGGGCGGGCTGCTGGTGGCCGGGCCGGGGTGGCGGTGGGTGTTCTGGGTGAACCTGCCGGTCGCGGCGCTGGCGGCGGTGCTGACCCGCCGGTACGTCCCGCCGGTGGCGGCGCGGCGGACGGCGCGGCGGGGCGATCCGGTGGGCCAACTGCTGGGCGTGGTAGGTCTGGTGGCGCTGGTCGGGGCGGTGAACGAGGCGGGCGTCCGGGGCTGGGGCTCGCCGTGGGTGCTGGGCGCGTTCGGGGTGGGCGCGGCGGCGCTGGCCGGGTTCGCCCGGGTGGAACTGGGGCTGGAGCGGCGGCTGGGGCGGCACTCGGACCTGCGGGCGGCGAACTCGCGGACGGCGGAGCCGGGCGGACGGGAGCCGCTGCTGCCGCCCGCGCTGCTGCGGGACGGGCGGCTCGCGGCGGTGGACGCCGTCGGCCTGCTGCTCGGCCTGGGCTACTACGGGATGCTGTACGTGCTGACCCTGCACTTCCAACTGGTGCGCGGCTACGGCTCGTTGGGGGCGGGCCTGGCACTGCTGCCCTCGGTGGGGATGGGCCTGCTCGCGGCCCCGCTGTCGAGCCGGCTGGCGGCCCGGTACGGCCCGTACCCGCCGATGGCCGGGGCGCTGCTGCTGGGGGCGGCGGGGTTCCTGGGCTGGTTGGCGGCGGGGCCGGACACGCCCTACCCGGTGCTGCTGCCGGCGCTGGCGGCGACCGGTCTGGCGACGCCGGTGACGGTGGTGTCGGCGACCGTCGCGGTGCTGGAGGCGTCCCCGCCGGACGCGGCGGGGACGGCCTCGGCGGTGTTCAACGTGGCCCGTCAGGTGGGCAGTTCGCTGGGCGTGGCGCTGTTCGGCACCCTGCTGGGCGGCCTGGGCCCGGTCCGCGGCCTGCACGTCTCGGCCCTGGTCGCGGCGGGCGCCTTCCTGCTCGGCGCGCTGCTCGCGGGGCGGGTCCTGCGGCGGGGCCGGGCGGCGGGCGGTCGCTGAGTCCGTATCCTCCGCTCCCCGCCCCGGCCCCGCCGTCCGGTGCTCAGCCCTGTTGGGTGGCGGCCGCGTAACGGGCGCTGACGTCCTGCCAGTTGACGACGTCCCAGAGTCGGGTGACGTAGTCGGGGCGGACGTTGCGGTACTGCAGGTAGTAGGCGTGCTCCCAGGCGTCGAAGGCGAGCAGCGGGACGCTGCCCTGGCCGACGTTGCCGTGGTGGTCGTAGACCTGCTCGACGATCAGGCGCCGGCCGAGCGGCTCCCAGGAGAGGATGCCCCAGCCGGAGCCCTGGACGCCGACGGTGGCGGCGGTGAGCTGCTGCCGGAAGGCGTCGAAGGAGCCGAAGTGCTCGGTGACGGCGTCGGCGAGGGCGCCCTCGGGGCGGTCGCCGCCGTCGGGGGAGAGGTTCTCCCAGAACAGCGAGTGCAGGACGTGCCCGGAGAGGTGGAAGGCGAGCGTCTTCTGCAGGCCGACCAGGGCGCCGAACTGCTCCTTGTCACGGGCCTCGGCGAGCTGGTCGAGGGTCGAGTTGGCGCCGTTGACGTACGCCAGGTGGTGCTTGGAGTGGTGCAGTTCGAGGATCTCGGCGGACATCGCGCGTTCGAGGGCGGAGTAGTCGTACGGCAGGTCAGGCAGCGTGTAGGCACCCATGGCGGAGCAGCCCTTCTCGTTCGACGGAGGGTCAGTTGCGAGTGCCACCTTATTGCACATCACTTGCAGGAGCGATAAAAGGTCATTAAGGCTCGGTGTCGCCACGTGACGAAGGCCCGTCCGGTCGGGAACCGGACGGGCCTTCCACGGGAGGAGCCTTCAGCGGGACGGGCCTTC
Organism: Kitasatospora saccharophila; assembly: GCF_039529925.1. NCBI lineage: Bacteria > Bacillati > Actinomycetota > Actinomycetes > Kitasatosporales > Streptomycetaceae > Kitasatospora > Kitasatospora saccharophila. The sequence goes on along the minus strand of NZ_BAAANS010000077.1, from coordinate 23,684 downwards.
CACGGGAGGGGCCGGGGGTCAGGACCGCCCGGCGGACGCCTCCTCGCGCAGCCGGTCCTCGGACGCGCCGCGCCGCCAGTAGCCGGAGAACGTCACCGCCCGCTTGTCGACGCCGCGTTCGCGCACCAGGTGCCGGCGCAGCTCCTTCACGGTGCCGGACTCCCCGGCGATCCACGCGTACGGGGCGCCGTCGGGCAGGTCGGCCGCGCGCAGCGCGGGCAGCAGGCCGGAGGGGGCGCCGGGCGCGCGGACCAGCCAGTGGACGCGCACGCCGTCGGGGGCGGCCAGGTCCTGGATGTCGGCGGCGTCCGGGACCTCGATCCAGGCCAGTCCGCGGGTGCCGGGCGGCAGCCACTCCAGGATGCCGCCCGCCGCGGGCAGCGCCGTCTCGTCGGCCAGCAGCAGGACGCAGCCGGTGTCCGCGGGCGGCCGGAAGGACACCGAGCGGTTGTCGGCGACGGCCGGGCCGAGCAGCACCACCCGCGCGCCGGGCCCGGCCGTCGAGGCCCAGGTGGTGGCTGGTCCGGCGTCCGGTCCGGTGCCGTGCAGCGCGAAGTCGACGTCCAGCTCGGGCGGTTCGGCCCGCTGGGCGCGGACCGTGTACGAGCGCAGCACGGCCCGCCGCTCCGCCGGGATCGCCCGCCAGGCCGCGAACCAGCCCTCGCCCTCCGCGTACGGCAGCTCCGGCTCGTCCTGGCCGGGGTGCGGCAGGAACAGCGAGAAGGACTGGTCGCGCCCACCGCTCGCGAAGCCGCGCAGCGCCGCGCCGCCGAAGGTGACCCGCAGCAGGGTCGGGCCGAGCCGCCGGGTGCGCAGCACGTGCGCCGGGAAGAAGTCGTACTCCTGGGCCTGGCCGGTCATCCGACTGCCTCTCAGCTCAGCTTGCGGGACTTCTGGACGGCGGCGGTCAGCCGCTCGATCAGCGGGGCGAACCCGGCGTAGGAGAAGCGCGGCACCGCGTCCCACGGGGTGATCTGCTCGGCCTTGACGGCGGCCAGCTGGCCCCAGGCGGGCTTGGCGGCCAGGTCCTTGGGCTGCAGGGCGGTGGAGCGCTGGTCGAGCAGCAGCAGGTCGGCCGGGTACTTGCCGGCGTTCTCCCAGCTCAGGCCCTCGTAGTAGTCGCCGCCGTCGGTCTTCTCCGGCTGGATGAACTCGACGCCCAGCTCGGCGAAGTAGATCAGGTCGCAGGAGATCTTCGGGTTGGAGACGTAGAACAGGTCGGCGCTGCCGGAGCAGGCCATCACCTTGACGCCGCCGGCCGCCTTGACCGCCTGCCGCAGCTCCTCGGACGCCTTCTCGAACCGGGCCTTGGCGTCGACGACCTTCGCCGCCTTGAGGTCCGCGCCCAGCGACTCGGCGAGCTTGGCGTAGTGCTCGATCGGCTGGGTGATGGTGACCCGGCCGGTGGAGACCAGCGCCTGCGGGGCGAGCTGGAGGATCTTGTCCTTGGACTCGTCCGGCACGTACCAGTACGCGCCCGGGTCGTACATGTGGGTCACCAGCAGTTCGGGGCGCAGCGCCGCGTACTTCTCGATCGAGAACTCGCCCCAGGCGTTGCCGATGATCTCGATCCTGTCCACGTCCAGGCTGCCGGCCTGCGGGTCGGCCTTGCCGTCGGCGGCCTTGGTCTCGCCGAAGACGCCGACCAGTTGCTTGTCCAGGCCGAAGTCGGCGAGCGCGGCGGCGGCGCCGGTGAAGGCCACCACCCGGGCGGGGGTGCTCTTCGCGGTGACGGTCTGCGGGCGGTCGTCGGTGAAGCTCCACGCGCCGCCGCCCGCCGCGTCCTGGGCCCCGCCGGACGCCTTGCCACCGGAGTCGCCGGAGGATCCGCAGGCGGCCAGCACCGCGCCGAGGGCGGTGGCTCCGCCCGCGGCGAGCAGGCCGCGGCGGGTCAGGCGGGGGGAAGAGGGCATGGCGGTACCTCGGTTCGAGCGCTTCGGGGCAGGGGGGAACCGCACCCCGGTGGGAGCGCCGGAGTGCGGTACCCGGCGGTAGCCGCCGGGCGTACGCAGGTTAACCTAACCTAAGTTGCGGTACGGAGGGCCCCCGGGTCCGCCGACCCGTTCCCCGACCGATCCGGAGCACCCTTGAGCACCACCGGCTCCCTCCCGATACCCGGCACCGCCACCGCCCGCCGCGGCTCGCCCCGCGCGCTCGGCCTGGTCGCCGGGCTGCTCGTGCTGCTCGCCGTCCTGGTGCTCAGCCTCGGCCTCGGCGCCAAGCAGCTCGGCCCCGCCGAGGTCTGGCACGGACTCCTCGACCCGGACGCCCCCGGCTACACCGTCGTCCACCGGATGCGGCTGCCCCGCACCCTGCTCGGACTGCTCGCCGGCACCGCGCTCGGCCTGGCCGGCGGCGTCATGCAGGCCCTCACCCGCAACCCGCTCGCCGACCCCGGCCTGCTCGGCATCAACGCGGGCGCCTCCGCCGCCGTCGCCACCGCGGCCGCCGTGCTCGGCGTCAGCTCCTTCACCGGCTACGTCTGGTGGGCGCTGGCCGGCGCCGCCCTGGTCTCCGTCCTGGTGTACGCCGTCGGCGGCGGACGCGGCGCCACCCCCGCCCGGCTCGCCCTGGCCGGGGCCGCGCTCAACGCCACCCTGTACTCGTACGTCAGTGCCGTGATGCTGTTGGACACCGCCTCGCTCGACAAGATGCGCTTCTGGACGGTCGGCTCGCTGGCCGGCGCCCAGACCTCCACCGTGCTCGGCATCCTGCCGTTCGTCGCCGTCGGCGCACTGCTCGCGCTCGCCCTGGCCCGCCCGCTGAACGCACTGGCGCTCGGCGACGACGCGGCCCGGGCGCTGGGGGCCCGGCCCGCGGCGGTCCGGGCCGCCGCGATCGTCGCCGTCACCCTGCTGTGCGGCGCGGCCACCGCCGCCTGCGGCCCGATCGTCTTCGTCGGCCTGATGGTCCCGCACCTGGTCCGCGCCCTCACCGGCCCCGACCTGCGCTGGATGCTGCCCTACTGCGCCGTCCTGGCCCCCGTCCTGCTGCTCGGCGCCGACGTCCTCGGCCGCGTCCTGGGCCGCCCCGGCGAACTCCAGGTCGGCATCGTCACGGCCGTCCTCGGCGGCCCGCTCTTCCTGTACTTCGCACGACGGGGGAAGGCCCGCGCATGAGCATGAGGACGACGACACGAACCGGACGGGCCGCGGCCGACGCGCGGGCGACGGTGCCGGGAGCGCGGGCGGTTCCGGCGCCCGCGGCGGGAGCACGGGCCGCGGCCGGTGCCGGGGAGGTGCGGGCGTGAGGACGTTGCGGGTGGCCCGGTTCTCGGTGCGCTACCGGCCGCGCGGGCTGGCGGTGTGCGCGGGCGCGCTGCTGGTGGCGGCGGTGGTCGCGGTGTTCGCGCTCGGCCGCGGGGACTACCCGATCGCACCGGGGGAGGTGGTCCGGGTGCTGCTCGGCGGGGGCGGCCCGGCCGAGGATTTCGTGGTCAACCAGCTGCGGCTGCCCCGGGTCGTCACCGCGCTGCTGGTCGGCGCGGCGCTGGCGCTCGCCGGGGCGCTGTTCCAGACCCTGGTGCGCAACCCGCTGGGCAGCCCGGACATCCTCGGCTTCACCCAGGGCGCGGCCACCGGCGCGCTGCTGGTCGTGGTCGCGGGCGGCTCCAGCGCCGCGCTGGCGGGCGGCGCGGTCGCGGGCGGCCTGGCCACCGGCGTGCTGATCTACGCGCTGGCCTGGCGCGGCGGCGTGCAGGGCGCCCGGCTGGTGCTGGTCGGCATAGGGACGGCGGCGATCCTCACCGGCGTCAACGGCTACCTGCTGACCCGCACCCAGCTGATGGACGCCGCCCGCGCGGTGCTCTGGCTCACCGGCAGCCTGGACGGCCGCGGCTGGGAGCAGGCCCGCCCGCTGCTGGTCGCGCTGGCCGTGCTCGTCCCGCTGGTGCTGATCGGCTGCGGGCCCGCGCTGCGCGCCCTGGAGCTCGGCGACGACGCGGCGAGCGGGCTGGGCGTGCGCCCCGAGCGGCTGCGGATGGTGCTGCTGGGCGCCGCCGTGCTGCTCGCCTCGCTGGCCGCGGCGGCCGCCGGACCGGTCAACTTCCTGGCCCTGACCGCCCCGCAGCTGGCCCGCCGGACCACCCGCTCGCCGGGCCCGAACCTGGCCGCGTCCATGTGCACCGGCGCCGCGCTGCTGGTCACCGCCGACTTCGCCGCGCAACACCTGCTCGGCGAGCGCCAGTTGCCGGTCGGCGTGGTCACCGGCGTGCTCGGCGGCGGTTACCTGGTCTGGCTGCTGGCCACCCAGCGCCGGGCCGGCCGCCTGTGAACGGCCCCGACCCGGCGGCGTCCGTGGAGAAGCAGCCCCCGCCCGTGAAGAACCAGCCCCCGTCCGTCCCGTCGTCCCGAACGGAGCCCCCGATGGCCCAGCCCGAGCCGCGCCTGGCCGGCCGCGACCTGACCCTCGCCTACGACAAGCGCACCATCGCCGAGGGCCTGACCGTCGACGTCCCCGACCACTCCTTCACCGTGGTGGTCGGCCCGAACGCCTGCGGCAAGTCCACCCTGCTGCGCGCGCTGTCGCGCACCCTCAAGCCGGTCGCCGGGCAGGTGCTGCTGGACGGGCGGTCGATCGCCACGCTGCCCGCCAAGCAGGTCGCCCGCACCCTGGGCCTGCTCCCGCAGTCGTCGATCGCCCCCGACGGGATCACCGTCGCCGAGCTGGTCTCCCGCGGCCGCTACCCGCACCAGGGCGTGCTGCGCCAGTGGTCGGCCGAGGACGAGCGGGTGGTCGCCGAGGCGATGGCCGACACCGGCGTCGCCGAACTCGCCGACCGGCCGGTGGACGAGCTCTCCGGCGGCCAGCGCCAGCGGGTCTGGATCGCGATGGCGCTGGCCCAGCAGACCCCGCTGCTGCTGCTCGACGAGCCCACCACCTACCTGGACATCGCGCACCAGATCGAGGTCCTCGACCTGTGCGCCCGCCTGCACCAGGAGCAGGGCCGCACCCTGGTCGCCGTGCTGCACGACCTCAACCAGGCCGCCCGCTACGCCACCCACCTGGTCGCGCTGCGCGACGGGAAGCTGGTCGCGGCCGGGCCGCCCGGCGAGGTGGTCACCGCCGAACTGGTCGAGGAGGTCTTCCGGCTGCCCTGCCGGGTCATCCCCGACCCGGAGACCGGCACCCCGCTGGTCGTCCCCGCCGCCAACCGCCGCGCCCCCGCCACCACCTGAGCCCGCGCCCGCGCCCCCGCCACGGCCCGGCCCGGGCCCGGACGGGAGACCCGCCGCCGGAAAGGCTCGGGTTCCCGCCGGTTCGGTCGGATACTGGCGGTATGCGTGCCAATGCGGAGAACCCCGAGAATCCCGAGTACCCCGAGGACGACGACGAGCAGTCCCCGGCCGTGCTGGAGGCCGCCGACCAGGAACGGGCGGCGGTCGAGCCTGAGGTGGACGACCTGGAGGTGTTGCGGCAGCAGCGCGAGCGCGGCGCGGAGCCCGCGGACGAGGGCGACGCGGTGGAGCAGGTCCGCGAGGTCGCGCTGGAGGACGAGGACTACCGGGACTAGCCGGGCGGGCCTCAGATCTGCTCGCGGCGCTTGAGCCAGGCGAAGGCGGCCCAGCCCGGCAGCACCGGCAGCACGAAGGTCAGCAGCCGGAACAGCATCACGGAGGCCCGCGCGTCGTCCTGGCCGATGCCGCCGGTCAGTTCGAGCAGTCGGGGCATCAACAGCTCCACGCCGCCCGCGCCGCCGGGCGTCGGCACCACGTTGCCCGCCGCGTTGCCGGCCAGGAAGGTCATCGCGACGGCGTTGAAGCCCGGGTGCTGGCCGGCCGCGCGGGTGCAGCAGTACAGGCACATCACGAAGCACATCGACACCAGCAGCTGCCCGGCCACGCCGGTGGCGAGCCGGCCGGGCCGCTGGGCCAGGTCGAGCAGCCGGGGCAGCACCTCGGCGCGCAGCGGCCGCAGCAGGGTCTGGGCGCGCCGCCGCAGCGAGGGCACCGCGGCGACCGACACCGCGACGACGGCGGTGACCGCGCCGGCCAGCCAGACCACCCAGCCGCTGGTCAGCGGGGAGGACGACTCGCCGCCGGCCTCGGCGGCGTCCACCCCGACCAGGGCGCTGAACACGGCGAGCTGCAGCATGTGCAGCAGCAGGCCGAACAGCTGGCTGACGCCGATGCTGGACATCGCCTGCGCGGTGGGGATGTTCGCGCACTGCAGGTAGCGGGTGTTCAGGGCGAGGCCGCCGACGCCGCCGGGGGCGACCACCTTGACGAAGGAGCCGGCCACCTGGGTGGCCAGGGTGGAGCGGAACGACAGCTTCTCGGGGACGAAGCCGCTGAACGCGAAGGTCGCCACCGGGTAGCTGACCGCGGCCCAGAGGACCGCGCCGGCCAGCCACAGCGGGTCGGCCCCGGCGATCACGTCCACCGGGTTGGGGAACTGCAGCAGCCCGTACCCGACCACGACGCAGGCCACGACGGCGAGCAGGGTGCGCGGGCGCAGCCGCTCCAGCCGGACGGGCACGGCGGTGGCGGTGGACTGCGGCGTCTGCCGCTGCACCTCGGCGCGCAGGACGGCGGCCAGCTCCTTGTGCCGGGCGAGCGCGGACCGGGTGCGGCGGGCCAGCGCGATCGGCTGCAGCAGCGGCAGCGCGGCGCTGACCGGCCCGGGCCCGAGCACCTCGACCGCGGCCCGCACCGCCCGCCGGGGTCCGGCGTACAGGGCGAGGACGGCGAGCAGCCCGGCGACGTCCAGGCGTAGCAGCAGTTCGCTCGCGGCGATCTCGCCGTTGGCCAGGCCGACCAGGTGGACCCTGCCCTCGGCGTCCAGCAGCACGGTGTTCGGGGAGAGCGCGCGGTGCGCGATCCGGCGGCGCTGCAGCAGGGCCAACTGCTGCCAGGCGTCGCGCAGTTCGGCGTCGGTGGGACCGGTCTCGGCGTCGGCGTCGGCGTCGGTCTCGGCTTCGGTGCCGGTGTCGGCGGTGCGGGTGTCGGCGGTGCCGCTGCCGTCCGGTCCGGGCCGTTCGTCGAAGAGTTCGGCGAACGGCCGGGCGTCGATCCGCCGGTAGGCCACCAGGGCGGCGTCCGGGCCGAGTTCGACCGCCGCGAGCGGGGTGCGGGTGCGGGCCCCGGCGGCGGACGCGGCGTGGCCGAGCAGGGTCTGGTGCTCCAGCCCGTCGCGCAGCGGGCGCAGGCCGAACGGGCGGGGCGCGGTGCGCAGCCGCAGCGCCAGCCACAGGTGGCCGAGCAGCCCGCTGGCCTGCGCGTACCGGTCGAGCAGGTGGACGTCCAGGTCGGGGCGGTCGCCGTGCTGGGTGACCAGGTAGCGGCCGCTGCCGAGCATCAGCACCACGTCCGGGCGGACGCCGGTGCCGGCCAGCGCGGCGGCGATCTGGCCCTCGGAGGGTTCGCCGACCGGCTCGCCGACGGCGTACCGGGTGGCGTGCGCGGCGGTCCAGCCGAGCAGCAGCGCCAGCAGCAGCGACAGCGGGGTGGCGTACCCGGTGACCAGCCCCGACAGCCCGGTCAGGCCCAGCGTGGCGGCCAGCGCGGTGCGCCAGCGGCGGCGCCCGGCGGTGCCGAGGGCGGTCATGAAGGCCAGCACCGGCGCGAGGTGCCCGTACACCGGGTCGGTGCGGCCGAGGCCGGAGGGCAGCGGGTGGGTGAGCGCGGTGAGGTCGCCCACCAGCAGGTCCAGGCCGAGCGAGAGGCCGTAGGCGAGGACGGCGGCGAGCACGCCGTCGGCGACCCGGCGGCCCTCCCCGCGCAGCACCCGGTCGACGGCGAAGCCGAGCGGCACGGTGAGCAGCGCGGCGCCGCACAGCGCGGCGGTGAGCTTGGCGGGCGGCCAGGGCAGCAGTTCGACGCCGCGGGCCACGTCGCTGTCCAGGCCGAGCGCGGAGGAGCGGGCGTAGTAGGCCAGCAGCAGCACCAGGGCGGTCCAGCACGCCCCGGCGGCGAGTCGGATCAGCTCGGCGGGGTGGCGGACCCGGTCCACCCGCCCGGTCCGGGTCCGGCGCGGGGGCGGAGGCGGGAGCGGGGGCGGGGTCGTGCGGGACCCCTGGGATTCGTCGGCTTGTATCACCGTGGCCACGCGGCATGGTCCCACACCGGTACGTCCTTGATCGGTCCGTTCCGGCAAGGGGGCCGGGTGTCCTGGTGTATATCGCCTGATAGCGGGCATATCGACCTGATGTAGGTCCGAGGAAGGGAGCCCACTGATGACCGAGCGATCGACCGACAGGACGGCCGTGCTCCGCCGGAGCGGCGAGGAGCTGCTGGCGGAGCGCGGCATGGCGGCCGAACCGGTGGCCCTCGCCCCGCAGATGCACGGCGCGGCCGCCCCCGAGACCCGGAGCGGCCCCCACTACGTGGACGCGGTGTACAGCCACGGCGGCCGCCGGATGCCCGAGACCGCCGGCCCGTCCGGGGGGCCCGCCGCCCACCCCGACCTGCCGGGCCACCGGCACCGCGGAGCGGAGCGGCACTCCGCGCACTGACACCCGCCCGGCGGGGGTGGGAGAGTGGGGCCGCAAGCTCCCGCCCCCGCCGAAGGAGTGCCATGGCCGACGCCCCCGAGTTCGCCTCCCGCGAGGAGTGGCTCGCCTCCCTGCACCGCGTGTACGCCGCCGCGGGCTGCCTGATCACCGATCCCGACGGCCGCGTCCTGATCGTCAAGGCCGGCTACCGCGACGCCTGGCAGTTCGTCGGCGGCACCGTCGACCTCGGCGAGAACCCCCGGCAGTGCGCGACCCGCGAACTCCACGAGGAGACCGGCCTGCGCCGCGAGGCCGGCGAACTGCTGGCCGTCGCCTGGACCAACCCCAGCGGCGAACTCGACCACCCCGCCTGCCACTTCCTCTTCGACCTGGGCGTCTTCCCCGCCGACACCCCGATCACCCTCCCGCCGGGCGAACTCGACGCCCACCGCTGGGCCCCCGTCCCCGAAGCCCTCGCCCTCCTCGGCCCGGCCCGCGCCCTCCGCCTCGAAGCCGGCCTCGCCGCGCGGGCAGACGGCCGCGCCCGACTGGTGACGGCGCCCAGCTCCGGCTTCTGAACCGGGTGCCGAGCAGACAAGGGGCGCGGTGCCGCTGTCGTCACGGCCTGCGCCAGACGTACGCCGCCGAGACCGGGTGGCCGCGGTGGCGTTCCCACTTGGGCTTGAGCGCGGTCCAGCGGTCGCCGACGACCTCCTCGCGCATCTCGGCGAGCTGCCAGCCGGCCGCGAGGCCCGCGGTGAGGTGGTCGCTGACCAGGTGGACGTGGGTGGTGATGGCGACGGGGCCGTCGGGGCCGTCGTAGTGGGTGGGCATGCCGGCGGCCATGATGAAGGCGGGGTGCAGGCCGACCAGGACGAACAGGCCGCCGGGGCGGACCAGCCGGTGGGCCTCGCGGTAGAGCGGGCCGAGGTCGGCGAGGTGTTCGTCGACGAGGGAGCAGGCGGCCAGGTCGTACGCGCCGTCGGGGAGTCCGGTCGAGGCGAGGTCGCCCTCCAGCAGCAGGCGGTGGGCGCCGCGGGCCCGGGCGCGGGCGAGCATCTCGGGGGTGAGGTCGATGCCGTCGACCGCGGCGACGCCGCGTCCGAGCAGCCAGGCGCCGGTGCGGCCGGTGCCGCAGCCGAGGTCGACGGCGAGGTCGGCGGCGGCCCACCGCGGGACGGTGAGCCGGGCCAGCACGTCGACGTCCATCGCGTCCTGGACGGTGTCCTCGTAGCTGTCGACCCACCCGGCGTAGCCGGTGCGGACGTCGACGGTGGGGTAGCCGCGGGTGTCGAACAGGGAGAAGTTCGTCATGCCGGACAGTCTGGTCCGCGGCCCGGCGGCCCGGCGAGCGGTTATCCGAGCAGCCGGGCCCGGACGGCGGCGACGTCCCCGGCGGGCAGCCACCGTTCGGCGTCGAACTCGGCCAGGACCTCGTGCAGGGCCTGCTCCGGGGTGGTGCCGGCGTCGGCGAGGACGCGGGCGATGCCGGCCTCCTCCTCGGTGCGGGCCAGGATGGTCCACAGCGGGCGCAGGTTGGCGGCGGAGAGCAGGTAGTCCTCGGTGATCGCGGTGGGGGTGGCCCCGGCCAGGGCGAGCAGGACGAGGGCGGCCAGGCCGGTGCGGTCGCGGCCGGCGCCGCAGTGCACCACGACGGCGCCGGGGCGGGCCCGGGCGACGGCGGCGACCAGTTCGGCGACGGCGGACCGGCAGTGGTCGAGGTAGGGGCGGAAGGACAGCGGGGTACCGTCCAGGGCGCCGAAGCGGGACCACCAGTCCGGTCCGGCCAGCGCGTCGAGCGGGACGCGGACCAGGTCGATGCCGTCGGGGGCGGGCAGCAGCGGCCGGTACTCGACGGCGTCGCGCAGGTCGATGACGGTGCGCACGCCGTACGCGATCAGGGAGTTCTGGCCCTCGGCGGTGAGCCGGTCGAGGTTGTCGGCGCGGACGACCGCGCCGGTGCGGGTGCGCCGGCCGTCGAGGGTGGGCAGCAGGCCGAGGTCGCGGACGTTCAGGCAGCCGTCCCAGTCGAGCCGGCGTTCCTCGTGCAGTACCGCCGTGGTCCCCGTCATGTCAGCCCCCGCTGTGTGCGCCCCGTGCCGTCCGGTCGGCGCGGGTGCGCACCGACACTGAGAGGGACTCAGTCCGCTTCGGGATGGTTCCCGTCGGGGGCCTCGCGGAACTCCCAGAGCGCCCGGCCGAGCGTGTCGAGCACCCGGACGGTGTGGAACCGGGCGTCCCGGGCGGACAGGAAGCCGCGGGCGGCGCCCGCCAGGACGGCGTGCGCGGCCGGGTCGTGCCGGCTCCAGGCGCCGTGCAACTCCAGCGCTGCGCCGGTGAGTTCGGCGCGCTGGATGCGGGCGACGGCGGCCGCGGCGAGGGCGCCGTTGACGCCGTCCAGTTCGGTCTGGCCGAGGTAGGGCTCGCGGTCCCCGGCCCGCAGCCGGCGGCGCAGTTCGGGCAGCGCGTAGCCGCGGACGGCGGCCACCGAGTCCTCGACGGCGATCAGCCAGCGCGGCCCGGGCACCACCTCCCACCAGACCTCGCCGCCGACCGGCAGCAGTTCGCCGATCGGGGAGTGCCAGCGCTCCAGCCCGGTGGGGGAGTTGGCGTCGGGGCGGATCCGCCGCCGGTCCCAGGCGGACTTGTCGGTGACGGAGAGGTTGACGGTGTACCGGACCCGCCCGTCGCCGGGCACGGCCCGCACGCCGAGCACCGCCCAGCGGTCGCGGTCGGGCAGCGAGAAGGAGTGCCGCCAGCCCCGGAAGCCGAGCGCGCGCAGGGCGGGCGCGAAGTGGTCGCGGATTCCGGTGGTGTAGAGCTCCTCGGCGGTGCGCATGCCGGTTCCGGCCTCCTCGGCTCCAGGGTGACGTGGGCGAAATGCCCCTTATGTGCACGGTATGGCGGAGGAGCGGGGGCGAACCGCGGGCGAAGGACAGCAGCCGACGGGACGAAGGTCGGGCCGCCGCGGGCCCTGCGTCCCCTCCGGGCGGAGCGGGGCGGCGTCCGCCCGGGGCGAGCTGACGTCCCGTCGGTCCGCACCGGGCCCGCACCGGTCCGACACGGCCCGCCCACCGCACCGTCACCGGCCGGGCGGCGCCCCGGAGGTGGGAGCGTTCCCCCGGATGGCGCATGATGTGGCGGGTGCACAGAGCTGAACACCACGGGGCGGACGACGGGGCCCGGCTCGGGCGAAGGCCGCCTGACGCGACACTTGCCACGGCCGTCCGCGCCGCCCAGGGCGGCGACGAGGAGGCGTTCCGGGTCCTGTTCCGGGCCGTCCAGCCGGGGCTGCTGCGCTACCTGCGGGTGCTGGTCGGCGGGCGGGCCGAGGACGCCGAGGACATCGCCTCCGAGGCGTGGCTGCAGATCGCCCGCGACCTGCCGGGCTTCCGCGGCGACGCGGACGGGTTCCGCGGCTGGGCCGCGACGGTCGCCCGCAACCGGGCGATGGACCACCTGCGCCGGGTGCGCCGCCGCCCGGTCGCCGACCTGCCGGTGGAGTACCTGGCCGAACTGGCCGCCGCCGAGGACACCGAGGGCCAGGTGATGACCACCTTCGCCACCTCCGAGGCGCTCGCGATGATCGCCGCGCTGCCGCCCGACCAGGCCGAGGCGGTGCTGCTGCGGGTGGTGCTCGGACTGGACGCGGAGAGCGCCGCGAAGGTGCTCGGCAAGCGCTCCGGCAGCGTCCGGATGGCCGCCCACCGGGGGCTCAAACGCCTGGCCAAGCTGCTGGAGCAGGGCGGGGGAGCGGCCGCCGGGGCACCCCGCCGGGGGGCCCGGAGGACGGCCGGGGAAAAAGTTTCCGCGCAGGGTGTGACACCGGCGCAGGTGCCGACGCTGAAGGACACGAGATGAGCACCAACCGATCCCGCCGGATCGATCGCGCCACCGCCGAGCGGCTGCTCGGCGGTGTCACGGTCGACCCGGAGGCCGGTCAGGACCCCTCCGCCGGGCAGCTGTCCGCGCCAGGACGGCCGGAGCTCGCCGCCCTGCTCGCCGCCGCTGCGACGAGCGAGGCGGCCGGCGACGGCCCGCTGCCCGGCGAAGAGGGGGCCCTGGCCGCGTTCCGGCAGGCTCGTCGCCAGCCGGCCCCCAGGCAGCACCGGAGACGAAAGATGGCGGACACCGCGCTCGCGCGTGCCCTCAGCGCGAAGGCACTGGCCGTCGCGCTGGGCGTCACCGCCGTGGGCGGCGTCGCGGTCGCGGCCTCCACCGGCCGGCTGCCGGAGGTGCTGGGCGGTCCCGCCCCGGCCCCGCCGGCCACCAGTGCCGCACCCGCCCCGTCCACCGGGGCGCCCCACAGCCCGTCCGCGACCCCCGGCGCCGACCGCACCGCCCGGCCGACCGCGTCGGCGGGCCGCTCCGGCACCCCGACCCGGACGCCCGGGCCGAGTTCCGCCGCCCCGACCGACCTGCCGGACCTGTCGGCGCTCTGCGCGGGCTTCGCCGGACGGGTCAAGGGCGGCAGCAAGCCCAAGGAGGCGGCCGTCGACCCGGCGCTCGCCGAACTGCTGAAGGCGGCGGGCGGACCGGAGAAGGTGACCGGTTTCTGCGCGCTGCTCGAAGCGCACGGTTGGGACCAGCCGGGCGGCGACGGCCGGGGGAGGGCCACCGCCGTCCCGGGCCAGCAGTCCGCCCCGCCGTCCCCCTCGCCCTTCCCGAGCAGGTGGGGGCGCGAGGCCGATCGGCCGTCCGGCGGGGGGAACAGCCAGGACTGACACCGAACTCCGGTCGGACGACGGGCTCCCCCGGGCCCCGTCCGACCGGCACCGCCTCCGGGCGGCCGGCGGGCCCCTGTACCCGTCGTCCGCCCGGACCGACTCCGGACGGACGACGGGCTCCCCCGGGCCCCCGTCCGTCCGGGACAGCTCCGACCGGCACCGGACTCCCCCGGGTCCACCGCCGGTCGGGGACCGCTCCGGACGGACGGCCGGACTCCCCCGGGTCCACCGTCCGTCCGGAGCCCAGCCCGGCCGTACCGTCCGAACACCCTGGAGTCACGGTGACCGAACGACCGCACCGCCAGGCGAGCCCGCGATGACCTTCCCCCGCACCTCGCCCGCCGCCGAACGCGCCGCCCGCCGCGCGCTGGAGGACGCCCCGCAGCGCACCCTGCGCGCACTGCTGGCCGCCGCCCTCGCCGCCCTGACCGCCGCCCTGCTGGTCCAGCGCCCCTGAGACCCGTCCGGGCGGGCCCGCTATGGTTCACGGGTGCCCGACCGAGGTTGAAGGGAGCATCCGATGATCGGACGCGCGCTGAACGGGCGTTACGAGCTCGGTGAGATCCTCGGCGTCGGCGGCATGGCCACCGTCTACCGCGGCCTGGACCACCAGTTGGGCCGCCCGGTGGCGGTCAAGGTGCTCAACGGCGGCCTGGCCGACGACCCGAGGTTCGCCGAGCGGTTCGCCCGCGAGGCCCGGTCGGCCGCGCTGCTGGCGCACCCGCGGGTGGTCACGGTGTTCGACTCGGGCGTCGACCAGGGCTCCCCGTACCTGGTGATGGAGCTGGTGCACGGCGCGACCCTGGGCCGGGTGATCGCCGAGCAGGGCGTCCTGCCGGTCGAGCGCGCCGTCGGCACCGCCGCCGCCGTGCTGGACGCGCTGGCCGCCGCGCACGACCGGGGCCTGGTGCACCGGGACATCAAGCCGGGCAACGTGATGATCACCCAGGACGGCGGGGTCAAGGTCGTCGACTTCGGCATCGCCCGGGCCGGCTCCTCCTCCGGCCAGCAGCTCACCCAGACCGCCTCGGTGCTGGGCACCGCCGCCTACCTCTCCCCGGAGCAGGCCACCGCGGGCCAGGTCGACGGCCGCGCCGACCTGTACGCGGTCGGCTGCGTGCTGTACGAGATGCTGGCCGGCACGCCGCCGTTCACCGCCGACACCCCCGTCGCGGTGACCTTCAAGCACGTCACCGAGTACCCGGTGCCGGTCTCCGCGCACCGCCCCGACGTGCCGCCCGCGCTGGACGCCGCGATCCTGCGGCTGCTCGCCAAGAACCCGGCCGAGCGCCCCGCCGACGCCCGGTCCGCGGCCGCCGAACTGCTCGCCGCCGTCCCGGCCGCCCCCGCCGACCGCACCGCCCAACTGCTCGGCGCGGCCACCCAGGTGCTGCCGCCGGTCCCCGCCGCCGCCTTCCCGCCCGCGCCGCCCACCGCCTTCCCGCCCGCGCCCCCGCAGCCGTGGACCGAGCCGCAGCGCACCTCGGTGCTGCCGCCGGTGCAGGCCCCGCTGCTGCCCCGGGCCCGCTACGAGGACGAGGAGCCCGCACCCCGCCGCGGCCGCAACCCGCTGGTGTACGGCGGCATCGGCGCGGCCGTGATCGCCTGCGTGGCCGGCATCGCCGCGTTCTCGCTCGGCGGCGGCGGTTCCGCCCCGGAGGCCGCGCGCACCCCCGCCGCGACGGCCGCCGCCACCCCCGCTCCCACTCCCACGCCCTCCCCGTCCCCCTCCGCCACCGCCACCGCCACCGCGAAGCCCAGCGCCTCGCCCAAGCCCTCCGCCACCCCCAAGGCCGGCCCCGTGGTCGCCCAGCTCGCCCAACTGCGCGCCGAGGTGGCCCAGGCCGACTTCAAACGGGACCGGGACAAGCAGGACGACCTGACCGGCCTGCTGGACCGGGCCACCCAGGACGTCAACGACAAGCAGCCCGCCGACGCCGAGGACTCCCTCAAGGACGCCCAGAAACTGGTCCGCGACCTCCAGCGCCGCAAGGCCGTGGACACCCCGGTCCTGATCGGCTGGCAGACCCGGATCACCGCCCTGACCGCGGCGGTGCACGCCCAGGCCGCCCAGCAGGACGACTAACCGTCGCCCTGGTCGCGGTGGTGGGCCCGCTGCACCGCGCGGGTCTTCACCTGCCGGGTCAGCGCGGTCACGCCGGTGGTCAGGAAGACCACGGTGTACAGGAGTTGGAGCATCACCACGATCCGGGCGGTCTGCCCGGAGGGGTGGATGTCGCCGTACCCGACGGTCGCCATGGTGATGACGGTGAAGTACAGCCCGTCGACCTTGGTGGTCAGCCCCTCCAGTTCGCCGGGTTGCCGGGCCATCCCCAGGTAGGAGGTGGCGAACACCACCAGCGCGCCGCACAGCAGGAACAGGATCCGCGGCGCCGGGTGCCGGGAGCGGCCCAGCACCTGCAGCCGCACCTCGCGCAGCAGCCCGAGGCCGAGCAGGACCAGCAGGCTCCCGGCCACCAGCCAGCTGAGCAGCGGGTGGTGCGGCCCGAACCAGTCCAGCGGCACCGTGAAGTAGGCCGTCAGCAGCAGCACCGGCCCGGCCAGCAGGACGAGGTACGTCCGGACCAGTTCCCTCACGCCGGTGCGGCCTTCCCACCGGACGGGGGGCCGGCCGGCGGGCCGGCGGAGGGCTCGGCGGGCTCGTCGGCGGGCGTGTCGAGGAACTCCAGCACGGCCAGCACGGCCAGCAGCACCACCGCCGTCCAGAGCACCACCGCCCCGGTCGGGTAGCTCCAGGTCAGCAGCAGCACGGCGGCGACGGCGACCGCGCCCCAGCCCAGCCACGCCTTCCAGCGGTGCACGAAGCGGCCGACCGGGCCGAGCCGCATGCCGATGCCCTCGGCGGCCCGCCGGACCGCTCCCAGGCCCTCCCGCCACAGGTGCCGCACCCAGCCGGCCCGGCGGCCCGCGCCGGTCAGCCAGGCGGCCAGCGCGACCACCACGCCCAGCGCCAGCACCATCCGGATCGCGGCCCGCAGGTAGCGCACCAGGGTGTCGTAGACCGCCATCGCGGCGGCCTGGTCGACGTCGGCGGGCAGCTTGTCCAGGTAGAGCGCCCGGAACACGCTCAGCCCGATGCCCAGCAGCCCCGCCCCGGCGGCCATCCCGAGCGCCGCCCAGACGGCGGCCCGGCGGTGGCGCACCGCCAGCGCGACGCCGCCGACCGCGCAGAGCAGGGCCAGCACCGGCACCCAGAACCCGGCCAGGTCGAGCAGCCGCAGCCCGGTCTGCGCCTTCCGCACCGCGTCCGACTGCACCAGCGTGTAGTCGGTGTGCACCTCCGGGATCTTCGAGGCCAGCCCCAGCCCGTTGGCCACCAGCCGGTCCTTGACCGCCGCGACCACCGGCCCCAGGTCGAGGCTGACGGTGTCGCCCTTGACCTGCACCGCCCCGCCGCCCTGCCCGGTCAGCACCTTGTCGAAGGCGGCGTGCGCGTTGCGCAGCACGCCGGTCCAGACCGTGGCGAAGGCGTCGGACTGGACGAAGCGCAGCACCTGGTCGTGGACGAAGCCGGTCAGCCCGCTGGTCAGCGCGGGGCCGAGCTTGCCCAGCGCGGCGTCCAGCAGCGGCCGGTCGGCGGGGGCCGCGTCGTTCAGCAGGTCGGTGATCGGCAGCTGCTGCATCACCGCGGTGGTCACCCGGTCGGTGAGCGCGTTCTGCACCGAGGGGTCGGCGGCCAGCGGCGCCATCGTGGAGACGAACCGGTCGGTGTCGGTGACCTGCGACTTGCTCCAGGCGGCGACCACCCCGAGCGGGGTCAGCACCGCGGCCAGCACGATCAGCAGCACCGCGAAGAAGGACCGCACCCGGTGGTGCTCCCGCCGGGGCGCCCCCTGCTTCTCCAGGAGGCCGATCCGCTCGCGCAGCTCCGCGAGTTCCCGCTCCTCCGACGGATCCGCCGCCATCCGGTGCCTCCCTCATGATCCGCCGTCAGGTGGATACCAGGAGATACCAGAACAAAACGGTCAGCCACTCGGGCCCGGCGACACGCCGGAGCCCCCGGTCCGTCAGGGCGACGGGCCGGGGGCTCCGGTACGGCGGGCGCGGTCGGCCGGGGGCCGACGCGGTGTCAGGCCGTGGTCGGCTTGGTGGCCTCGGCGACCTTGGTGACGACGATCGGCTCGACCGCGGGGCGCACCGGCTCGGCCTGCGAGGCGGCGGTGGCGTTCGCGGTCTCGGCGGGGGCGTCGTCCTCGCGCAGGGCCTTGGTCTCGGCCTTCAGGATGCGCATCGACTTGCCGAGGCCGCGGGCCATCTCGGGCAGCTTCTTCGAGCCGAAGAGCAGGACGAGCACCACCACCATGACGGCGATGTGCCAGGGCTCAAGACCGTTACGGAACATCCCTGACCACCGGTCCTTTCGTGGAAGTTCTCGCTGTGACAAAGGGCGTCGAGCGGAATGCCCGACTCGGCCAGTATGCACGGCCCGGTCGGCGAACGTATACACCCGTCGGCAAACAGCCGCCGAAAAACAGGTGATCCGAGTCATGTGGTCTGGACCACCTTGGCGGGCCGCAGCGGGCCCGGCGCACCTCATCCACCCGTGTTCACCAGCACCGACCAGGCGGACCCGGCGGCCGCCAGCACCACCGCGGCGGTCAGCCCCCGCATCCACCACCGGCTCGCCGAGACGTGCGGACCGTGTTCCACCGCACTGCGCCGCCGCACCCCGTGCAGGTACAGGCCGACCGCCGCCAGTGCCAACACCCCGCCCAGCGCGGCCAGTCCGGGCAGCCCCCGGACGTACCCGGTGCGCAGCACCAGCAGCGCGTCGGCGGCCAGCACCAGCGCGGTGCGGCTCCAGGCCAGCAGGGTCCGCTCCGGTTGCAGGCCCGGGTCCCGGGGGGCGGCGGTCACCGCGACCAGCCGACGATCAGCACCGAGAACACCGCCGCGGCGACCGCCACGCACACCGTCAGCACCAGCATGATCCGGGTGGCCGGCAGCGGGCCGCCCGCCCGCATCGCCCGCTCCACCCGCACCCACCGGTGGTAGGCGGCCCACCCCAGCCCCGCCCCGCCGGCCGCCAGCAGCACCGAGAGCGTCACCCGCACCGGCACCGGCGCCAGGTCCGGCGTCAGCTGGTCCAGCCCCACCGCCCCGGCGAGCAGCGCCAGCGCGGTCCTGATCCAGGCCAGGAAGGTCCGCTCGTTGGCCAGCGTGAACCGGTAGTCCAGCTCCGCCGGCTCGTCGTCGTCCCGCTCCGCCATACGGCGACCCTAGGCCGGGACCGGGGCGGGTGCAGCGCGAAGGGACCGGGCCGGGGCGAACTGCCGCCCCGGCCCGGTCCCTTCGACGTCCGACCTCCGCACCGCCGCCGCGGGTCAGGCGGCGAGCTCCTGCGCCGCCGGCTCGGCCTCCGCCCCGCCGACGGCCGGCAGGTGGCGCATCAGCAGGTGGGCGGCGAGCGCGGCGCCGAGCATCACCAGGACGCCGACCACCGCGGCGACGTGCATCCCGTCGGCGAAGGCGTCCCGGGCGGTGGTCAGCAGCCGGTCGGCGGCCTCGCCGGGCAGGTGGGCGGCGGTGGTGACGGCCCCGCCCAGGGTGTCGCGGGCCGCGTCGGGGGCGGTGGTGCCGTCCATCCGGGCCCGGTAGATCGCCGCGCCGGCCGCGCCGAGCAGGGCGATGCCGAGCGAGCTGCCGAGCTCCTGGGCGGTCTCGGAGGTGGCGCCGGCCGCGCCGGCCCGGTCGGCGGGGGCGGCGGAGAGCACCATCTCGCCGGTGATGCTGACGGTGCCGACCGAGCCGGCCGCGATCACGCCGGCCGCGACCAGCGGGAGGGCGAGCGAGGAGCCGGGGTCCACCAGGGCCATCGCGACGAACCCGGCGGCGGCGGCCAGGAACCCGGCGACCAGCAGCACGGCCGGCCGGACCCGGCCGGCCAGGGCGCCGAACCCGCCGACCGCCGCGCCGACGCCGACGCTGGGCAGCAGCGCCCAGAGCGAGGCGGACAGCGGGCTGTAGCCCTTGACCAGTTGCAGGTACTGGGAGGTGAAGAGGGTGAAGCCCATCATCGCGAACATCGCGATGGTGTTGACGGTGATCGCGCCGGTGTAGGTGCGGATCCGGAACAGGGTGACGTCGATCAGCGGGTTCGCGGCCGTCCGCAGCCGGACCACCAGGGCGCCGCCGACCGCGAGCCCGGCGAGCAGCGCCAGGGCGGGGAGCGGGCTCCAGCCGTCCACCGCGAGGGTCTTGACGCCGTAGACGACCGGCAGCACGGCGGCCATCGAGAGCGCGGCGCCGAGCAGGTCGAAGCGGCCCTGCTGCGGGGCGCGGTACTCGGGGAGCAGCACCGGGGCCAGCACCGTCACCAGCAGCATCGCCGGGACGGCGATCAGGAAGGCCGAACCCCACCAGAAGTGGTTCAGCAGCAGGCCGCCGAGCACCGGGCCGAGGGTGGCGCCGGCCATCATCACGCCGCTCCAGGCGCCGATCGCGGACTGCCGCTGCTTGGGGTCGGGGAACATGTTGCGGATCAGGGCCAGCGTGGAGGGCCCGAAGACCGCCCCCGCGACGCCCAGCAGGGCCCGGGCGGCGATGAGCTGCCCCGCCCCGTGCGACCAGGCGGCGACCAGCGAGGCGGCCGCGAAGGCGGCGGTGCCGCCGATCAGCAGCTTGCGGCGGCCGATCCGGTCGCCCAGCGCGCCCATCGGGATCAGCAGGCCGGCCAGCAGGAACGAGTACATGTCCATGATCCACAGCTGCTGGGTGCCGCTGGGGTGCAGGTCGGTGGCGATGAACGGGACGGCGAAGAACAGCACGCCCATGTCCATGGCGAGGACGAGGGTCGGCAGCAGGAGGAGGGCGAGGCCCAGCCAGGCACGTCGGCCGGCGCGGTGGGTGGTGCGGTCGTCGGTGGTCATGACGATGACTGTACGGATGTCTTGCACGCCTGTCTAGTACAAGCGTCTCAATCATTCGTTTCAGACGTACGAGCAAGACAATCGTCTTGGACGGGGCTAGCATCGGGGCCATGGGAAATCGTGAGGACCTGCTGGCCAGCGCCGCCCGCTGCCTGCAAGAGAAGGGCTACGGGCGCACCACCGCCCGCGACATCGCCACCGGCGCCGGCGTCAGCCTGGCCGCGATCGGCTACCACTACGGATCCAAGGACGCCCTGCTGGTCGAGGCACTGGTCGAGGCGATGGCGAAGTGGGGCGAATCGATCGGCGTCGCGCTCTCCGCCGCCACGGCCGTCGACGACCCGAAGGAGCGCTTCGTCCGGGCCTGGAACGCGGTGCGCGACGGCTTCGCCGCGCACCGGGGGCTGTGGACGGTGCAGTTCGAGCTGCTCGCCGGGCTCGACCACCTGCCGGGGCTGTCCGAACGGCTGGCCGCGGCGCAGAAGGAGGGGCGGCTCGGCCTGGCCGCGCTGTTCCAGGGCAGGACCGAGGTGGCGGACACCCCGGAGGAGCTGGCCCGGGGCGTCTTCTACCAGTCGCTGCTGCTCGGGCAGGCCGGCCAGTGGCTGATCGGCCCCGAGCTGGCGCCGAGCGGCGAGCAGTACCTGCTCGGGCTGTCGCTGGTCGCCGACGACGTACTGGGCGCGCCGAAGGACTGAGGCCGCGGACCGGCCGGGGCGGGGGCGGGGGCGGGCCGGGGCCGGGGTGCCCGGGCGTCGGCATCGGGCGTCGGGCGGTCAGGTCTCAGGGGCCGGGCGCCGGGTCCCGGGTCTCGGGTCTCAGGCGGTGACGGCGGTGAGCAGCACCACCGCGTCGGTGTGGGCGAGCAGGCCGTGCCGCTCCTGCGGGACGGAGTGCAGCTCGCCCGGGCCGGCCTCCTGGCGGCGGCCCTCGACGGTCAGTGCGACCCGGCCGCGCAGCACCTGCAGGCTGGCGGCGACCGGGGCGTTGTGCTCGTCCAGCACCGCCCCGGCCCGCAGCGCGATCACGGTCTGCCGCAGCACCCCGTCGTGCAGCAGCAGGTGGGCGCTGCGGCCGTGCGGGCTGGCGGCGGCCTTGGCGGCGTGCTCCTCGGCCAGGGCGTTCAGGTCGATCCGGGCCGGCTGCTCGGTCATCGCGTTCTCCTCCGTCGGACCCCCGCACCACCGGGCCCGCCGACCGGGCCCCGCGGCCGACCCTAGGCGGCGGCCCGCGCGTGTCGCGCGCCGGATCACGCGCAGGGGTGAGGACCGCCCGGCGGGTGGCGGGCGGCGTCGGGTGCCGGTGGCCGTCGCCCGGACGGCTTCTCCCCGGTCGCCGTGGTTCCGCCGCGGCCGCCTCGTCGGCACCCGCCCGGACCCGGCCCCCGCGCCGCTCCTTCGCCCACCCTGCACCCGCCGGGCGGTCCAAGGGGCGGGCCGCTCGGCGTGCGGGGCGGCGGGAGCGGGCCGATGGTGTCCCTATGGCGACCAATCAGAGAATCACCTTCGGCGGTTTCCAGGTGAACCGCGGCATGCTCACCGCCGGCGCGGCCCTCACCGGGCTCGGCGCCGTCGTCGGACTGACCGGCACCGTCCTGGTCTGCGCCGCCCTGGCGAACGCGGGCCGGGGCTGGGTCCGGTCCCTGGAGACCCCGCCGGCCGAGATGGCGCAGCGGACCTTCCAGCAGGCGAAGGCCGCCTCGGCGGCCGGACTGGAGGCGTGGCGCACCAGCGTCAACTGAACCGGGGGCGCGGGAACGGAACGGAGGCGGCCACCCGGTCGGGTGCCCGCCTCCGTCGTGTCCGGATGTCGTGTCCGGACGCCGGGTCCGGAGGTCGCGTCCGGACGCCGGGTCCGTCCGCCGGTCCGTTACAGGCCGAGCGACTTGGCGATGATCGTCCGCATGACCTCGCTGGTGCCGCCGTAGATCCGGAACACCCGGTTGTCGGTGTAGAGGCGGGCGATCGGGTACTCCAGGATGTAGCCGTAGCCGCCGTGCAGCTGCAGGCACTTGTCGATCACCTCGGAAGCCGACTCGGTGCAGAACAGCTTGGCCGCGGCGGCGTCCGCCACCGTCAGCCCGCCGTGCTGGTAGAGCTCCAGCGCCTGGTCGACCATCGCCTGCTGGGCGAGCACCTGGGCCTGGCAGTCGGCCAGCGAGAACTTGGTGTTCTGGAACTCGGCGACGGCCTTGCCGAACACCTTGCGCTCCTTGACGTACCGCACCGCGAACTGCACGGCGGCGGCCGCCGAGGCGTAGGCGCCGACGGCGATCGCCAGGCGCTCCTGCACCAGGTTGTGGGTCAGGTAGGAGAACGCCCGGCCCTCCTCGCCGAGCAGGTTCTCCACCGGCACCCGGACGTCGGAGAAGGACAGCTCCGCGGTGTCCGAGGTGCGCAGGCCGATCTTCTGCAGCTTGCGGCCGACCGCGTAGCCCTCGGACTTCGTGTCCACGCACAGGATGGACAGGCCCGCGCGGCGGTCCGCCGGGTCGTGCGGGGCGGTGCGGCAGACCACCAGGACCAGGTCGGCGAGGACGCCGCCGGTGATGAAGGTCTTGGCGCCGTTCAGGACGTAGTGGCTGCCGTCCGCGGAGAGCTTCGCCGTGGTGGTGATGCCCGCCAGGTCGGAGCCCGCGCCCGGCTCGGTCATCGCGATCGCGGTCATGATCTCGCCGGAGACGAAGCCGGGCAGCCAGCGCTGCTTCTGCTCCTCGCTGGCGTACTCCATCAGGTACGGCAGCACCAGGCCGGTGTGCACGCCCGAGGCGCCGAAGGTGACGCCCGCGCGGGCGGTCTCCTCGTAGATCACCGCCTGGTACTTGAAGCCGGTCTCGCCCGCGCCGCCGTACTCCTCGGGGACCTCGATGCCGAAGACGCCCAGGTCGCCGAGCTTGCGGTAGAAGTCGCGCGGCGGGTGGCCGGCCTCCTCCCAGCTCTCGTAGACCGGGACGACCTCGCGGGCGATGAAGTCCCGGATGGTCTCCCGGAACGCCTCGTGGTCCTCGTTGTAGACGGTGCGGCGCACGGGGCGCTCCCTTCGGCGGCTGCTGGTCGCGCAGTCAAGTTAATCGCCAGTAGCTTCCGTGTCCAGGGCAGCGGACGTGCTGGTGGGAGGGGTGTGCGGCGGAGGTGCGGGCGGGTGGGAAGGGGTGGACCGGGGCGCGGGGAGTCCCCGCGCCCCGGTCGGTGCGCCCGTGCGGTGACGGCCTAGTACAGGACGAACGGGTAGTAGACGGTGTGCGCCAGGTTCGCGTTGGACTGGAGGGCGCCGACGCCGCCGGAGTTGCCGGTGACGCCGAGGGTGTTGTTCTGGTTGCTCGCGCCGGAGCCGGTCGCGGTCTGCTGGCTCGCGTTGGCGTTGCCGTGCACGGAGCCGACGATGTTGCCGGAGCCGATGTTGCTGACCACGCTGCTGTTGGAGGAGTGGTCGGCGCCGGCGCCGTTGTCGGCGGCGGCGGTGCCGGCGCCGGCGAGGAGGAAGGCCCCGAGGGCGGTGACGACGGCGACTGCGCGAATACGGGACACGGTGGTCTCCCTGCTAAGAAGCTATCTCATTTGGGCTTGTAAGCTGCTCGCGTGACGATCGTGGAGCGCTTGGTGCCGGACGAGCTGTGGGAGCTGTTCCAGTTGGTGG
>NZ_BAAANS010000076.1:0-34651 GCF_039529925.1 Kitasatospora saccharophila | reverse complement strand
CCGCGGCCGGCGCCCCGACCGCCGAAGCCGGCACCGCCACCGCCACCGAGCAGGCCGCCGCCGAGGCCAAGGCCGAGGCCCAGCGCCCGGCCGCCGCCGAGGGCGAGGCCCGCGCCGAGCGCCGCGAGCGCCGGGACCGCCGCGAGCGCACCGAGGCCCCCGCCGCCGAGGGCGACGGCGAGGTGCGCGAGTCCCGCCGGGACCGCCGCAACCGCCGCGAGCGCGACCGCACCGACCGCCAGCAGGGCGGCGGCCAGCAGCAGGACGGCGGCCAGGGCCGCCAGCAGAACCAGCAGCAGGGCGGCGGCTCCCAGCAGCAGCAGGGCGGCGGCAACGCCCACCAGCAGCAGGGCGGTTACGAGGACGACGAGTTCGGTGACGGCCGTCGCGGCCGCCGCGGCCGTTACCGCGACCGCCGGGGCCGCCGCCGCGAGGGCTTCGAGGGCACGACCGGCCCCGAGGTCCCGCTGAGCGACGACGACGTCCTGATCCCGGTCGCGGGCATCCTGGACATCCTCGACAACTACGCCTTCGTCCGGACCTCGGGCTACCTGCCCGGCCAGAACGACGTCTACGTCTCGCTGGCCCAGGTCCGCAAGCACGGCCTGCGCAAGGGCGACGCCATCACCGGCGCGGTCCGCCAGCCCAAGGACGGCGAGCGCCGCGAGAAGTTCAACGCCATGGTGCGGCTGGACTCCGTCAACGGCATGGACCCGGACAGCGGCCGCGGCCGCCCCGAGTTCGGCAAGCTGACCCCGCTGTACCCGCAGGAGCGGCTGCGCCTGGAGACCGACCCGGGCGTGCTGACCACCCGGATCATCGACCTGGTGTCGCCGATCGGCAAGGGCCAGCGCGGTCTGATCGTGGCCCCGCCGAAGACCGGCAAGACCATGATCATGCAGGCGATCGCCAACGCGATCACCCACAACAACCCCGAGTGCCACCTGATGGTCGTCCTGGTCGACGAGCGTCCGGAAGAGGTCACCGACATGCAGCGGTCGGTGAAGGGCGAGGTCATCTCCTCGACCTTCGACCGCCCGGCCGAGGACCACACCACCGTCGCCGAGCTCGCCATCGAGCGCGCCAAGCGCCTGGTGGAGCTGGGCCACGACGTGGTGATCCTGCTGGACTCGATCACCCGCCTGGGCCGCGCCTACAACCTGGCCGCGCCCGCCTCCGGCCGCATCCTGTCCGGTGGTGTCGACTCGACCGCGCTGTACCCGCCGAAGAAGTTCTTCGGCGCCGCGCGCAACATCGAGAACGGCGGCTCGCTGACCATCCTCGCCACCGCGCTGGTCGACACCGGCTCCCGGATGGACGAGGTGATCTTCGAGGAGTTCAAGGGCACCGGCAACATGGAGCTCAAGCTCGACCGGAAGCTCTCCGACAAGCGCATCTTCCCCTCCGTCGACGTGGACGCCTCCGGCACCCGCAAGGAGGAGATCCTGCTCGGCCACGAGGAGCTCGCCATCACCTGGAAGCTCCGCCGGGTCCTGCACGCGCTGGACTCGCAGCAGGCGATCGAGCTGCTGCTGGATAAGATGAAGCAGACCAAGTCGAACGCCGAGTTCCTGATGCAGATCGCGAAGAACACCCCGGGTTCGGGCGACTGACCCCGGTAGCGACCGCAGCCGGACCCCGCACCGCCGAGAGGCGGTGCGGGGTCCGTCGTTTCTCCGGGCCCCCGGCGGAGACCGGTCACCGTTCCGGTGCGTCACTTATGCTCGAAAGGTCGCACTGGTGGTGAGAAGAGGCGATATGGCCGAGAACACCAAGCACCGCACCCCCCGCCGGCGGGGAACGCGGATCGCGCTGTTCGCACTGGCCGGCCTCGTCCTGGTCGGCGCCGGACTGGGCGGCGTCGCCTACTGGAAGCTGAACGGGAACATCCACAGCGTCGACATCTCCGGCCAGCTGGGCACCGCCCGGCCGCCCGCCTCCACCGGCGGGGCCTTCAACGTGCTGGTGCTGGGCTCCGACTCGCGCTCCGGCGCCAACGGGGGCCTGGCGGGCGGCGACACCGGCGACACCGCCCGCTCGGACACCGCGATGGTGGTGCACGTCAACCAGGCGCACACCGCCGCCTCGGTGGTCTCCATACCGCGCGACACCCTGGTGCCGCGCCCGGCCTGCACCGGCACCGACGGCAAGCAGGTGGCCGCGGTGCGCAGCGCGATGTTCAACTCCGCGTACGAGGTCGGCGGCCCGGCCTGCGCGGTGAAGACCGCCGAGCAGCTCACCGGGATGCGGATGGACCACTTCGTCGAGGTGGACTTCGCGGGCTTCGCCGCGCTGATCGACGCGATCGGCGGGGTGGACGTCACCACCACGGTGCCGATCGACGACCGGGACAGCGGACTGCACCTGGACGCCGGCACCCACCACCTGGGCGGGGACCGGGCGCTCGCCTTCGTCCGCACCAGGCACGGCGTCGGCGACGGCAGCGACCTGGGCCGGATCGAGCTGCAGAAGGAGATGGTCAAGGCGATGCTCGGGCAGGTCGGCTCGCTCGGCCTGGCCTCCAACCCGGTGGCGATGTGGAAGCTCGGCGACAAGCTGACCAACTCGCTGACCACCGACTCCGACCTGGCCTCGGTGAGCGCGCTGGTCGGCATGGCGCAGACGATCAAGAAGATCGGCCCGGACCAGCTCACCATGGTCACCCTTCCGGTGGCCTACGCGGTCAGCGACCCCAACCGGGTG
Source organism: Kitasatospora saccharophila (assembly GCF_039529925.1). Lineage (NCBI taxonomy): Bacteria > Bacillati > Actinomycetota > Actinomycetes > Kitasatosporales > Streptomycetaceae > Kitasatospora > Kitasatospora saccharophila. The sequence goes on along the minus strand of NZ_BAAANS010000076.1, from coordinate 31,948 downwards.
GTCCCCAAGGCGGCGGACGCCCAGCAGCTGTGGGCGGCGCTGCGCGGCGACCTGGCGGTGCCGCAGGCGGTGCTCCAGGACCAGCCGACCAACCCGGCGCAGACCTCCCCGTCCGACGCCGCGACCGGCACCTGGTCCGGCACCCCCTCCGACACCCCGTCGGACGGGACCGCCACCCCGTCCGGCGGGGCCGGGGCCAGCGCGCGGGCGACCACGGTGGACGGGGGAGCGGAATAGCCGGATCCGTCTCCCGGTTTGGGAAGATGCGGGCAGTGCTGGCACACTGGTCCGTCGGTCCCGGTTCACGAGCGGCTGTCCAGCCCGCCGACCCGGTGCCCTCCCGATCAGCTAGGAGAATCCCTTGAAGTCCAACGTTCACCCGGACTACGTGCTCACCAAGGTGACCTGCACCTGTGGCAACGAGTTCACCACTCGTTCGACCGAGACCAGCGGCGAGATCCGCGCCGAGGTCTGCTCGAACTGCCACCCGTTCTACACGGGCAAGCAGAAGATCCTCGACACCGGTGGCCGCGTGGCCCGCTTCGAGGCGCGCTTCGGCAAGAAGCTCTCCGGCGGCAAGGCCTAGCGCTTCCACGGCGCCGGTCTCGGACGCCCCCGTGCTCGTGCACGGAGGCGTCCGGGCCGGCGCCGTTCGCGTCTCCCGCTCCACCTCCACCACGGCACACTCACGGAAGTAGGACAGACCGATGTTCGAGGCAGTCGAAGAGCTCCTCGTCGAGCACGCCGACCTCGAGAAGAGGCTGGCCGACCCGTCGGTGCACGCCGACCAGGCGAACGCCCGCAAGCTGGCCAAGCGCTACGCCGAGCTGACCCCGATCACCCGGACGTACCTGGCCTGGCGGCAGGCCGGCGAGGACATCGTCGCCGCGCGCGAACTCGCCGCCGAGGACCCCGACTTCATCGCCGAGGCGAAGGCGTCGGAGGCCCGGCAGGAGGAGCTGACCGAGGAGCTGCGGCTGCTGCTGGTGCCGCGCGACCCCAACGACGACAAGGACGTCATCCTGGAGGTCAAGGCGGGCGAGGGCGGCGAGGAGTCCGCGCTGTTCGCCGGCGACCTGCTGCGGATGTACCTGCGCTACGCGGAGCGGCTCGGCTGGAAGACCGAGATCATCGACGCCAACGAGTCCGACCTGGGCGGCTACAAGGACGTCTCGGTGGCCGTGAAGACGCGCGGCACCACCGAACCCGGGCAGGGCGTCTGGGCCCGGCTGAAGTACGAGGGCGGCGTGCACCGGGTGCAGCGGGTCCCCGCGACCGAGTCGCAGGGCCGGATCCACACCTCCGCCGCGGGCGTGCTGGTCACCCCGGAGGCCGAGGAGGTCGAGGTGGAGATCCACGCCAACGACCTGCGGATCGACGTCTACCGCTCCTCCGGCCCGGGCGGCCAGTCGGTCAACACCACCGACTCCGCGGTCCGGATCACCCACCTGCCGACCGGCATCGTGGCGTCCTGCCAGAACGAGAAGAGCCAGCTCCAGAACAAGGAGCAGGCGATGCGCATCCTGCGCTCGCGGCTGCTGGCCGCCGCGCAGGAGGAGGCCGAGCGGGAGGCGTCCGACGCCCGCCGCAGCCAGGTGCGCACGGTGGACCGCTCCGAGCGGATCCGGACGTACAACTTCCCGGAGAACCGGATCTCCGACCACCGCACCGGCTTCAAGTCGTACAACCTGGACCAGGTGCTGGACGGCGAGCTGACCGCGCTGATCCAGTCCTGCGTGGACGCCGACGCCGCGGCCAAGCTGGCCGCCGCCCAGGAGAACTGAGCCGGGGCGGGCGCCTCGCCCGCTCCGCCGCCGGTCACCTATGCTCCGGCGGGGGCCTCCCGCGCCGCCGGTGCCCGCACTCCCCAGGACTCCCGCCGACCGGCGGGGGCCGTCAGACAGACCCAGAGGGACCGAGGGATGAACCTGCTGCTCGCCGAGGTGGCCCAGGCCACCCAGCGCCTGGCCGCGGCCGGCGTGCCCTCGCCGCGCTTCGACGCGGAGGAGCTGGCGGCGCACGTCCACGGAGTGAAGCGCAGCCAGCTGCACACCGTGCCGGACGGCGACTTCGACGCCCGGTACTGGGAGGCGGTCTCCCGCCGCGAGCAGCGCGAGCCGCTGCAGCACATCACCGGACGGGCGTTCTTCCGCTACCTCGAACTGGAGGTCGGCCCCGGGGTGTTCGTCCCCCGGCCGGAGACCGAGTCGGTGGTCGAGTGGGCGATAGACGCGGTCCGCGCGATGGACGTGGCCGAGCCGCTGGTGGTCGACCTGTGCACCGGCTCCGGCGCGATCGCGCTCGCCCTGGCCCAGGAGCTCCCGCGCTCCACCGTGCACGCCTTCGAGCTCGACGAGGGCGCCCTCGCCTACACCCGCCGCAACGTCGAGGCCAGCCCCGACCGGGCCCGGGTCCACCTGCACCAGGGCGACGCCACCCTGGCCTTCGCGGACGACCGCGGCTGGGACGGCCGGTTCGACCTGGTGATCAGCAACCCGCCGTACATCCCGCTCACCGAGTGGGAGTACGTCGCCCCCGAGGCCCGCGACCACGACCCGCAGATGTCGCTGTTCTCCGGCGAGGACGGCCTGGACACCATCCGCGGCATCGAGCGGGTCGCCGCCCGACTGCTGCGGCCCGGCGGCGCGGTGGTGATCGAGCACGCGGACACCCAGGGCGGACAGGTCCCGTGGATCTTCCGCGAGGAGGGCGGCTGGACGGACGCGGCCGACCACCGGGACCTCAACAACCGGCCGCGCTTCACTACTGCGCGTCGCGCTTCGCTCTAAGCACTGCCTGCTGTACGTACCACTGACACCACCGGAAGGGGATTGTTCCGATGAGCCGCCGATACGACTGCTCCGAGGCCCAGGACCGCGCGAGCGGGCTGCGTGAGGCCGCCACGGCGATCCGCCGCGGGGAACTGGTGGTGGTGCCGACCGACACCGTGTACGGGATCGCGGCGGACGCCTTCTCGCCGGAGGCGGTCGGCGCGCTGCTGGCGGCCAAGGGCCGGGGCCGGAACATGCCCTCGCCGGTGCTGGTCGGCTCGCCGACCACGCTGCACGGGCTGGTCACCGACTTCTCCGAGCAGGCGTGGGAGCTGGTGGACGCGTTCTGGCCGGGCGGCCTGACCCTGGTGGCCCGCCACCAGCCGTCGCTGCGCTGGGACCTGGGCGAGACCCGGGGCACCGTCGCGGTCCGGATGCCGCTGCACCCGGTGGTGCTGGAGCTGCTGAACGCCACCGGCCCGCTCGCGGTCTCCTCCGGCAACAAGACCGGCGGCCCGTCCCCGTCCACCTGTGACGAGGCCCAGTCGCAGCTCGGCGACGCGGTCTCGATCTACCTGGACGGCGGGACGGCCGACTACGGCACGCCCTCCACCATCGTCGACGTCACCGGCAAGGTGCCGGTGGTGCTGCGGGCGGGCGCGATCAGCGTCGAGCAGCTGAGGGAGGTCGTTCCGGACGTGGAGGCCGGCAGTTGACCGCCGCCGCCCCGTCGTACGGAGCGGGGAGCGCCCTGAGCCCCTTCACGGAGCCGGGGCCGCTCCCGTTGGACACCTTCCGCATCCTGTTCGTCTGCACCGGCAACATCTGCCGCTCCCCGATCGCCGAGCGCCTGGCCCGGCTGGAGCTGGACTCCCGGCTCGGCGTGCGCACCGGCCGCCGGATCGTGGTGGAGAGCGCCGGCACCTGGGGCCACGAGGGCGCCCCGATGGAGGCGCACGCGGCGACGGTGCTCGGCGAGTACGGCGCGGACAGCGCCGGCTTCGCGGGCCGGGAGCTGCTGGACGAGCACGTGATCGACGCGGACCTGGTGCTGACCGCGACCCTGGACCACCGGGCGCAGGTCATCTCGATGGGTCACGCGGCGGGTCTGCGCACCTTCACCATCAAGGAGTTCACCCGTCTGGTGCAAAGGGTCGACCCGCGCACCCTGCCGGACCCCAGGGACGGCGCGCGGCTGACCGAACGCGCCCGCGCGCTGGTCCGCTCGGCCGCCGCCCTGCGGGGCTGGCTGCTGGCCTCGGTGCCCGAGTTCGACGAGCTGAGGGACCCTTACGGCGCCCCGATCGGGATGTTCCGCAACTGCGGCGAGGAGATATTCGACGCGCTGGACCCGGTGGTGACCGCACTGACGGGTGTGGCCCGCTGAGTTGAGCGCCCTCCACTAAAGTTTCTGTGGGGGATTTGTGAAGACTGCGTGCGCAGGCGGTGAGGGCAACCGGAAAGGCGCAAGCCCGCGTGTGCGGGCGGGCCGGGCGGCGGAGGCCGACCTAGGCTGGGGAAACCTGCCCGCCCCGCAGCCTGGAGCCGCACCATGACGGTCGCCGACGCCCCACTCGTCCCCCAGGAGGCCGCCGAGGCCCTGCGCGCGGCCGACCCGCTGATCGCCGACCTGCTCACCGCCGAGGCCGAGCGCCGGGCCGGGAGCCTGCAACTGCTCGCCGGGGAGAACCTGGCCACCCCCGCCGTGCTGGCCGCGCTGGCCGGCCCGCTGGTCGACAAGTACGCCGAGGGCTACCCGGGGCACCGGCACCACACCGGCTGCGCGCCCGCCGACACCGTGGAGCTGCTGGCGATCGACCGGGCCCGCGAACTGTTCGCCGCCCCGCACGCCAACGTCCAACCCAGGTCCGGGACTTCGGCGATGCTGGCGGCCTACGCGGCGCTGCTGCGGCCGGGCGACGCGGTGCTCGCGATGTCGCTGGAGCACGGCGGCCACCTGAGCGCCGGCTCGCGGGCCAACTTCTCCGGCCGCTGGTTCCGCTTCCACGGCTACGGGGTGCGCGCCGAGGACGGCCGGATCGACCTCGACCAGGTCCGCGCCCTGGCCCGCGAGCACCGCCCCAAGGCGATCGTGGCGGGCGGCATCTCCTACCCGCGGCACGTCGACTGGGCCGCCTTCCGGGAGATCGCCGACGAGGTGGACGCCTACCTGATCGCCGCCGCCGGGCAGACCGCCGGGCTGGTCGCGGCCGGTGCCGCGCCCTCCCCGGTGCCGCACGCGGACGTCACCGTGGCCGCCACCCACAAGCTGCTGCGCGGCCCGCGCGGCGGCCTGCTGCTGTGCACCGCCGAACTGGCCGACCGGATCGACCGGGCGGTGTTCCCGTTCTGCCAGGGCGGGGCGGCGATGAACGAGGTGGCCGCCAAGGCGGTGGCGCTGGCCCAGGCCGCCACCCCCGCCCACACCGGCTACGTCCGCCGGGCGGTCTCCGGGGCGCGGGCGCTGGCCGCCGCGCTGGCCGCCGCCGGGGCGCCGCCGCTCACCGGCGGCACCGACACCCACCTGGTCACCGCCTCGGTCGCCCCGCTCGGGCTGAGCGGCGTGGAGGCCGAACGCCGGTGCGCCGCCGCCGGGCTGATGCTGGGCCGGTGCGCCCTCCCGTACGACCCGGCGCCGCCCACCGAGACCTCCGGGATCCGGCTGGGCACCGGGGCCTGCGCGGCCCAGGGGATGGGGGAGGAGGAGCTCGGCGAGGTCGGCGCGCTGCTCGGCCGGGTGCTCGCCGGGGAGCCGGTGGAACCGGTCCGGGCCCGGGTGCGGGAGCTGGCCCGGGCGTTCGCCGGCCGCCGCTGAGCGGTCCGGCGCCCGCCCGGTGCCGGTCGGGGAGAACCGCGATGCGGGAGCTCGGCGTCGGAGTCAATAAGGTGTGCACCGTGGCGACGCACCTCGAACCCCGAACCAGCACGGGAGTACCCTGCGTACTCATCCGTCCGAGCGCGACCGTGGAGGCCGGTGGTGCGTGAGTATCTGCTGGTCATGTTCGTCTCGGCGGCGGTGACCTACCTGCTGGTCAGTCCGGTGCGGAAGTTCGCGATCGCGGCGGGCGCGATGCCCGCCGTCCGGGCGCGCGACGTGCACCGCGAGCCCACCCCGCGGCTCGGCGGCATCGCGATGTTCGGCGGCCTGCTGGCCGGCCTGCTGGCGGCCTCCCAACTCTCGGGCCTGGGGCGGATGTTCGTGCAGAGCGCGGACATCAAGGCCCTGCTCTCCGGGGCCGGGATCATGTTCGTGCTGGGCGTCCTGGACGACAAGTGGGGCGTGGACGCGCTGGTGAAGCTCGGCGGGCAGATGATCGCCGCCGGCGTGATGGTCTGGCAGGGCATCACGGTGATCGCGATCCCGGTGCCCGGCTACGGCTCCGTCCCGGTCACCCCGACCCAGGGCATGCTGATCTCGGTCGCGCTGGTCGTCGTCATGGTCAACGCCGTGAACTTCATCGACGGCCTGGACGGCCTGGCGGCCGGCATGGTCTGCATCGCCGCGATGGCCTTCTTCCTGTACTCGTACCGGCTCTGGCTCGGTTACGGGATCAACGACGCCGCGCCCGCCGCGCTGTTCACCGCCGTGCTGATCGGCATGTGCCTGGGCTTCCTGCCGCACAACCTGCACCCGGCGCGGATCTTCATGGGCGACTCCGGCTCGATGATGCTCGGCCTGATGCTGGCCGTCGCCGCGATCTCCATCACCGGCCGCGTCGATCCCGACCTGATCGTCGAGCAGGTCGGCTCGAAGACCACCGCCGTGCACGCCCTGGTGCCGATCTACATCCCGCTGATCCTGCCGCTGACGGTGATCGCGCTGCCGCTGGCCGACCTGCTGCTGGCCGTGGTGCGCCGCACCTGGGCGGGCAAGTCGCCGTTCGCGGCGGACAAGCAGCACCTGCACCACCGGCTGCTGGAGGTCGGGCACTCGCACAGCCGGGCCGTGCTGATCATGTACTTCTGGGCCGCGCTGATCGCCTTCGGCACCGTCGCGGTGTCGGTCACCAACACCGGCCGCGCGGTGGTCCTGTCGATGGCGGGCCTGTGCCTGGTCGGCCTCGCGGTGCTGCTGATGCCGCGGTTCAAGCCGCGCGCGCCCAAGGCCGTCCAGTCCTTCGTGCCGCCCCGCTACCGGGACGGCGAGCCGAACGGCGCGGCCACCGCGGCGGCGGCCACCCCGGTGGCGGCGGACGCGGACGGCGACGGGGCCGGCGCCGGGGACGAGGCGCCCGCGATGGCGGAGCTGTCGGCCGAGGACAAGGCCCTGCTGGGGCGGATGGGCACCGGGGCGACGGCGGTCGGGCCGCGCGGCGACCAGCGGCCCTGACGGGAAGTCAACTCCGACTGGGCCGTTCGGCGGCACCCGTTCGGCGGCACTTGTGGGCCCACCGTGTGACAGGTACCACACCTTCATGGTAAAGCTCTCATCAAATAGTTTGTGATACCGTTCACGAGTACCGAGAACACGCCGAAAGACCTGACAGGTGGAGGACTTCCGTCCCCGGTCGGTCTCCCTCGACGGGCTCGCCGTTCAAGCGGCTGCCCGCGGCGAGGTCCTCGCACCCCGTGTCTCCGTCCCCCGTTTCCGACATGCCGCCGGAGTTGCCGACATGCCGTCCCACGACGCCCGGATCCTCCGTGGCGCCGCAATTCCCACTGCGGTCGCCGGAGTGGTCGCCATGGCGATCTCCTTCGCAGTCGCCCAGGGGAAGGGTCTGCTCGGCGCCCTGCTCGCGACGGTGGTCGTGATCGCGTTCTTCGGCGCCGGCCAGGTCGCGCTCGACCGGCTGGGCCGCAACAACCCGCAGATGCTCATGCCGATCGCGATGGTGGTCTACACCACTCAGATCCTGGTGATCGGCGTCCTGCTCGCGGTGGCCAAGCACCTCACCTTCTTCGACCACAAGGTCTTCGGCCTGAGCCTGCTCGGCCTGGTGATCGTCTGGATGGGCTTCCAGGTGCGGGGCTGGCTCAAGGCCAAGACCTTCTACGTGGAACCCGACGGCAAGCCGAAATCCGGGCGTCAACCGTGAGCGGGGCATACCGTCCCCCTCGCGAGGGGGGCGGTGTTTATGCCCTCCTGACGGGCTGCTATCGTCCGTCCCAACGGCGGAGTACGGGAAGCGGCCAGGTCCCTCCGAGAATCGGACGGATCGCCCCCCGGCTCCACGAAGCTTTCGAAGATCCCGCGGTGGGGATATGCGCCGCGCCGGGTCAGCAAGAAATCCGACAAGTTCCAGTGCCGCACCGTGGCCCCCGGTCACGCCGACACACCGAGGTTGCCGTAACCATGCGTCAGAACGAAGGAGTCTGTGGTGGGTGCTGACGTCCAGCTCGCCTCCGAGGCCAGTTGCCACCTTTTCTCCGGTTGCGGCTTCCCCGCCCCGGGCCTCGGCGAGTTCGAGTTCGAGCCGATCTTCACGGTTGCCGGGCTCCACTTCACCAAGCCGATGCTGCTGGCGATCATCTGCGCGCTGCTGGTGGTCGGCTTCTTCTGGGCCGCCTTCGCCAGGCCGAAGCTGCTCCCCGGCAAGCTCCAGCTGGTCGGCGAGATCGGGTACGACTTCGTCAAGCGGAGCATCGTGCTGGAGACCATCGGCAAAAAGGGCGAGAAGTACGTCCCGATGCTGGTCTCGATGTTCTTCTTCGTGTGGATCATGAACATCATGTCCATCATCCCGTTCGCCCAGTTCCCGGTGATGTCGCGCATCGCGTACCCGGTCGGGCTGGCGGCGATCGTGTGGGTCACCTACATGGGACTGACCTTCAAGAAGCACGGCTTCGTCGGCGGCATGAAGAACCTCTGCTGGCCCTCGGGGATCCCGGGCTGGGTCATGGTCATCCTGGTGCCGATCGAGTTCTTCTCGAACATCTTCGTGCGCCCCTTCACCCTCGCGGTCCGAGCCTTCGCCAACATGTTCGCCGGTCACCTGCTGATCGTCGTCTTCTCGGTGGCCTCGTGGTACCTGCTCAGCCCCACCATCGGCGCCCTGTACGGCTCGGTGTCCTTCGTGGTGGCCGTCGGTCTGACCGCCTTCGAGCTGCTGGTGCAGTTCCTGCAGGCCTACATCTTCGTGATGCTGGCCAGCAGCTACATCGCCGGTGCCCTGGAAGAGGCGCACTGAGCCCCGCGGCCCCGGCCGCGCCCATGAACTCCCGGTGGCCAACACCCACCGGTATCCCATCCCCGCAAAGGATTAGCTGAGATGTCCGCTCTCGCTGAGGTTTCCGGTTCCGTCGCTTCCATCGGCTACGGCCTCGCCGCCATCGGCCCCGGCATCGGCGTCGGTCTGATCTTCGGTAACGGTGTGCAGGCGATGGCCCGTCAGCCCGAGGCTGCCGGTCTGATCCGCTCGAACATGTTCATCGGCTTCGCCCTGACCGAGGCCCTCGCCCTGATCGGCATCGTCATGCCGTTCGTCTACGGCCAGTGAGCCAGGCGCACCGGTAGCCACTTCCGACGAAAGGTTCTGATATGACCCCCGAGGTTCTCCTCGCGGCAGAAGAGAAGATGAACCCTCTTCTCCCCGCGTGGCCCGAGGTCATCATCGGCCTGCTCTGCTTCTTCATCGTCTTCGGCATCCTCGGCAAGAAGCTCCTCCCCAGCATCGAGAAGGTGCTGGGGGAGCGCCGTGACGCCATCGAAGGCGGCATGAAGCGCGCGGAGACCGCTCAGGCCGAGGCCCAGGCCCTGCTGGAGCAGTACCGCGCCGAGCTCGCCGAGGCGCGCCACGAGGCCGCTCGGATCACCGAGCACGCCCGTGAGCAGGGCGCTGTCCTGATCACCGAGATGCGCGAGGAGGGCCAGCGCCAGCGCGAGGCCATCGTCGCCGCCGGCCACGCCCAGATCGAGGCCGACAAGAAGCAGGCGACCGCGGTCCTTCGCCAGGACGTCGGCTCGCTGGCCTCCCAGCTGGCCTCCCGCATCGTCGGTGAGTCGCTGGAGGACCACGCCCGCCAGAGCGGTGTCATCGACCGCTTCCTGGACGAGCTGGAGTCCAAGGCCGCCGTTGCCCAGGGTGCGTCCAAGTGATCGGCGCGAGCCGTGAGGCACTCGCCGCCGGCCGCGAGAACCTGGAGAGCCTGACCGACAACACTTCGGTGGACGCGGCCAAGCTCGCCGAGGAACTCGCCGCCGTCACCGCGCTGCTGGACCGCGAGGTCTCGCTGCGCCGCGTCCTGACCGACCCCGCGCGGTCCGGCCAGGACAAGGCCCAGCTGGTCGCCTCGCTGCTGAACGGCCAGGTCTCCGGCGAGGCCGTCGACCTGGTCTCCGGCCTGGTCCGCTCGCGCTGGTCCGGCCCGCGCGACCTGGTCGACGCGGTCGAGGAACTCGCCGCGTACGCCGAGGTCATCGCCGCCGACAAGGCGGGCGCGCTGGACGACGTCGAGGACGAGCTGTTCCGGTTCGGCCGGGTGGTGGCGGGCTCGCACGAGCTGCGCGCCGCACTGACCGAGCCGAAGGCCGACGCCGCCGCCAAGGCCGCGCTGGTCCGCAAGCTCCTCGGCGGCCGCGCCAACGCCGGCACCGTCCGCCTGGTCGCCAGCCTGGTCACCAACCCGCGTGGTCGTAGCCTGGAGGGTGGCCTGGAGTCCTACTCCAAGCTCGCCGCCTCCCGGCGGGGCCGCGTGGTGGCCCTGGTCACCACCGCGATCCCGCTGTCGGACGTCCAGAAGCAGCGCCTCGCCGCCGCCCTGGCCGGCCTCTACGGCCGGCAGGTCCACCTGAACATCGACGTGGACCCGACGGTCCAGGGCGGTGTCCGGGTCCAGATCGGCGACGAGATCATCGACGGCACCGTCGCGAGCCGCCTCGAAGGCGCTCGCCAGGGCCTCGAAGGCTGAGCACCAGCACTATCCGACCCTCGGTCGGGCGTCGGTCCACACCAGGTGGGCCGGCAAAACGTACGGCCGGTTCACCCGACCCGGCCGAGAGTCGAGCACTTGCGGCCCTCAATGGCGGGCCGAGGATCGCAAACTAGGAGAGCAGGGAAGCCTGATGGCGGAGCTTACGATCCGTCCGGAGGAGATCCGGGACGCGCTGGCCGACTTTGTCCAGTCGTACCAGCCGGACGCGGCCTCGCGTGAAGAGGTCGGCACGGTCACCGAGGCCATGGACGGTATCGCCAAGGTCGAGGGTCTGCCCTCGGTCATGGCCAACGAGCTGCTGAAGTTCGAGGACGGCACGCTCGGCCTCGCGCTGAACCTCGACACCCGCGAGATCGGTGTCGTCGTCCTCGGTGAGTTCTCGGGCATCGAGGAGGGCCAGACGGTGCAGCGCACCGGCGAGGTCCTCTCCGTCCCGGTCGGCGACGGCTACCTCGGCCGCGTCGTGGACCCGCTGGGCAACCCGATCGACGGCCTGGGCGAGATCGCGTCCACCGGCCGCCGCGCCCTGGAGCTGCAGGCCCCCGGCGTCATGGCCCGCAAGTCGGTCAAGCAGCCGCTGCAGACCGGCATCAAGGCCATCGACGCGATGACCCCGATCGGCCGCGGCCAGCGCCAGCTGATCATCGGTGACCGCCAGACCGGCAAGACCGCCGTCGCCGTCGACACGATCATCAACCAGCGTGACAACTGGCGCTCGGGCGACCCGGAGAAGCAGGTCCGCTGCATCTACGTCGCCGTGGGCCAGAAGGGCTCCACCATCGCGTCCGTCCGCGGCGCCCTGGAGGAGGCCGGCGCGCTGGAGTACACCACCATCGTGGCCGCTCCCGCCTCCGACCCGGCCGGCTTCAAGTACCTCGCCCCGTACACCGGCTCGGCCATCGGCCAGGAGTGGATGTACGACGGCAAGCACGTCCTCATCGTCTTCGACGACCTGTCGAAGCAGGCCGAGGCCTACCGCTCCGTCTCCCTGCTGCTGCGCCGCCCGCCGGGCCGCGAGGCGTACCCGGGCGACGTCTTCTACCTGCACTCCCGCCTGCTGGAGCGCTGCGCCAAGCTGAACGACGCCCTCGGCGGCGGCTCGATGACCGGTCTGCCGATCATCGAGACCAAGGCCAACGACGTCTCGGCGTACATCCCGACCAACGTCATCTCGATCACCGACGGCCAGTGCTTCCTGGAGTCCGACCTGTTCAACGCCGGCATCCGCCCGGCCGTGAACGTCGGCATCTCGGTCTCCCGCGTCGGTGGCTCCGCCCAGATCAAGGCCATGCGCTCGGTCGCCGGCCGTCTGCGCCTCGACCTCGCCCAGTACCGCGAGCTGGAGGCGTTCGCCGCCTTCGGTTCCGACCTGGACGCGGCCTCGAAGGCCCAGCTGGAGCGCGGCGCCCGCATGGTCGAGCTGCTGAAGCAGGGCCAGTACCAGCCGTTCCCGGTCGAGGAGCAGGTCGTCTCCATCTGGGCCGGCACCACCGGCCAGCTGGACGACGTCCCGGTCGCGGACATCCGCCGCTTCGAGCGCGAGTTCCTGGACAACGTCCGCCTGGAGCACAAGGGCATCCTGGCCGGCATCGTCGAGACCGGTCTGCTGGAGCAGGGCACGATCGACGCGCTGACCGCCGCGATCAACTCCTTCAAGCAGGGCTTCACCACGGCTGACGGCAAGCTGCTCTCCGAGCAGGCCTGAGTCCGGTAGCGAGGGAAAGGACGTAACGACCCAATGGGAGCACAGCTTCGGGTCTACAAGCGCCGCATCCGCTCCGTCACCGCGACGAAGAAGATCACCAAGGCGATGGAGATGATCTCCGCGTCGCGCATCGTCAAGGCGCAGCGCGCGGTGGCCGCCTCCACTCCGTACGCCGACGAGCTCACCCGCGCAGTGACCGCGGTGGCCACCCGGTCCACCGCGAAGCACCCGCTGACCACCGAGAACCCGAACGCCTCGCGCGCCGCCGTCCTGCTGATCACGGCGGACCGCGGCCTGGCGGGCGGTTACTCGACCAACGCCATCAAGCAGTCGCTGGCGCTCGCCGCCCGCCTCCGCGAAGAGGGCAAGGAAGTGGTCACGTACATCGTCGGCCGCAAGGGCGTGGGCTACTACGGCTTCCGCAACCTCGCGGTGGCGAACTCCTGGACCGGCTTCTCCGACAAGCCGACCTACGGAGACGCCAAGACGGTCGCGGCGGACCTGATCGAAGCCTTCACGGCGGAGACCGGCGGCGTGGACGAGCTGCACCTGGTGTCGACCGAGTTCGTGTCGATGCTGACGCAGAACGCGGTGGACCACCGGCTGCTGCCGCTGAAGCTCGACGAGGTCGAGCTGAGCGACGGCGCGCCGGCCAAGAACCAGATCTTCCCGCTGTACGACTTCGAGCCGTCGGCGGAGGGCGTCCTCGACGCGCTGCTGCCGCGGTACGTCGAGAGCCGGATCTACAACGCGCTGCTGCAGTCGGCTGCCTCCGAGCACGCCGCCCGCCGCCGCGCCATGAAGAGCGCGACGGACAACGCCGGCGAGCTCATCAAGTCGCTGACGCGGCTTGCCAACTCGGCCCGTCAGGCCGAGATCACCCAGGAAATCAGCGAGATCGTGGGCGGCGCGAACGCGCTGGCCGACGCTAGCGCGGGGAGCGAATGAGTATGACCACCACTGTTGAGCCGACCACGGCGACGGGCCGCGTCGCGCGGGTCATCGGCCCGGTCGTCGACGTGGAGTTCCCCGTCGACGCCATCCCGGACATGTTCAACGCCCTGCACGTCGAGGTGGACAACCCCGACGGCTCGGGCAAGAAGACCCTGACCCTTGAGGTCGCCCAGCACCTCGGCGACGGCCTGGTCCGCGGCATCTCGATGCAGCCGACCGACGGCCTGGTCCGCGGTTCGCAGGTCACCGACACCGGCGCGGCGATCTCCGTCCCGGTCGGCCAGATCACCAAGGGCAAGGTGTTCAACGCCCTCGGTGAGGTGCTGAACGTCGACAAGGCCGAGTTCGAGTCCCAGGTGCAGGTCAAGTGGCCGATCCACCGCAAGGCCCCGAACTTCTCCGAGCTCGAGTCGAAGACCGAGATGTTCGAGACCGGCATCAAGGTCATCGACCTCCTCACCCCGTACGTGCAGGGTGGCAAGATCGGTCTGTTCGGTGGTGCCGGTGTCGGCAAGACCGTGCTGATCCAGGAGATGATCTACCGCGTCGCCGAGAACTTCGGTGGTGTGTCGGTGTTCGCCGGTGTCGGCGAGCGCACCCGTGAGGGCAACGACCTCATCGACGAGATGGTCGACTCGGGCGTCCTGGACAAGACCGCGCTGGTCTTCGGCCAGATGGACGAGCCCCCGGGCACCCGTCTGCGCGTCGCGCTCTCCGCGCTGACCATGGCGGAGTACTTCCGCGACGTCGAGAAGCAGGACGTGCTCCTCTTCATCGACAACATCTTCCGGTTCACCCAGGCCGGTTCCGAGGTGTCGACCCTGCTCGGCCGCATGCCCTCCGCGGTGGGCTACCAGCCGAACCTGGCCGACGAGATGGGCCTCCTGCAGGAGCGCATCACCTCGACCCGCGGTCACTCGATCACCTCGATGCAGGCGATCTACGTCCCCGCGGACGACCTGACCGACCCGGCGCCGGCCACCACCTTCGCCCACCTGGACGCGACCACCGTTCTGTCGCGCCCGATCTCGGAGAAGGGCATCTACCCGGCCGTCGACCCGCTGGACTCCACGTCCCGCATCCTCGACCCGCGGTACATCTCGGCGCTGCACTACGACACCGCCGTCCGCATCAAGGGGATCCTGCAGAAGTACAAGGACCTCCAGGACATCATCGCGATCCTCGGCATCGACGAGCTGTCCGAGGAGGACAAGGTCACGGTGCAGCGGGCCCGCCGCATCGAGCGCTTCCTCTCGCAGAACACCTACGTGGCGAAGCAGTTCACCGGTGTCGACGGCTCGACCGTCCCGCTGTCGGAGACCATCGAGGCCTTCAACGCGATCGCGGACGGCAAGTACGACCACGTCCCGGAGCAGGCCTTCTTCATGTGCGGTGGCATCGACGACCTCGAGCGCAACGCCGCCGAGCTGCTGAAGAAGTAACCGCAGGCCGGTTGCACGGCAGACCGAACCGTTGAGGGGTGGTCCCCGGCTCTCAGTCGGGGGCCACCCCTCACCGCTGGATCTGCTGTGATCCCGGTCATTTACACGGCCTTGGTTTCGTTCCGGGGCCGCGTGACCGTTATTCTTACCGAAACTGCCGAGATCGCCGCCCGTTCGCCCGGGTGCCCGAGGACCGGCAAGAGCCAAGGAGCCCACGTTGGCTGAGCTGCACGTCGAGCTGGTCGCAGCCGACCGCAAGGTGTGGTCCGGTGCGGCCACCATCGTTGTCGCCCGCACGGCCTCCGGTGACACCGGCATCATGCCCGGCCACACCCCGGTGCTGAGCGTGCTGGAGACCGGTCCGGTCACCATCCGCACCACCGACCAGGGCACGATCGTCGCCGCGGTGCACGGCGGCTTCATCTCGTTCGCCGACAACAAGCTGTCGATCCTCGCCGAGATCGCCGAGCTGGCCGACGAGATCGACGTCGCCCGCGCCGAGCGCGCGCTGGAGAACGCCAAGACCGACGCGGACTCGCACGCCGAGCGCCGCGCCGAGGTCCGCCTGCTCGCCGCCGGCGGGCTCAAGGCGCACCACTGAGCCTGATCTCGACGACGGTCCCGGGGACGCCTGGAGCGTGACCCCGGGACCGTCGCATCAGTTGGTAGGAATGGGCGGTCGTGCATCGACCGCCACGGGGACGAAGGCAGCGAGGAGGTAGGTGAGCATGGTCCTCGCCCTTGTGGTGTGCGCGTCGGTCGTGGTCCTCGCCATCGCCGGATTGGTCGGTTTCGCGGTACGCCGCCGCCTCATCCAGCGGGTGGGCGGCACCTTCGACTGCTCCTACCGCCTCAAAATGCCGGCCGACGCCTCCACCCAGCCGGATCTCGACGAGAACGGCCGACCCACCTCCGCCCCGGTCCCGCAGACCGACGGCAAGGGGTGGGTTTTTGGTATCGGCCGCTACAGCGGCGACTCGATCGAGTGGTTCCGGGTCTTCTCCTACGCGCCCCGGCCGCGCCGGGTGCTGCCGCGCACCGAGATCGAGGTGCTGGGCCGCCGCTACCCGCAGGGCCAGGAGGAACTCGCCCTGCTGTCCGGCTCGGTGGTGCTGCGCTGCCTGCACAAGGGCGCCCCGCTGGAGCTGGCGATGAGCGACGACGCGCTGACCGGCTTCCTGGCCTGGCTGGAGGCGGCGCCGCCCGGACAGAGGGTCAACGTCGCGTAGCGACGGACCCGCAGGCGGGGGTCCCCCCGGCCGGAGGCTGGGGGACGGGTCAACGTCGCGTGACGTTCGGCTCAGTGAGCCGCCGTTAACACGGTTCGGCGGGCCCGCTAGGCTGCGGGCATGGTGAACCTCACGCGCATCTACACCCGGACCGGGGACGACGGCACGACCGCGCTCGGCGACATGAGCCGGACCACGAAGACCGACCCCCGGCTGATCGCGTACGCGGACACCAACGAGGCCAATGCGGCGCTCGGCGTGGCGCTGGCCGCCGGGGAGCTGGACGACGAGCTGGTCGCGGTGCTGACCCGGATCCAGAACGACCTGTTCGACGTCGGCGCGGACCTGGCCACCCCGATCGTCGAGGACCCGAAGTACCCGCCGCTGCGGGTCGAGCAGTCCTACGTGGACCGGCTGGAGGGGGACTGCGACCGGTTCCTGGCGGAGTTGGAGAAGCTGCGCAGCTTCATCCTGCCCGGCGGGACGCCCGGGGCGGCGTACCTGCACCTGGCGTGCACGGTGGTGCGGCGGGCCGAGCGGGCGACCTGGGCGGCGATCGAGGAGCACGGGGAGAGCGTCAACCCGCTGACCGCGAAGTACCTGAACCGGCTGTCCGACCTGCTGTTCATCCTGGCGCGGACCGCCAACAAGGAGCGCGGCGACGTGCTGTGGGTGCCCGGCGAGAACCGCTGACGCGCGGTCACCTCTCCCGCTTGGGGAAGACCGTGTAGCTGGCGGCGACCAGCAGGTTGATGCCGACCACCAGGCCCATCCGCGGGTACCAGGAGTCCAGCGCCGCCGTCCGGGCGCCGTCGCCGACCAGCCACTGCACGCCCGCCACCAGCGCCACCGTGACCGCCGAGGCGAGCAGCGTCAGCGCGAACACGCCCCACTCGTAACGGGCCCGCGGCGCACCGTACTTCGGCATCCCGGCGGGTCTCGGGCCGCCGGCCAGCCGGTGCGCGGCGTGGCCGTCGGCCCAGCGGACCAGGCGGTGGCCGTAGGCGAGCGAGAAGCCGACGTACGCGGCCGCCAGGCCGTGCGTCCAGTCGGCGGTGGCGCCGCCGCGCAGGTCGGCGACGGTCGCGCCGAGGATCACCAGGTCGACCACCGGGAGCAGCGCGAGCAGCACCGCGCCGGTGCGGCGCAGGCGCAGCCCGTACCGGGCCAGCAGCCCGGCGGCCAGCACCACCCAGAAACCGACCTCACCCGCCACGATCAGGGAAACCATGCTTCGATCCTGCCGCCGCGCGGGTTCCGGCACATCGTCCGGCCAGTCGACGGGGGCGTGCGACTTTCGGCGGACGGCGGGTCGTCCGACCGGTCGTTCCGGCAGGTCGGAAGGAGTGCTGGGATGGGCCCCGTGAGGCTCACCGACCGCCAGGAGGACCTGGCCATCGCCGCCGCCGGGCTGCTCGGCGGCCTGCTGCTGCTCGCGTTCGGCGCCTACGACGCCCGGCCGGGGCTGCCGGTGTGGGCGGTGGCGCTGCCGCTGGCGGCGATGGCGGCCCTGGAGGTGGTCCGCCGCCGGCGGACGGTGTGGACGGTGTGCCTGGGCGGCGTGCTGTTCGGCGCCGCCGTGTACCTCGGCTCGCTGATGGCCACCCTGCTGATGTACACCGACCTGTTGTACGCGGCCACGCTGTACGGCCCGGTCCGGATGAGCAAGGTGCTGCAACTGACCGGCGCCGCCGCCACCCTGGTGCTGTCCGGACTGACCTGGCGCTACGGCTCGGTGCCCGGGGCGTTGTTGGTCGCGGTGTTCTGCGGGCTGGTCTTCCTCGCCCCGGTGTGGACCGCCGACCTGCTGCGGCGGCACCGGGACCGGGCCGAGACCGAGCGGCTGCGGGCCGAACAGACCGCGCTGCTGGCCGAGTTGGACCGGCGCGGGGCGGTGGTCGCGGAACGCGCCCGGATGGCCCGCGAGCTGCACGACGTGATCGCCAACCACCTGTCGGCGATCGCCATCCACGCCACCGGCGCGCAGGCGGTGGCCCGCCGCCAGCAGCGGGAGCGGGACGAGCCGCTGGTGGCGGCGCTGGCGGTGATCCGGGAGAACAGCGTGCAGGGCCTGGCCGAGATGCGCCGGATGATCGGTCTGCTGCGCGCGGCCGTCCCCGAGGAGCCCTACGCCGAGCCCCGGCTGGCCGCCGTGGACGTGCTGCTGGAGCAGGCCGGGGCGGGCGGCCGGGCGGCCGGGCTGCGCTTCGAGGCCGAGGAGTCGGGCGAGCGCGGCGAGCTGCCCGCCCCGCTGGAACTGGCCGCGTACCGGATCGTCCAGGAGTCGCTGACCAACGCGGTCAAGCACGCCGCGCCCGGCCCGGTGCGGCTGGAGATCCATTACGGGGAACGGGAGTTGGAGATCTCGGTGAGTTCCGCCTACCGGCCGGGCGAGGGGCGGCCGGTGCCCGGGGCGAAGGCCGGGCTGGTCGGCATGGGCGAGCGGGCCCACCTGCTCGGCGGGGAGTTCGCCGCCGGGCCGGACGGGGAGCGGTGGACGGTGCGGGCGGTGCTGCCGCGGACGGCGGACGGGGAGCGGGCGTGATCCGGGTGCTGGTGGCCGAGGACCAGGCGGCGGTGCGGACCGCGCTGGTGATGATCCTGCGCGCGGAGGACGACCTGGAGGTGGTCGGCGAGGCGGCCGACGGCGAGCAGGCCGTCCGGCTGGCGCGGGAACTGCGGCCCGACGTGGTGCTGATGGACGTCCGGATGCCCCGGATGGACGGCGTCACCGCGACCCGGGAGGTGGTCGCCGCCGGGGCCGGGCAGGTGCTGGTGCTCACCACCTTCGACCTGGACGAGTGCGTGTGGGGCGCGCTGCGGGCCGGCGCCGCCGGGTTCCTGCTCAAGGACCTGGAGGCCCAGGCGCTGGTCGACGGCATCCGGACGGTCGCCCGCGGCGACGGCATGCTCGCGCCGTCCGTCACCCGACGGCTGATCTCCTCCTTCGCCCGGACCCCGGGCCCGCTGCCGGACGCCGCCGGAGCCGCCGGGCCGGCCGCGCTGGAGGCGCTGACGCCCAAGGAGCGGGAGGTGCTGGGCTGCCTCGGGGCAGGGCTCTCCAACGCGCAGATCGCCCGGCGGCTGCACACCGCCGAGGCCACCACCAAGACGCACGTCAGCCGGATCCTGGCCAAGCTCGGCCTGCGCAGCCGGGTGCAGGCCGCGATCCTCGCCCAGGAACTCGCGGTGCCCGTCCCCGGGGAGGACTGAGCGGGACGGGCCCGGAAGGACTGGGCGGGACGGGCCCCGGGGAGGGCTGAGCGGGACGGGGGAGCGGGGCGGCGAGCGGGAGGGGTGCAGATCACACCCCCTCCGGCGCAGATCACACCGCCGGATCGCACCACGGCGGGCGCGCTCCCACTAGAGTCCGGCGAGAGCGATGCCGCTCCCGCAGGTGGTCCGTGCTGCCCGGGTGCGGGACGTTCTGGGCGGCCGGGTGAGTTTGCTCACGGTCCGCCCCGCAGACGGGTGATTTGGGCGGTAATCGAGCGTAGGTGTGAGGTGATCCTGCGTATATTCCCTCGGACGGGTGAAGTTGAGGGGCAGTCCGGCGGGTGACAGCAACCTGCGGAACTGGTTCGCCGTCAGATTCAGGAAGGGGCCGGTGCGCGGACACGGCCCCACGGGGCACGGACGTCCCCCGGGGTGCGAACGGCACCGTGGAGCGGGCGCACGGCAGGCGGCCGAGGAGGAGGACAGCATGCGCATCACCGGCGACCACGCCGAACTGGCCATCGAAGGACGGCTCGACGTGCGCAGCGCCGCCGACGCCAGGGCGCTGCTGCACGCCGCCGTCGACGGCGGCGAGGGAGACCTCGTCCTCGACCTCGGACGCCTGGAGTTCTGGGACGCCACCGGGCTCGGCGTCATCATGGGAACCCACCGCCGGGCCGGCCGGGTCGGGCGCCGGCTGGTGCTCCGGGACGTGCCCGTGCAGTTGCAGCGCCTGCTGGTCGCCACCCGGCTGCACCGGATCCTGGCCGTCGAGGGCGCCGTGCCGGACTCCTGCGGGACGACGCTCCCCGCGCTCGGCTAGGCCCCCGCGGGCCGATCCCGCCGGAGGGGCCCCGGCGCCCCCGCCGGGAGTTCGTGTGCGGACCGGCTAGGTGCCGGAGCCACCCCTGTGTGGTGATGCGCCGCGCCCGTGTGGGAAAGTCTCCGCTCAGGTGTCCGAGTGGCGGGGAGCAGCGACGTGGGTCAGCCGAACGGGGAGTTCCGGGGGGACGGGGTGCGCCCGCGGAGCGGCGAACTGGTCAGCGGGGAACGGCTGGTGGTGGTCGGCGGGCCGGAGGGCTCGGAGGCCCGGCACTGCCCCGACGAGTGGATGCCCCAGCCCCGGCGGATCCGCGGACTCGTCCAGGCCCGGCCAGAACTGGGCCCCAGTCCGGCCGTCGGCCCGCTCGCCCTCGGCGCCGGCCCCGGCGACCTGCGGCTGCTGGACCGCGAGGGCGACATCGAGGCGCTGGTCGAGCAGCTCCGGGCGGGCCGCTCGGTCCAACTGGTCGGCCAGGCCGGTTCGGGCCGCTCCGCGCTGCTCGCCGCCGTCGCCGAAGCCGCCGGGGAACTCGCGCCGGACGGCGTGGTCCGGCTCAGCGGCTACCACCGCACCGTCCCCGACCTGCTGCAGGAACTCTTCGCCGTCACCCACCAGGCCCCCGACTTCCGGCCCGACCGGGAACAGCTCGCCGAACTGCTGGCCGGCGTCGCCGCCGTGGTCGTGATCGACGACGTCGAACCCGGCGGCGAGGAACTGGAGGAACTGCTCGCGCTCGCCCCCGAGTGCGCCTTCCTGATAGCCGCCGCCCCCGGCGGCCCGCCGCCCGCCCCCGGCTCGCGGCTGCGCGACCACCTGGTCGCCGGCCTCTCCCGCCCCGCCTGCCTGACCCTCGCCGCCCGGCTCGCCGGCCGCCCGCTCGACGAGACCGAACGGGCCTGGGCGGTCGACCTGTGGTTCGAGTCCGAGGGCCTGCCGCTGCGCTTCGTCCGGGCCGCCGCGCTGCTGCGCCAGCGCGACGTCACGGTGGACGCCCTGGTCGCCGCCCAGGAGGAGCGCCGCAGCCTGTTCGGCTTCGTCCAGGAGTACGAACTGCCCCGGGACCCGGCCGAGTTGGAGCGCGAACTGCGCCACCAGGTGCCGCTGCCCTCGGTCGGCGAGAGCGCCGCGCCCGCCCGCCGCCTGGTACAGGGGCTGAGCGAGTCCGCCCGGCTGGTGCTGCGACTCGCCCTCGCCCTCGGCGGCGAGTGCCCCACCGCCCCGCACCTGCCCGCGCTGGTCGACGTCGGACTCGGCGAGAGCGCCCTGCAGGAACTCGTCGAAGCCGGACTCGCCGTCTCGGTCGGCGGCCACCACCGCCTCACCGAAGGCGTCCTGGACGCGCTGCTCCCCGAGGTCGAGGACGACGTCAACGGCCTGCCCGCGCCGTTCGCCCCCGGCGGGATCGCCCACGGCGCCGCCGAACACCTCTCCTGGTGGGTCGGACACGCCTCGGTGTCGACCCGCCAGGTCGCCGCCGAGGCCGAGGTGATCATCGCCGTACTGCTCGCCGAACGGGACGCCGACCGCCCCGAGGAAGTCCTCCGGCTCGCCCGGGCCGCCGCCCCCGCACTCGCCCTGTCGCTGCGCTGGGGCGCCTGGGAACGCACCCTGCAACTCGGCCTGGAAGCCGCCAGGATGCTCGGCGCCACCGCCGAACAGGGCTGGTTCCACCACGAGTTGGGCGTGCACGCGCTCTGCTCGGGCCACCCGCAGCGGGCCGTCGCCGAACTGGAGGCGGCCATCGCGCTGCGCGCGGCCGCGGGCGAACAGCGCGGCGCCGCCGGGGCCCGCCGGATGCTCGACCTGATCCGGATCGAGGAGACCGCCGCGCTCACCGCCGGCTCCGACACCGAACCCGCCCGCCGCCGCCGCTCGATCCGGGCCATCGCCCAGGTGGTGCCCGGCCGGCTGCGCAAGCGGGCCCCGCGCGGCGCCCGCAAGACCGCGCTGCTGGCCGGCGCGGCGGTGATGGCGCTCGGCGTCCTCGGCACCGCGATCGGCGTCGCCGCCACCGGGGACGACCGCCCCGCCGGCGGCGACGCCGGCAACTCCACCGAGGACCTCCCCCCGCTCGACCCCACCACCAGCCCCCGCAGCACCTCGCCCGCCCCGACCCCGTCCACCACCGACAGCCCCTCCGCCACGGACAGCCCCAGCGTCAGCGACAGCCCGACCGCCTCCGCGAGCACCTCGGCGACGAACAGCCCCACGGCCCCCCACAAGCCGAGCAGCACCCCGACCACGACGAGCACCACGACGAAGGCGGGGACGACCACACCGCCGACCACCAGCACGTCGACCAAGCCGACGGACCCGGGGAAGCCGACCGACACCGGAAAACCCACGCCGACCCCGACCCCGACCCCGACTCCGACTCCCACCCCCACGCCGACCCCGACGCCCACCCCCACGCCGTCGTCCACCGAAACGCCCTAGCGAGCCGTGTGGCAGCCCGTCAGCGTGCCAGCAGTCGCTCCGGGCTGAGGTCCCCCCGGGCGAGGAGGCGGGCGTACGGGCCCGGGACGGGTGGGCGAGGAGGTCGGGGGTGTCCGGGCCGAGGGTGCGGCGCAGGAGGCGGTGGGCGACGCCCGGGGAGGGGGAGCGGGCGCGGAGCCGGGTCTCGGCGGCGGACGGCCGCGCCGCCCCGGTGGGGCGGCCCTAGAACAGCTTGAGCTTGTCGTCGTCGATGCCGCGCAGCTCGTCGTAGTCCAGCACGACGCAGCCGATGCCCCGGTCGGTGGCCAGCACGCGGGCCTGGGGCTTGATCTCCTGGGCGGCGAACACGCCCTTCACCGGGGCCAGCAGCGGGTCCCGGTTGAGGAGTTCGAGGTAGCGGGTGAGCTGCTCGACGCCGTCGATCTCGCCGCGGCGCTTGATCTCCACGGCGACCGTGGTGCCGTCGGAGTCCCGGCAGAGGATGTCGACCGGGCCGATCGGGGTCGGGTACTCGCGGCGGATCAGCTGCCAGCCGGAGCCGAGAACCTCCATCCGGTCGGCGAGCAGCTCCTGCAGGTGGGCCTCGACGCCGTCCTTGATCAGGCCGGGGTCGACGCCCAGTTCGTGCGAGGAGTCGTGGTGGACGTCCTCCAGGGTGATGATCAGCTTCTCGCCGGCCTTGTTGGTGACCGTCCACACGCCGTCGGCCTCCTTGAGGGAGCACGGCGGCGACATCCAGTTCAGCGGCTTGTAGGCCCGGTCGTCGGCGTGGATGCTGACGCTCCCGTCGGCCTTCACGATCACCAGGCGCACGGCGGAGGGCAGATGTGCAGCGAGGCGGCCCGCGTAGTCCACGGTGCACTTGGCGATGACAAGACGCATGGGGACAAGCCTAAGGCCCGCCGGGAGTGCCCCGGTCCGTGTTCGATTCCGGGGGGCTCCGGCGGACCGCCCGGCGCGGTGGGGCCCAGGCGGCGCAATCCCGAGACAGCCGGTCCGGCCGGGCCGGGCCCGGGAGCCGTTTGAAGCGAGTGCGCGCACGGCGGGTGTCGCCCGGGCGGGAGCGGCGAAGCATGGTGACCGCACGGCTGCGCGCGGTGAGGGGGCCAGTTCGGCGCGGTGGGTTGGGACACGTCGGATTCCGGCCAATCTCGTCCCGGAAGGGGCGTTCCGGGCGGCAATCCACCGATTCACCAACCCGGGTGAGGGGGTGCCTGCCACGCTGGTCTGACCCCCCGGACCGAACCCGACGCGCGGCGTCCACCGATCCGTCGCACCGTCACCACTCGAACAACGCGCGCGGTTCACCCGCACATCCGTCCCAGCACCCCCAGCACCCCCTCGGCACCCACGGCGCCACCCTCACCGCACCACCGCACCACCCCGGCACCACCGCCCCGGCGATCCCGCCGGAGCGGACCACGAGAGGAGAACCCATGTCGCTCGACGTCTCACCGGCCATGCTGGAGAAGGCCGAACGAGGCGAGGTCGACGAGCGGGAGTTCGTCGACTGTGTCCGCACCTCGCTGCCCTACGCCTGGGACATGATCAGCTCGCTGGTCGCCCAACTCAAGGTCGACGGAACCGACTTCGCCGACAACGAAGTCCCCCCGCCGAGCGAGCAGGAGCGCGGACAACTGCTCCGCGCGCTGGCCAGCGACGCGATCCGGGGCGCCCTGCAGCGCCACTTCGGCGTCCGGTTGGCCTTCCAGAACTGTCACCGGGTCGCCGTCTTCGCCCCCGGCCCCGACGCCGACGAGCGGCTGGCCCGCTTCACCTCGGTCCGGGCCCAGCTGCTCAACCAGTCGCCGGAGCTGCGCGACTGCTGACCCGGCGTCAGCGAACCAGGCCGCCCGCACCCGCTGACGAGGCGTCAGCGGCCGCGTACGGCCGCCGAACGCGGGCCCCCCGGTCCCAGTCGCCCGGGGCGGCCCGCGGCCGGGCGCGGGCCCGTAGCGGCCCGTGGCGGACCTCAGGAGAGCTGCGGCAGCACCTCCGCGCCCAGCCGGGCCAGGTTGTGCAGCGTCGCCGCGGTGTCGCCCGAGCCCTCGGCGAGCAGCGCGAAGCGCCGGATGCCGGTGCGCTCCGCCGTCGCCAGCAGCCGGTCCGCGCACTGCCGGGGCGTGCCCACCGCGTGCAGGTCGCAGAGCAGTTCGGTGTACGCCCGCGGGTCGCGCATCGAGCGCTCCCGGCCGTCCACCGTGCGGTGCGCGCCCAGGCCGTGCGCGAAGAAGTCCGGCATCGTCCGCAGCAGGCCGGCCCGGGCCGCCCCGGCCCGGTCGTCCACCTGCGCCACGCCCGCCGCCACGTGCTCCCGCTCCACCCGGGCCAGTTGCTCCTCGCCGCGCCCCGCCGCCCGCCAGGCCGCCCGGTACGCCGCCAGCATCTCCCGCTTGTCCTCGTCGCCCGCGTGCATGCCCAGCAGCATCGGCAGGCCCCGCTCGGCGGCCGTCCGCACCCCGCCCGGCGAGGTGCAGGCCACCACCACCGGCGGGCCCGACCGGGCCGGCGCCGCCTCGTCCTGGCGCTGGCGCGGGATCACCGCGCCCTCCAGGCCCAGCCAGCCCGCCAGGTCCGCCCGCCGGGCCGGCTCCGCGGCCCGCGGCACCACCGCCACCTCCGGGAACGCGAACTGCTGCCCCGCCGCCCCCACCCGGGCCCCGCGCAGCCAGCGCAGCAGCAGGTCCAGGCGTTCCGGGAAGCCCCGCTCGTACGCCTCCAGGCCGCCGCCGAACACCGCCAGGTCGATCCACGGGCCGCCGCGCCCCACGCCCAGGGTGAACCGGCCGTCCGAGGTCAGGTGCAGCAGCGCCGCCTGCTCGCCCAGCGCCACCGGGTGACGGGTGCTCAGCACGCTCACCGCCGTCCCCACCCCGATCCGCCGGGTGCGGCCCAGCAGCATCGCGGCCAGCGTCGCCGCGTCCGGGCAGACCCCGTACGGCACGAAGTGGTGCTCGGCCAGCCACACCGCGTCCAGGCCGGCCCGCTCGGCGGCCAGCGCCGCCGAGACCGTCCGGTCCAGCGCCTCGCCGTGGCTCTGGCCGGGGAACTGCGCGGACAGCAGGAAGGCACCGACCCGGACCGCGTCCGTGCCGGCGCCCGGTGCCTGCTCCGCCGCCGCCCGTTCGGCCGGCACCACCCCCGCGCCAACCGTCCGCGGGGCGGCGGAGCGGGCTTCGGGCCGGGGGGTGGTCTTCGTCATCGGGTGCCTGCCTCGATCGGTGCCGCGCAGGGTCCGCGGGCCCCGCCGTGTCACCACGTGAGTAACCCATGTCATGTGCCAATGGCACGCCGAACCCCCGAAAACTCCGGGGAAGGGTGGATTACCCCGGAAACCCGGGCGCCGGACCCGCCCGCCGTGCTATTGGGGCTGGTGGGACGTCCGGTGACGCGGGCAGGCCCGGTCCGCCCCGGGTGCGGCGGACCGGGCCTGCCGGTGCGGGGCTGCGGTCAGGCGCCGAAGCCGAGGGCGTTCGCGGTGGTGACGTACTTGTCCGCGAGCGCGTCGTAGTAGGAGGTGTTGGGCAGGACACGCGCGCTGGAGTCGGTGAAGGTGTAGGCGGCGGTGTCCAGCGCACCGCCCGGGGTGTGGCCGACGGAGACCGCGGCGGCGAAGTCCACGGCCATGTCCGCGTTGCCGTTGAACGGGACGGCGCCGCTCGTCGGGCAGGCGTTGTCGGCCGCGTTGGAGGAGCCGCAGCGGATGTAGTTGTTGACGGTCCGCCGGACGGTGTCCTGTTCGGGCGTGATGCCGTCCCAGGACGGGATGGTGGCGATGTAGACCTTGACGAAGGTCCAGCCGGTCGGGTCGTCGTCGGTGCGGCGCTTGCGGATCTGGTTGCTCAGCGCGGTCAGCCGGTTCTCGACGTCCACGGCGCTGACGTTGTTGGAGATGTCGGCCGCACCGTTGGAGATCAGCACCGCGCGGGTGAAGCTGTTCTCCAGGACGTTGCGGTCGGTGGGGTTGCCCGCGGATTCCGGGGCGAGCGGGTTGGCGGCGCTGGACAGCGGCTGCAGGTAGTTGTTGGGGAGGTACCAGCTGCTCTTGCCGGCGCTGACCACGCCGTACGGCGTGTGGTTGCCGATCGGGTCGGCCGCGTAGGCGTCGCTCAGCCGCTTGAAGACCAGGTCGTTCAGGTGGTGCGAGTTGTCGCTGAGCGCGGTGTCGCTGTTGACGGTCTGGTCCCCGTACAGCACCAGGGTGCCGTTGCCGTTGGAGACCGGGGTGACGTCGACGGCGCTGAGGTAGGGCACGCCCGGCACGCTGACGGTGAAGGCGCTGCCGGAGGTGTCGCCGGTGTGGTCGCCGGTGTTCTGCGGGGTCGCCCAGACCGATTGCTGGGGCGAGCCGTGGGCCGGCACGTTCGGCACCGCGCCCTGCAGGTGCATGCTGACCAGGACGGCGGAGCCGTCGGTGACGTTCATGGCGATCGGGTCGCTGAGCACGTCGCCGCCGATCGGGATGGTCACCGACGCGGAACCGCCGAAGGTCAGCGGCAGCGGGGTCGAGCCCGCGGTGGAGCCCGCGCCCTGCGTGGCGACCGAGACGTGCGGCAGGGTCACCGGCGACTTGCCGAGCATGTTGGACAGCCGGATCCGGACCTTGCCGCCCGCGGTGTTGCCGACCGTCAGGTGGGCCGGGACGCGGATGGTCTGGTCGGTCCAGGTGCCCATGTTCCAGTCCTGCCGGGCGGCCCAGGAGCCCACCCAGTTCGGGACGTTGCTGCCGTTGGCGTAGGCCGACTGGCGCAGGCCGACACCCATGATGTGCAGCGCGTGGTTGCCCGGCTGGGCCTTGGCCGTGACCACCGGCAGCTGGATCGAGGCCAGCGGGACGCCCGGGCAGGGCAGCGGTACGGACAGCGTCACGGGCTGGGCGACGCGGGTGCTGTTGGTGGCGGTGCCCGGCAGGTTGACGCCGGTGAAGGTGACGGCCGGTGCGACCGAACCGGTGCCGGCCCAGTCCGGGACGTAGTCCAGCGTGTACGGGTAGGTCGTCGTCTGGCCGCAGGTGCTGGCGCCGTTGACCGTCGGGTAGGTCACGCTGCCGGTGGCGTCGATCACGTTGCCGCCGGTGGCGAAGGCCAGGAACACCAGCGAGTTGCCGCTGTTCGCGGTGCCGGTGGTGTCCACCGTCACGGTCTGGCCGCTGGAGAGGATGTTGTCGCCCTTGCCGACCGCGTAGTTCGGGACCTTCATCGGGGCGCCGTTGATCGAGATCGGGAGCCCCGGGGTCCAGCCCGCCGCGGCCAGCTGGCCGGCCGACATGCTGACGCCGCCGCCGTCGGCGTCGGCGGCGTCGTGGTTGGAGTCGGAACTGATCGCGGTGTTGTTCAGGCAGGCGGTCAGGTCGGTCAGCTTGCAGGTGGCGCTGGCCGGGCTCAGCCGCAGCGTGTCGATGCCGATCTGGTAGCCGCTGGAGGAGGCGTGCTTGCCCGTCACGGTCGCGGTCAGGGTGTGCACGCCCTGGCTGAGCTGCACCGGCTTGCCGGACGCGTCCTTGGGCATCCCGAAGTCCGCGTACAGCAGGTTGACGCCGGTGCTGTAGCCCTCCCAGTCGGCACCGGCCGCCGGGCCGGGCAGGGTCACCGCGTTCGGAGTGCCCGCGTCCAGGACGAAGCGGCTGCGCCCGTAGCCGGGGGCGGTGAGCAGGCTCGCACCGAGCGTCCAGTACCCCTTGTGCGGGACGTCGAAGGACAGCTTCGCGGAGTCGTTCACCGACACCGGGGAGCTGCCGTTGCCCAGGACCGCCTGCTTCCCGGGGTACGCCACCGAAGAGCTGAACAGCGAGCCGGTGGTGCTGGCGGTGCCCGCGGGGACCGCGCTGGTGCTGCCGTCGTCGTTGGTCGCGGTGTAGCCGCTGACCAGCTTGTCACCGCCGACCAGGACCGGCGTGGTCAGGCCCGCCCAGAAGCCGTAGTCGGCCTGGACGGAGGTCAGACCCCCGAAGTCGACGGCCTTCACGTACAGGCGGTGCGGACCGACCGTGCCGGGGGCGAACCGCACGCTGGCGAGCGCGCCGCTGGACACCCAGTACTGCTGCCTCCGGACGAGCTGCTGCCCGGGCTGCCAGGTCGGCGGCTGGCTCTGCTGGCTCCAGGTCGTCGACGAGAGGTCCGAGTCCAGGGAGAAGATGTATCCGGCGACGTTGCTCAGCCAGTCCGTGGTGAAGTTGAAGGTGCCGGCGGAGTCGTACGCGGCGCCGAACATGCCGTCCGGGAACTCGGGCGAGGAGACGGCCGGCTTGGGCGGCGGCGTGCTGTCGACCGTGAACACGTGCCACGGGGACCACCCGGACCACATGTTGCCGTCCTTGCTGTGCGTCACACCCCGCCAGGCGTAGGCGCCGTCCGGCAGCCCGTTGTACGTGTAGGGGCCGCCGGTCGCGGAGTACCCGGAGAACAGGCCGGTCGCCCACGCGGTTTGGGCGGAGCCGCTCCACCAGGTCCAGATCTCGTAGCCGGACTGCACCTGCTCGCCGTCGGTGTCGCCGCCGGTCGCCTTCATGGTGACGCTGGACGAGTTGACGAAGTCGCTGCCGGCCAGGGCGGACACCACCGGGGAGATGGTGTCCTGGCCGTCCAGGTACGGGGCCCGGTAGTAGGTCACCGACCAGTACGTCCCGGAGGGCTTGAGCTTCTTCCACTGGTTCATCTTCGACTCGTCCTCGGCGTCCACCTCGAAGGTGTGCCACCCGCCGCTGGCCGCGCCCTGCGCCGCGCCGGTCACGTTGAATTCGACCGTGCCCGGCCCGCCGCAGTTGGTGCCCCCGTTGCCGTTGCAGCTCCACTGCGTCTGGACGAAGTTGGACGAGCCGCTGCCGGGCTTGTTGCTCCAGCTCAGGTTGCCCGGGAGGTCCGCGTCGTTCCACACCTGGACCGGCTCGGCCGCCGAGTTCGCGGACCAGGTGACGTACGGGTAGAACTTCGCGTCGGTGACCGAGGCGCCCTGGAAGCCGCTGGTGTTCATGGTGAAGTACGACCGGTGCACCGAGTAGCACCAGGAGCCGCAGTTGGTCCAGTTGCCCAGGTAGCCGATCTTGGCCTCGTCGCCGGTGGTGGCCTTCCAGCCCTTGTCGTTGATCGAGGCCCAGGAGACCACGGACGGGTTGCCGGACCAGGCGGGGTCGATGTACAGCGGGTACACCGTCTCCTTGCCGGCCAGCAGGTCCTTGTCCGGAGTGATCGAGATCTCCCCGGCGGAGACCTTCATCCCCATCCGGGTGGTGTGCGCGCCGGAGCCCGGCCCCCTGGTGCTGGACGGGAGGTGCTCGACGGGCAGGTCCTTCGCGGGGGTCGCGGCGCCGTCCTGCTTCCGCTCGCCGGACGGCGACTTGGCGGCCACCCCCCGGCCCTCCTCGGCCAGCAGCTTCTCACTGGCAGCCTTCGCGGCGGCCAGCTCGGCGGCGGACGGCATCGCGTCGGTCGCGGAGTCCCACACCAGCGGCGGGTCCGCGCGGAACACCGTGTTGCCCTTGGCGTCCTTGGCCTCGGCGTCACCGGAATCCGCCTGGCCGAGCGTCACCCCGTCGGTGCGGGTGGCGAGCTTCAGGGTGGCCAGCGCCGGGTTGGCCGCCGCGGCGGCGTTCTTCACCACCAGGACCTGGCTGAACCCGTCCGGGCGCGCGGTCACCGCCAGGTCCACGTCGGGGAGGATCCCGGGGTAGGTCGCGGTGTCCCCGTTCACCACCGGGGCGGGCAGCGCGGTGGGCCAGGTCAGCGACACCGACTTGCCCTCGCGGACCATGGTCACCAGGGGAGCCGTGCCGCCCGCCGAGAACGACACGTCGGCGTCGGTGGCCCCGGGCGCGATCCGGCCGTCGGCCCGCTTGGCCAGCTTGGTGTCCACCGGCACCCAGGCGTCGTTCTTCCGGGCCCGGACCGGCGCGCTGTCCTGACGCATGGTGAACGTCCCGTCGGGGTTCGCCACGGTCTGCGCGTTCTCGGTGGTCAGCTCGTCGACCACCACCGGCTTGCCGGCCTTCTTCGCGGCCGCCGCCGCGGCCTGCTGGGCCTCGGCGATCCGCAGGTCCACCCGGGGAGCCTGCTTGAGGTCGGCCGGGACCGCCGGTGCCTCCTCCGCCCGTGCCGCCACGCCGGTACCGGCCAGCAGCCCGGCCGTCAGCGCGGCCGTCGTCGCCGCAGCCGCCCACCTGCGCCCCGTCCCCGTCTTCCGCGGCCCTCGGCCGCACACAAACATGAAATAGGCCATTCCGGCCCTTCCCCCCAATTCCGTACCGAGGCGTGCCGCGATAGCGCGCCCGTGCGGTGAGCATTCTGACGGTTGATTGCAGCTTTTCCAGGTCTTTGGACGACCCGGATCGGCGCGGGCTGTCTATTTTGGCCAGTCATGGTCCGAAATGTGTTGACATCGAGCGGAGGACCGTCTTCAAATTGTGACTTCCCCATGCAGAGTTGAGCCAGAGTCAGCTGACGGTGCATCAAAGCTACACATAGTCACCGCAAATGCAGATCGGTGATCATCCCGCTTGGATGGGTCGATAGCCCGCCGGGGCGGTTGATACGCTTCGAATACGGACATTTCAAATTCCCAGGTTATTGCCTTCCGGATTCCCTACGATTGCCGCCGCACTGCCCAGTGCCATGATCAGGGGAGGGAACTTTGAGGACGGAACGTCTCTCGCATGCGAGAGGAAAACGGCGATTGCGGGGCAGAGGGGGCATGTCCGTACTGGTGGCGCTCGCGCTGCTGACCGGTGCCGCGCCCGGCGTCGCGTTCGCCGCGCCGGCGGCCAAGCCGACCCCGCCGGCCCTCGACCGGGGGAAGCAGGTCCCCTACACCCGGGGAACGGCGGGCAAGGAGATCAAGACCGCCGACTACCGCAAGTACGACCCGGCGGTGGCGAGCAAGCTGCCGGCCGCCGGCGCGGCCGTCGTCGACCTCTCGGCAGAGGAGCCGGCCGTCGCGGCGAAGTCCCGTTCGGCGGACGGCGGCCGGTCGTTCGTCCGGGCCGGTGCGCTGCCGGTCCTGGTGCGGGACGCCGCCCGGGGCGCCAAGTCCGAGGCCCCGGCCGCCGGATCGGCGCCGAAGGTGCGGGTCGAGTTGGCGGACCAGTCCGTCGCGCGGCGCGCGGGTGTGCACGGCGTGCTGTTCTCGCTGGGCGCCGAGGGCGGCGCGGGCGCGTCGGCCACCGACGTGACCGTCGATCCGTCGTCGTTCCGGGCGGCCTTCGGTGGTGACTACGCGGCGCGGCTGCGGCTGGTGCGGTTGCCGGCGTGCGTGCTGACCACGCCGGAGCGGGCGGAGTGTCAGGCGCAGTCGCCGGTGGAGGCGGTGCCGGAGGTTCCGTTGTCGGCCCGGGTCGAGCTGTCGGCGGCGGCGGGGGAGGGCGGGGCGGGGCTCCGGCTGTCGTCGCTGGAGTCGACCCCGGCCGGTTCCGGTTCCGGTTCCGGTTCCGGTTCCGGGGCGATGGTGCTGGCCGCGACCTCGGCGCCGGACGGGTCGTCGGGTTCGTACTCGGCGACCACGCTGTCGCCGAC
>NZ_BAAANS010000075.1:0-35215 GCF_039529925.1 Kitasatospora saccharophila | reverse complement strand
CCGAGACCGCGGGCCGGGTCATCGACAAGTGCCTCCAGCTGCACGGCGGTTACGGCTACATGCTCGAGTACCCCATCGCCCGCCTGTACGCCGACACCCGCGTGATGCGGATCTACGGCGGCACCAGCGAGGTCATGAAGACCATCATCGCCAAGTCCATCGGCCTCTGACCCGAGAAACGGATACACCCACCATGCAGATCAACGGACTGTCCGCGGTCGTCACCGGCGGCGCCTCGGGCCTCGGCCTGGCCACCGCCACCCGCCTGGTCGAGGAAGGCGCACACGTCGTCATCCTGGACCTGCCCACCTCCGACGGCGAGGAGCGCGCCAAGGAGCTCGGCCCCACCGTCCGCTTCGTCGCAGGCGATGTGCGCAGCGCCGACGACGCCGCACGCGCGGTGGCCGCCGCCGCCGCCCTCGCCCCGCTGCGCATCGCGGTCAACTGCGCGGGCCTGGGCCGGGGCGGGCGCACCGTCGGCCGGGACGGGACGCCCTACGCGCTGGAGGACTTCGAGTTCGTCGTCGGCGTCAACCTGATCGGGACCTTCAACGTCCTGCGCCTGGCCGCCGCCGAGATGGCGCGGACCGAGGAGGTCGACGGCGAGCGCGGCGTGATCATCAACACCGCGTCGGCGGCCGCGTTCGAGGGCCAGATCGGCCAGTGCGCCTACTCGGCCTCCAAGGCCGGCATCGTCGGTATGACCCTGCCGATCGCCCGCGACCTGGCCGCCGCGAAGATCCGCGTGGTCACCATCGCCCCCGGCCTGTTCTCCACCCCGCTGCTCAACCGGAAGCCGCAGGAGTTCCTGAACGCGCTCGGCGCCCAGGTGCCGCACCCCTCGCGCCTCGGCGACCCCGCCGAGTTCGCCCACCTGGCCACCGCGATCGTCGAGAACCCGATGCTCAACGGCGAGACGATCCGCCTCGACGGAGCCATCCGGATGGCCCCCAAGTAGGCCCTGGTGCTTACGAGTCACCCCACCCTCGCTGCGACAAGGAGTCACCCGTGCCCGACCCCGTCACCACCGTCCCCAAGGTGGCGATCGTCACCGGCGCCGCCCGCGGCATCGGTGCGGCGACCGCCGTCCGCCTGGCCCGCGACGGCTTCGCCGTCGCCGTCCTCGACCTGGACGAGGCCGCCTGCGCCGGAACCGTCGAAGCGGTGGAGAAGGAGGGCGGTCGCGCCCTCGCCATCGGCTGTGACGTCTCCAACGCCGAACAGGTGGAGGCCGGGGTCGCCCGCGTCGCCGCCGAACTCGGCGCCCCCACCGTGCTGGTGAACAATGCCGGCATCATCCGCGACAACCTGATCCACCGGATGACCGAGCAGGACTTCGACTCCGTCCTCGGCGTCCACCTGCGCGGAGCCTTCCTGATGGCCAGGGCCGTGCAGCGCCACCAGACCGAGGCCGGCTGGGGGCGGATCGTCAACCTCTCCTCGGCCGCGGCCCTCGGCAACCGGGGCCAGGCCAACTACTCCTCCGCGAAGGCGGGCCTGCAGGGCCTCACCAAGACCCTCGCCATCGAGCTCGGCCGGTTCGGCGTCACCGTCAACTGCGTGGCGCCCGGCTTCGTCGCCACCGAGATGACCGAGGCCACCGCCCAGCGGATGGGCATCACCTTCGAGGAGTTCACCACCCGCTACGCCGCGAACATCCCGGTCCGCCGGGTCGGCGCGCCCGAGGACATCGCGCAGGCGGTCGCGTTCTTCGTCCGCGAGGAAGCCGGTTTCGTGTCCGGCCAGGTCCTCTACGTCGCCGGTGGCCCCAAGGGCTGACGTCGCTCGAACGGACACCCCCACCTGCTGCCGGAAGGAGTTTTCCCATGGGCCTGCACCTGCCCGACGCCGTACGCCTGCACGCCCGCGAGCACGCCGGATCGCCCGCACTGACCTGCGAAGGCCGCACCATCGGCTACGGCGAGCTGGACTCCCGTACCAACCGGCTCGCCCGCGCCCTGCTCACCGCGGCGCCGACCGGGTCGCGGATCGGCCACCTGACCCGCACCCGGTGCGAGTCCGGGGAGATCCTGGTCGCCGCGGGCAAGGCGGGCCTGGTCGCCGTCCCGCTCAACTGGCGCCTCGCCGTGCCCGAACTGGTCGCCGTCGCCCGGGACGCGGGACTGCGCGTCCTGATCGCCGAGCCGGAGTTCCTGCCCGGGGCGCTCGCCGTCCGCGAGAGTCTCCCAGGGCTGCTCCTGGTCGTGATCGGCGAGCCGTACGACTCGGACACGCCGGCGTACGAGGCGTGGCTCTCCGCCCACCTCGACGAGGACCCCGGACGCGGCGGCGGCGCCGACCGGGACGAGGTGGCGTTGCAGCTCTACACCTCCGGTACGACCGGAGCGCCCAAGGGTGTGCCCCTCACCCACGGCAACCTCCGCCCCGACGCGGAGGAGCTCGACGAGTACCGGTGGGACGCGGACTCGGTGGCGCTCAACGCCCTGCCGATGTTCCACATCGCCGGCGCCGGCTGGTTGGGCGTGGCGCTCGTCTCCGGCGCGCACAGCCTGATGGTCCCGGACTTCGCACCGGACACCACCGTCGAGACCATGGAGAGCAGGGGCGTCACGCACTGCTTCCTGGTCCCGTCGGTGCTCCACATGCTCACCGAGCTCCCGGACGTCGACCGGCGCGACTTCTCCCGCCTGCGGCTGATCGCCTACGGCGGGTCGCCGATCACCCCGGCCCTGCTGCGCCGATCGATGGCCGTATTCGGCTGCGGGTTCATGGGCAAGTACGGGATGACCGAGGCGGCCGGAGCGGTCACCCAGCTTCCGCCGCACGAGCACCGGGCCGAGGGGCCCGGGCGGCTGCGGCTGAAGTCCGCCGGGCGGCCCCGAGGCGGCGTCGAGGTGATGATCGCCGACACCGCGACCGGGAACCCGGTCCCGCCGGGCACGGTCGGGGAGATCCGGATCCGCTCCCGCCACAACACCGCCGGCTACTGGAACCGCCCCGCGGAGACGGCGGCGCTGTACGCCGCGGACGGCTGGCTGTGCACCGGCGACGGCGGCTACCTGGACGAGGACGGTTACCTGTTCCTCACCGACCGGATCAAGGACATGATCATCACCGGCGGTGAGAACGTCTACCCCGCCGAGGTCGAGTCCGCGCTGGCCGAGCACCCGGCGGTGGCCGAGGTCGCGGTCGTCGGAGTTCCCCACGACATCTGGGGCGAGGCGGTCACCGCCGCAGTGGTGCCGCGCCGGGGGATCGGTCGGCCGACCGAGCAGGAGCTGATCGCCTTCGCCCGGGAGCGGATCGCCTCGTACAAGAAGCCGCGCCGGGTGCTCTTCGTCGACGAGCTGCCCCGCAACGCCAACGGCAAGGTCCTCAGGCACGAACTCCTGTTGCGAATCTCCGCCAACTAGAAGATCCGGGAGGAAGGCCTTGACAGAAGCTTGATTCAAAGAAAAAGTGAAGCAGCGCTAACCTGTGGGATGGAGTTTCTATGAGTCGCAGAGTGCTGGTGGCGGGCGTCGGCATGATCCCGTTCGCCAAGCCCAGCGCCACCCGGCCGTACGACGTCATGGGGGCCGGCGCGGTCAAGGCGGCCCTGGCGGACGCCGGCCTCGCCTACGACCGGATCCAGCAGGTCTATGCCGGGTACGTCTACGGCGACTCGACCTGCGGCCAACGCGTGGTCTACGGACTCGGCATGACCGGCGTCCCGGTGGTCAACGTCAACAACAACTGCGCCTCCGGCTCGTCAGCGCTGTGGCTGGCCCGGCAGGCCGTGGAGAGCGGTGCCGTCGAGTGCGCGCTGGCGGTCGGATTCGAGCAGATGCCCGCCGGTGCCCTCACCCGCAAGTGGCAGGACCGCTCGGGGCCGCTCACCGACTTCGAGGCCTCGCTGCGCGCCTCCTTCGCGGTCGACGACAGCCTCCCGCTCACTCCGCAGTACTTCGCCGCCGCAGGCGTGGAGTACATGGCGAAGTACGGGATGAAGCCGGAGACCTTCGCCAAGGTCGCGGTCAAGGCCCGCCGGCACGCCGCCGGCAACCCGTACGCGGTGTTCCGCGACCCGATCACCGAGCAGGAGGTGCTGGACTCGCCGCACCTGTCCGGCCCCCTGACCCGGCTCCAGTGCTGCCCGCCCACCTGCGGCGCCGCCGCAGCGATCGTGTGCAGCGAGGACTTCGCCCGCCGCAACGGCCTGCGGACCGACGTCGCGATCAGGGCGCAGACGCTGCTCTCCGACACCGCCGGCCTGTTCGACAAGCGGAGCCCGATGGCGCTGGTCGGCTCGGACGTGACCCGGGCCGCCGCCACCGAGATCTACGAGCGGTCCGGTGTCGACCCGCGCGACATCGGGGTCGTCGAGCTGCACGACTGCTTCACCGTCAACGAGGTCCTCACCTACGAGGGTCTGGGCCTGTGCCCGGAGGGCGGCGCCGAGGAGTTCATCCTCAGCGGCGACAACACCTACGGCGGGCGCGTGGTCACCAACCCCTCCGGAGGCCTGCTCTCCAAGGGCCACCCGTTGGGCGCCACCGGCCTCGCGCAGACCGCCGAGATCACCTGGCAGCTGCGCGGCGAGGCCGGACCCCGCCAGGTCGACGGCGTCACGCTCGGCCTGCAGCACAACCTCGGCCTCGGCACCGCCGGTGTCATCACCCTGTTCGAGAAGGTGGTCTGACCATGGCGATCGACCGATCGATCATCGGCAGCCGTTCCCCGGAGCACTCGGTGGACGTCGAGCGCGGACGGCTGCGTTTCTTCGCCCGGGCCACCGGCCAGAGCGACCCGGTGTACACCGACCCGGAGGCGGCGAAGGCGGCAGGCCACCGCGACCTGCCGGTACCGCCGACCTTCCTCTTCTGCCTCGACATGGACAACCCCGACCGGGGGCGCTTCCTGGCGGATCTGGGAGTCGACATCCGCACGATCCTGCACGGGGGCCAGGCATTCGAGTACCACGCCCAAGCCTACGCCGGCGACCGGCTGACCTTCTCCACCGTGGTCGAGGACGTGTACGCGAAGAGGGGCGGGGCGCTGGAGTTCATCGTCCGCGCCACCCATGTGACCCGCGACGGCGAGCCGGTCGCGACGTTGACCGGCACCGTCGTGGTGCGCGACCCGAAGGCGGCCTGATGCAGCCCGGCGACACCCTGATCCTGGCCGCTCCGAAGATCACCCGCAGCACGCTGGCGCTCTACGCGGGAGCGTCCGGGGACCACAATCCGGTCCACATCGACCTCGACGCCTGCCGGGCCGTCGGCATCCCCGACGTCTTCGCGCACGGGATGCTCTCCATGGCCTACCTCGGCCGGCTGCTGACCGACCGGTTCCCGCAGGAGCGGATCCGTTCGTTCGAGGTGCGGTTCTCCGCGATCACACCGGTCAACTCCACCCCCACCTGCACCGGCACGGTCACCCGCGTCCAGGACGGGCTGGCCCACCTCGACCTGACCGTCACCCTGCCCGACGGCACGGTGACGCTCACCGGCTCCGCCGCCGTCACCATCGAGCGATAAGGAACAACCACCATGGGAACCCTGGACGGCAAGGTCGCCATCGTCTCCGGCTCCGGGCGCGGGATCGGCCGCGAGGTCGCGCTGAAGCTGGCCTCCGAGGGCGCGGCCGTGGTCATCAACGACCTGGACAAGGACCCGGCCGAGGAGACCGTCGCGGACATCGTCGCGGCGGGCGGCCGGGCCGTCGCCTGCGTCGGATCGGTGGTCGACGAGGAGTTCGCCGAGCGTTTCGTGAACACCGCCGTGGAGTCCTTCGGCGGGCTGGACATCATCGTCAACAACGCCGGCTACACCTGGGACACCGTCATCCAGAAGATGACCGACGAGCAGTGGGACGCCATCCTCGACGTCCACCTCAAGGCACCCTTCCGGATCCTGCGCGCCGCCCAGCCCTACATCAGGGCCAACCCGACCGACTACCACCGCAAGGTCGTCAACGTCTCCTCGGTGTCGGGCCAGTACGGCAACCCGGGCCAGGCCAACTACTCCTCGGCCAAGGCCGGAGTGATCGGTCTGACCAAGACCATGGCCAAGGAGTGGGGCCGCTACAAGGTCAACGTCAACGCGGTCGCCTACGGGTTCATCCTGACCCGGATGACCGAGGCCACCGCCGAGGACGAGGCCTTCGTCGAGATCGAGGGCCGTCGGATCAAGGTCGGGGTCAGCCCGCAGATCGCCGCCGCCGTCGCCCGCACCAACCCGTTCGGCCGTCCGGGCACGCCCGCCGAGGCGGCCGGCGCGATCTACCTGCTGTGCACCCAGGACTCCAACTACATCAGCGCCCAGGTCGTGACCGTCGACGGCGGCTCCCGCTGAGCACGCGGCCGAGAAACGAGAGAATGCCATGAAGCGCACCGTCTACACCCAGGACCACGAGGACTTCCGCGCGGTCGTCCGGGATTTCATCGCCCGCGAGGTCACCCCGTACTACGAGCAGTGGGAGGCCGACAACCGCGTCCCGCGCGAGCTCTTCCGCAAGCTCGGCGAGCTCGGCGTGATGGGCTTCGGCATCCCGGAGGAGTACGGCGGCCCCGGCGAGACCAGCTACAAGTACCAGACCGTCATCGCCGAGGAGGCGGCCCGCGCCGCCGTCTCCTTCGGCCACTACACCGTGACCACCGGCATCGTCCTGCCCTACCTGCTGCGCATCGCCGACGAGGAGCAGCGGAAGCGCTGGCTGCCGGGCATCGCCTCCGGTGATCTCGCCCTGTGCATCGCGATGACCGAGCCCGGCACCGGCTCCGACCTCGCCGGGATCCGTACCGCCGCGAAGCTCTCCGAGGACGGCACCCACTACGTCCTCAACGGCGCCAAGACCTTCATCACCGGTGCGCTCAACTCCGAGCTGTGCATCGTCGTCGCCCGCACCTCGTCGCCCTCACCGGAGGACCGCCGCTCCGGCCTGACCCTGCTGGTCGTCCCCACCGACAGCGAGGGCTTCGCCTACGGACGCAAGCTGCACAAGATCGGCCTTCGGGCCAGCGACACCTCCGAGCTGTCCTTCACCGATGTCAAGGTGCCGGTGGAGAACGTCCTCGGCGAGGTCGGGAAGGGTTTCTCCTACCTCGGTCAGAACCTCGCCCGCGAGCGGCTGTCGATCGGCGTGGCCGCGGTCGCCACGGCCACTGCGGCGATCGGCTTCGCCAAGGCGTACGTCCAGGAGCGCCAGGTCTTCGGCAAGCCGGTGGCCGCGTTCCAGAACACCAAGTTCGTGCTCGCCGAGTGCGCCGCCGAGGTGGAGGCGGCGCAGGCGATGGTCGACAAGGGCATCGAGCTCGACGACACACACGAACTCACCGGGGCCGACGCCGCGAAGATCAAGCTGTTCTGCACCGAGGTCGCCGCGCGCGTCATCGACAAGTGCCTTCAGCTGCACGGTGGTTACGGCTACATGCTGGAGTACCCGATCGCCCGGCTGTACGCCGACACCCGCGTGTCGCGCATTTACGGCGGCACCAGCGAGGTCATGAAGACCATCATCGCCAAGGACCTGGGCCTGTAGGCCCCTTCCCCGCGTGCGGCCGCCCGACCCGGGGCTTGAGGGAGCCCCCCGGGTCGGGCGGCCGCCGCACCTCTTCGGCACCGTAAGGAAGTTGAGAACAGCAGATGAGCACCGACCAGGCCGCCGCCGGCCCGCTCGCCGGCATCCGCGTCATCGAGCTGGGCGGCATCGGCCCCGGCCCGTTCTGCGGCATGATCCTCGCCGACCTCGGCGCCGAGGTGATCCGGATCGACCGGCCCGCCGAACACGGCACCCGCACCAGGCACCCGATCCTGCACCGGGGCCGGCGGTCCGTCACCCTCGACCTCAAGAACCCGGTGGGAGCCGCCACCGCCCTGCGGCTGATCGACACCGCCGACGCCCTGATCGAAGGCTTCCGACCCGGCGTCACCGAGCGGCTCGGCCTCGGCCCCGACGTCTGCCAGGCCCGCAACCCCCGCCTGGTGTACGGCCGGATGACCGGCTGGGGCCAGGACGGCCCGCTCGCCCAGGAGCCCGGCCACGACATCAACTACATTGCCGTCGCCGGAGCGCTGGGCGCCATCGGCCCCGCCGACGGCGATCCGGTCGTCCCGCTCAACCTGGTCGGCGACATGGGCGGCGGCGGCATGCTGCTCGCCCTCGGCATCGCCGCCGCCCTGGTCAGCGCCCGGACAACCGGACGCGGTCAGGTCGTCGACGCCGCGATGACCGACGGCACGGCCATTCAACTCGCCCTGATCCACGGCCTGCTGGCCTCGGGCCGGTGGACCGACCGGCGCGCGTCGAACCTCTTCGACGGCGGTGCGCCCTTCTACCGGACGTACCGCTGCGCCGACGGCCTGCACCTGGCGGTCGGATCGGTGGAGCCGCAGTTCTACGCCGCCCTGCTCGACGTGATCGGCCTGACCGACGACCCGCTCTTCGCCGCGCAGCACGACACCGCCGCTTGGCCGCGGATGGCCGACGGGCTGGGCGAGGTCTTCGCCACCCGTACCCGCGACCAGTGGGCCGCGGCCTTCGAGGGACGCGGCGCCTGCGTCACACCCGTGCTGGACTTCGCCGAGGCCGCCGCCCATCACCACAACGCCGCCAGGGGCACTTACACCACCGAGGGGGGTCTCCTCCAGCCCGGACCCGCACCCCGGTTCCTCGGCACGCCGTCCGCCACTCCGGCGCCCGCCCCCGTGATCGGCAGCCACACCGCGGAGGTCCTCGCGGAGGCCGGGCTCGACGCCGCCACCATGGCAGCTCTGCGCGAGCAGCGCGTCGTCGGCGGGGACCGATCGGCGTGATGGTGCCCGCGCCGGGGACCCGCCCGACCTGGGCGGTGACCGTCCCGGAGGCCGCTGGGGCTCGGTCGCGGTGCGCTAGCCTGGGCTCGGTCCGGGCGCACGGACGTGGGTGAGGGGCGTGGAGACGATGAGTGCAGCAGCGACCGGGCGGACAGCCACCCGCCGGCCGGCGGACCGTCGCGAGCAGATCATCAAGGCGGCCAGCGAACTTTTCTGCGAGCGCGGTTTCCACAACGTGTCCACGGCCGACGTCGCGGCGGCCGTCGGTATCACCGCCCCGGCTCTCTACCGGCACTTCCGCAACAAGCAGGACCTGCTGCTCCAGGTGGTGACCAGCACGATCGACGCCATCGCCGAGCGGGTGGCCGGGTCCGCCGATCTGGGGGCATACCTGCAGGCGTCGGCCACCCGCAGTCTCGACCGGCGTGGCGCCGCGACCCTGTGGCAGCGGGAGGGCCGCCACCTCCCCGAGGAGCACCGTGCGGAACTGCGCCGTCGGCTGGCAGGCATCGCCCGCGACCTCGGCGTCCTGGTCCGTCGGGAGTCGCCCGACCTCGGCGAGGCGGACGGCGAACTCCTCGCCTGGTGCGTGCTCTCGGTCTTCGGCAGCGTCTCGGGGCACCGGTTCTCGGTGCCCCGCAAGCGGTTCGAACAGCTGCTGATCGGCCTCGCCGAGGCAGCCGTGCACTGCCCCCTCGGTCAGGACTCCGACCGGCCCGCGGCTCCCGTCCCGGCCGCCGGAGTCGCGGCCGAACTGGCCGTCTCCCAGCGTGAGCGGCTGCTGCACGAGGCCATCCGACTCTTCGACGAGCGCGGCTTCCAGTCCGTGAGCACCGACGACATCGGAGAGGCGGCCGATGCGAGCGGCCCCAGCCTCTACAAGCACTACCCCAGCAAGACCGACCTCCTGGTGGCCGCCGTCGTACGGGCCGGCGAACAGCGGCGGGCAGGCACCAACGCCGCCCTGGCCAAGGCCGCCACACCGCAGCAGGGCCTCGACCTCCTGCTGCGGTCGTACATCGACTTCGCCCGCGACCACAGCCACCTGATCGGCCTGCTGATCAGCGAACGCGACCAGTTGCCGGAGAAGCAGCAGCGCGAGGCGCGGCAGACCCAGCGCGACTACATCGCGCTGTGGCTGCACGTGCTGGAGCAGGTCCGTCCCGGGCTGGACCAGGCCGAGGCGAAGATCATCGTGAGCGCGGTGCTGGCGGTCGTGGACAACGCGGTCCGTACCGCGAGCGCCGGGCGCCGTGCCGACCTCGCCGAGCGCCTCGCCGAGATCGGCTCCGCGCTGCTGTTGCCGGCGGCGTGACGGCCGGCCCTGCGGGGGCGCAGCGCTGAAAGGGCGGCGGGCCGGTGTCGACCAGAATGGTCGCCACCGGCCCGTTTCCACGTCGGAGCGGGTCCGGCTAGCCGAGGGCGTAGGACCGCAGCGGAGGCTCGGACCGGACGACCGGCGTGGTCAGGAGGGTCGCGTCGAAGTTCGCGACGACGACCGCGGTCGCGGCGGTGGCGTCGAGGACGCTGACGCCGGGAAGGTTGCCCTCCAGGCACTTGCCGAACGGCAGCCGGGCGGGGTCGGCGGTACCGGGGTGCGACAGGGCGTCCAGGACGAGGCGGTAGGTGACGGCGTCGTACAGGAAGCCGAAGTGGGCGACGACCCGGCCGAAGCAGACGTTCTGGACCGCGATGTTCTTGGCGCCGCTCGTGGGAGCGGTGGTGAACGGTGTGATCGCCTCGTCGGTGTAGCTGTAGATGTTCGTGTAGGAGATCGCCCCGGGGGTCTCGTCGCCCTGGTTCAGCGCGGCGACGAAGTTCGAGCCGATGCTGAACTGTTGCAGAGCCGGGGCGCACGGGAGGACGCAGAAGAGGTTGCCGCCAGTGATCCCGTGGCTGGGGCTGGCGAGGTCGACCATGTCGTCGACCTCGTTCTGCAGATGGGGCCACCACTTGACGGCCCACCGCAGCTGCATGTTGCCCTCACTGTGGCCGATCACGTCAACCTTGCGGCCGGTGGCGGCGCTGATCCTGTCGATGGCGTGGACGACGTACTCGGTGGAGTCCTGGATGTCGACCATCGACCTTCCGGGGAGGTCGATCCCGCAGACGTCGTAGCCGGCGTTCTGCAGAGCGGGCGCGTAACCGAACCAGCTCTCGCTGTAGGTTGAGGTCACGCCGTGGACCAGCAGCACCGGCTCGTGGTTGGGGTGGGTGAAGGAGGACGGGCAGTGCAGGGCAGCGTCCATGGTGGCGACCGGGGTGTTCAGCGCCGGCTCGGCGGCGGCCGAGGCGACCGGCGCCGGACCCAGCAGCGCCGCGACGAACACGGCAACCACAGCGGCACCGAACGTGCGGGTCATCCGGCCGCGAACTAACTGGGGGCGGGCTGTCTTCACAGGGGACTCCTCGGTGGGTGGGGGCACCGCGTGGACCACGCGGCATGCTGTGCTGCGAAGTACCTTCACCGGCCCGCGACCGCCGGACAAGGCCGTGCACAGCATCCGCGTGGCCCGGGGGCGAATCCTGTCGGCGACACATCCTGCGGACGCGCGGAGTGTCGCCCGGCACACCTGCCGGCCGGTCAGCCCGTCCGGTGACCGAGGAGCGCCGCGGTCGCGAGTTCTGCGTGCCGGGCCGGGTCTGTGCCGCGGCGGTCGAGGCGGCTGCCGAGCCAGCCGAGCGCGAACCCGACCGGGACCGTCACCAGACCCGGGTTGGCGAGCGGGGTCCAGTGGAAGTCGCGGTCGGGGAAGGCCGCCGCGGGGCCGCCCGAGATCAGCGGCGAGACGGTGATGAGCAGGAGCACCAGTGCCGAGGAGCCGTAGAGGCACCACAGGGCGCCGCGCCGGGTGAACCGCGGCCAGAGCAGCCCGTAGAGCAGCACCGGCGCCAGCGCCGAGGCGGACAGCGTCATCGCGAGGGTGGACAGGACCAGGAGGTTCCAGCCGGCGGCCGGGATGGCGAGCGCGATGCTGGCCATGCCGCCCAGTGCGGCCGCCCAGCGGGCCCGGCGCTCCTGACGGCGGCCGGGCCCGCCGCCGGGCTCCGCCGCGTTCGGGGAGAGGTCGCGGGCGACCGTGCTCGCGGCCGCGACGGTGACGTCGGAGACCGTGGAGAGCGCGGTCAGGAACACGACGCAGAACACCGCCGAGGTGAGCGTGCCACCAGGGTTGAGGGCATCTGCCAGGACCAGCAGTGAGCCGCTGCCGCTCGGGTCCGCCCGGTGAAGGGCCGGGCCCCCGACGATCGCGGCTGCCCCGAGCCCGAGCACCACGAGCAGCGCGGAGACCACGACCAGCTGGGCGACCGCCCAGTGCATGGCCGTACGCGTGGCACGGCCCCTCGGCGCGGTGAGGACCCGCATCGTGACCTGGGGCAGGCAGCAGACGGCGAGGGCCAGGGTGACGAACTGCCCGAGGCGGTTGAGGACGTCGGCGGAGCCCGAGTGGTACTGGACGCCGGGGCCGAGGAACAGGTCGCCGAGTCCGCTCCGTGCGGCTGCGGCGCCCAGCAGGCGGTCGGGGTTCCAGCCGAAGCGGTTCAGCACCGTCACGGTGAGCACCGTCAGGACCGCGAGCAGGACCACGACCTTGACGATCTGCACGCGGGCGGTACCGCGCATGCCTCCGCTGACGGCCAGGGACGTCATCAGGACTCCGATGACGAGGATGCACGCCGTCCG
This sequence comes from Kitasatospora saccharophila, assembly GCF_039529925.1. Lineage (NCBI taxonomy): Bacteria > Bacillati > Actinomycetota > Actinomycetes > Kitasatosporales > Streptomycetaceae > Kitasatospora > Kitasatospora saccharophila. The sequence goes on along the minus strand of NZ_BAAANS010000075.1, from coordinate 22,774 downwards.
CGCCGCACTGCCGGTGAAGCCGAGGACGAAGCTGGTCAGGGAACCGATGGCGGTGAGTTGCAGGACGAGGTACGGCACACAGACACCCAGGGTGACCAGGGCGACGGCGGTGCGCACGGAGCGCTCGGGGAACCGGCGGGCCAGGCTGTCGCCGACGGTGTGGCCGCCGCCCCGTCGCAGCGGATCGGCGATCAGCAGGGTCAGCAGGACCAGGCCCGTCACACAGCCCAGGGACAGCATCAGCCCGTCGTAGCCGGTGAGGGCGATCAGGCCGACGAGTGCCATCAGGGTCACCGCGGACAGGCTGTCGCCGCTGATCGCGAGACCGCTGTGCCAGGCCTTCCCGGGCAGGTCCTGGCCGGGGAACATCGCGGCGTCGTCCGTGCCGGAGCCGGTGAAGAGCCAGAGGAACGCGCACAGGCCCAGGAACAGCATGAAGACGACGAGGTTCAGGTGCGGCACCGGGGGTGCCCCCGCCGCGATCACGACACGCTCCAGGGGCCGTCCGCCGTGCGGTGGTTCTCGATGTCTGACTCCAGTCGCGCGGCGCCGCGGTGGTGGCCGACGAGCGTCCACACGACGAGCGCGAGCTGGAGGAGCAGCAGAACGAGCGCCGGCGACACGTGTCCGGTGATCCGGTGGTGCAGCGCCGAGGGGGCCGCCGACACGGTGGCGGCGAACAGCAGGTAGCCCGTCAGGAGCCGTCCGCCGTGCCGGCGTGACAGGCCGTTCGCAGCGGCTAGCAGGTGGGTCGGGTCGGGAGGCGCGGCCGGGGCGGTGTACGAGGTGGGCGGTCGGCGGAAGAACTCGCCGGCCGGGCCTTGGTGCGGAGCTGTCACGATGACCTCCGGGTGGATGGAAGGGACGTCGGGTACCGGAGTGCCGCGGGCCCGCGGGGTGCGGATCGTCGGACGGATCAGCCGTGCGCGGTCGCGAGGTACTCGGTGAGGCCCACGGCGGTACCGGCGTCCTGGACCGTCTTGAGGCCGCCCGTCACACCGGAGGCCGGCTGGAGGACGTACGTCTTCTGGGTGGGGGCCTTGGCCGGGTCGGAGTAGTCCTGGACGCCGCCGAGGCCGTTGTCGAACTGCTTGAGGGTCCGCAGGGCGGCGGTGATGCCGTCGCGGCTCAGGTCCTTGGCCTGGCAGGCGGCCTTGAGGGTGTCGACCATCAGCTTGGCGTCCACCGCACCGACCTCGATCGCCTGGTTCAGCTTCTCGTTCGGGTACTTCGCCTGGTAGTCGGCCACCAGCTTCTGCACGCCCGGGTTCGCGCTGTCGAGGCTGGGCTGCGCGGAACTGACGAACAGCAGCTTCTCCAGGGCCGGCTTGGCGGGGGTGTCGAGGAGCTGGGGCACGTAGGCGGGGCTGTTGGCGAGCACCGGGACCAGCAGCCCGGTGGCGGCGGCGACGCCGACCAGGGAGGCGGTCTGGGCGGGGGTGCCGCTGAACGCGATGGCCTTGACACCGGCCGCCTTGAGGGCGGTGACCTGGGCGGTCATGTCGGTGTCGGTGGGCTTGACGGTCTGCTCGACCAGCTGGACGCCGGCCTTGCCGGCGGCGAACCGCGCGCCGACGAGCGCGTTGCCGCCGTAGTCGCCGTCCTGGTAGACCATGCCGACCTTGTCGCCGGGGGCGAGCTTGGCGGCCTTGGCGAGGAATTCCAGGCCGTTGACCATCTCGATGCCGTAGGTGGTGCCGATCAGTTGGGCGTGGGCGTTGCCGAGCAGGGAGGCCGAGTTGCCGCCGACGAGGGCGAGCAGCCGGTCCTTCTCGAGGCTGTCGAGCAGCGCCGCGGTCTGGCCGGAGCCGAGGAGCTGGCCCATGGCGGCGACCTGCGGCTGGATCTCGGCGTACGCCGCGACGGCCTTCTGCACGTCGTAGCCGTGGTCGCGGACCAGCAGCTTGACCTGGCGGCCGCAGACGCCGCCGGCCGCGTTGACCTGGTCCATGTACAACTGCTGCGCCTGGAGCGAGCTCTTGCCGAGCGGGGCGACCGGGCCGCTCAGGTCGGTGAGGACCCCGAGGGTGATGCTGGTGTCGGTGACCCCGGGGCCGGCCTTGACGCCGCCGGCGCCCGCCTCGGCGGAGGTGTTCGCGCCCTTGGTGCTGCAGGCGGTCAGGGAGACCAGCAGGGCGGCGGCCAGCAGGGCGGCGGATCTGGTGGAGGTGCGGTTCACGGTGTCTGCTCCTTGAGGGATTCCCCGCCGGCGGACTGCGGCCCGGCGGAAGTGAGGGGGGTGATGGCGGTGCGCCGGCGCCAGGGGGTGCGGAGGCGGCGGCGCAGGCCGGCCAGGCCGTCGGGTGAGAACAGCAGGATCAGGACCAGCGCCGCGCCGTAGAGGTAGCGCGCCGCCTCGGTGCCGCCGAGGCCCGGTTCGGTGGAGCCGGGTGCGACCACCAGCGGCAGCTGGTCGGCGTAGCGGCCGAGGAGCTGCGGCAGGACGGTGACGAACACCGCTCCGGCGGCCGCGCCGCCGACCGAGCCGAGGCCGCCGATGACGATCATGGCGAGGAAGTCCATGGACAGTGCGAGGCTGAAGTGGTCCGGCACGATGCGCTGGAACGCCAGGGCCAGCAGTGCGCCGGCCGCGCCCGCGTACATCGAGGAGACGGTGAATGCAGCGGCCCGCAGGCGGGCCGCCGGTACGCCCATGACCGAAGCGGCGACCTCGCTGTCGCGCAGCGCCCCGAGCGCGCGCCCCGGGCGGCCGCGCAGCAGGTTCCGGGCGGCGAGCCAGGCGATCAGCACCAGGAGGAGGCCGAAGTACCAGAGCCGCTCCAGACCGCCGAACGGCACGCCGAGGACGGTCAGCGGGGTGCTGTCGTCGAAGCTCAGCCCGGGCACGGCCATCGGCGGTACGGCGCGGCCGTTGAAACCGCCGGTGACCGGGGTCGCGTTGAGCAGCACGTGCTGGCCGAGGAAGACCAGCGCGAGCGTCGCCACCCCGAGGTACATGCCGCGCAGACGGCCCGAGATCGGGCTGAAGACGGCGCCGGCGGCGCCGGCCAGCAGCACCGCGCCCACGAAGGCGAGCAGCGGGGGCAGCGACAGGCCGGTGAGCGGGTGCAGGCTGGATCGGCGCGGGTGGTCGGCGAGCCACGTGTAGCCGTACGCGCCGACGGCCAGGAAGAAGGCGTGGCCGAGCGAGAGCTGTCCGGCGGTCCCGGTCAGCAGGTTGAGGCCGATCGCGGCGATCACGGCGGTCATCGCGAACAGGCCGGTCTGCAGCCAGAAGGCCTCCAGGTAGAACGGGGGGAGGAGCAGGAGGAGGCAGAGCGCGGCGGGCAGCGCCCGGCGCGGGCCGACGCTGCGAACGCGTGCGGTGAGGCGCCCGGCCCGGCCCGGTCGGCGCGCCTGAGCGGCGATCGGAGGATCCTGGACCAGGGTCTCGGAGGGTGTGTCAGACACGGGTGAGCTCCTTCGAGCCGAGCAGGCCCTGCGGCCTGACCATCAGGACCAGGACCATCACCGCGTACGGGGCGATGTCGGCGACGCCGTTGCCCAGGGCGCTCACCTGCTGCTGGTAGCCGGCCGCGGCGGCCTGCGCCAGGCCGATCACGAGGCTGCCGAGCAGGGCGCCGGCCACCGATCCGAGCCCGCCGACCACCGCGGCCGGGAAGGCGGCGAGGGCGATCTGGCCGGTGGTGCGGTCGAGTCCGGGGGAGGGGAAGGCGGTGAGGAAGACGGCGGCGACCGTGGCGAGGCAGCCGGCCAGTGCCCACGCGCCGAGGCGCAGCCGCTCGCCGCGCACGCCCATCAGCGCGGCGGCCTCCTGGTCGAGTGCGGAGGCGCGCATGGCGAGGCCCCAACGGGTCCAGCGGAAGGCGGCGAGGAAGGCCGCGACCAGGCAGAGCGCCACCAGCAGCGACGCCAGCCGGGCCTGGGCGACGGTGATCCCGGCGAACGAGGCCACCTTCGCGCCCCAGGGGTCGCCGGTGCCGAGCACCTCGCCGCCGATCCGCCGCGCCAGCTCGGTGAACAGCAGGACGTCCACACCGATGGTGAGGATGGTCGGCACCGCCACCCCGCTGTGCCGTACCCGGCGCAGGACCAGGGCCTCCAGCATCGCTGCCGCCGCGGCACCCGCGGCTCCTGCGGCCACCGCACCGACGAATCCGAGCACGGAGTGCAGCTCGGCGACCAGGTAGCCGCCGAGCAGCAGCAGCGAACCGTGCGCGAAGTTCACCGCGCCGGACGCCTTGTGCACGAGGGTGAAGCCGAGCGCGATCAGGGCGTAGACGGACCCCAGGGCGAGCCCGTTGAACAGGGTCTGCACCAAGGTGCTCATCAGGACTCCTTGCCGAGGTAGGCGCGGACCACGGCCGGGTCCTTGCGGACGTGCTCGGGGGTGCCGTCGCTGATCAGGCGGCCGAAGTCGAGGACGGTGACCCGGTCCGCGATGCGCATGATCATTCCCATGTCGTGCTCGACGATCAGGACGGAGATGCCCAGGGCGTCCCTGATGGAGGTGACGGTCCGGGCCATGGCGAGGCGCTCCGCCGTGTTCATCCCGGCGACCGGCTCGTCCAGCAGCAGCAGCTTCGGCTCCATGCACAGGGCCCGGGCCAGCTCGACGCGCTTGCGGTCGCCGTAGGGCAGCAGCGCCACCGGGGTGTCGAACCGAGCGCCGAGCCCGGTGAACTCGGCGATCTCCCGTACCCGTTCGCGGTGGCGCCGCTGCTCGCGCAGTGCGCTCGGCAGGCGCAGCGCGGTGGCGGTGAAGCCGGCGCGGGTGAGGGTGTGGCGGCCCAGCATCAGATTGTCGGCGACGGTGCCGCGGGTGAGCACGATGTTCTGGAAGGTGCGGGCGACACCGAGCGAGGCGATCCGGTGCGGCGGCAGCGAGGTCAGCTCGGCGTCGCCGAACCGGACGCTGCCGGAGGCCACCCGGTACACCCCGGACAGCACGTTGAAGGAGGTCGACTTGCCGGCGCCGTTGGGGCCGATCAGGGCATGGATGCTGCCGGGTGCGACGGTGAAGCTCACCGCGTCCAGGGCGGTCAGACCGGCGAAGCGGACGGTGGCCTCGTGGACGACGAGTTCAGGCACAGCGGTCTGCTGCGGGTGGCTCATGCGGCCCACCTGGCGAGGGCCCGGGTCGCGGTCTCCGGCGGCTGGACGTCGCCGTCCGGGTGCTCGCCCAGGTACAGCCGGCGGACCTCGTCGGAGCGGGACAGCTCCTCGGCGGGCCCTGCGAGCCGTACCCGGCCCACGTCGAGTACGCAGGCCCGGTCGGCCAACTCCAGAGCGAGGGAGGCGTTCTGCTCCACCACCAGGACGGCGGTGCCCTCCTCGTGGATGCGCCGGACGATCCCGGCGATCCGCTCGGTGACCTGCGGGGCGAGCCCGAGCGAGGGCTCGTCCAGCAGCAGCAGCCGGGGGCGGGCCATCAACGCCCGGCCCATCGCCAGCATCTGCTGCTCGCCGCCCGAGAGCAGCCCGGCCGCCTGGCGGCGCCGCTCCGCGAGGACCGGGAAGAGCGCGTAGACCTGTTCGGCGGTCTCGCGGGCGGAGGCCCGGCTCTGTCCCCTGAGACCGAGCCTGCCGGTGCGGAGGTTGTCCTCCACCGAGAGACCGGAGAACACCCGGCGGCCCTCGGGAACCTGGACGACGCCGGCGGCGACCACGTCGGCGGGAGAGCGGCCGGTGAGCTGCTCGCCGCCGAAGGTGATCGAACCGCTCTCGACGGCGCCGCCGTGCATCGGCAGGGTGCCCGAAACGGCGCGCAGCAGCGTCGACTTGCCGGCGCCGTTGGCGCCGAGCAGGGCGACGATGCCCTTGGCCGGGACCTCGAGCGACACGCCGTGCAGAGCACGGACCGAGCGGCCGTACACCACGGTGAGGTCCCGGACCTCGAAGGTGTCCGGCGGCGCCGGTGGTGCTGTTGATCTCATGGACGCGCTCTCTTCCAGCGGGACGAGGGGGTGCGGAGAGGCCCGGAAGGCATCGGACCGGAGGCACGTGGTGCCGCTGGCGGTCCTGCGCTCGGCGGTCCGCGGTGGGGACCTCGCAGACCGGCGCTTCCGGCCCCGTGGATTCGGCCGGCCCGTGAGCGGAGTCGGAGGCGTCACGCAGCCGGGGCGCTCAGAATGGGGGGTCCGCGCGGGCCGGGTCCAGAGACGGAGGTGCGTACGGGAGCGCCGGTGCGCGATCGTGTGCCCGGTCACAGCGGCGCCTGCTGGCCAGTGGGAGTCGGCACAACCCGGCCGTGCGCGGCGGCCGCGGTTTCGTCCGTTGCCAAGGGGTTACCCGTGCCGGGGTGGTGCTCGCGCCCGGGGGAATGGAGAATCCCGACGACCGTGCCTCGCCGATTCCACGGAGGTGAAGGATGACGACGTCCCTGCCCGGGCGGTCCGGCCGGGAAGGATCTCCCCCCGTGCGTGGCGACCTCAGGAGCGGCCCCACCGAGTTGCCGCCGGAGGCCTCCGCGGGTGCGCCGGCCGCGCCGACCGGGATTCTGAAGCACGCCGCTGGACTGCTGCGCGGAGAGGCCCCGGCCATCGCGGACCGGGCGCTCGCGAGGATCCGCGCCGAGGTCGGCCACTACGCCAGCTCGATGCTCTCCCCGCAGGACGCCGCCGCCTGCGCCCGCACGGCCATGGAGATCGCGGTCGAATCGCTCGCCGTCACCGAGCGCTTCCTGGAGTCGGGCGAGCAGGCCTGGCGCACGGGTCGGAAGCGGGCGGCCGAGGGCACCCCGATGCTCGCGCTCCTCCAGGCCTACCGGATCGGCGCGTCGGTCCTGTGGGACTGTCTGGTGGAGGCCGCTCTGCGGGACGCACCGGAGCAGGCGCAGGCGATGCTCTACGCGGCCAACGACTTCTGGCGATTCGCCGCCCGCGACACGACGATCATGATGGAGGCGCACCGTCAGACGGTGGCCGGGCTCGCCCCGGACGACGGCCGCAAGCTGCTGCCGGCGCTGAAGGCCCTGCTGCGCGGCCACACCGACCCGATGGACGTCGCCGCCCTCGCGGTGGCCTTCGACATTCCGGTGACCGGGCGCTACGCCGTGGCGCGCCTGGACGGGCCGGGCGCGCTGCGCCCGGCCGAGGCCCCCGTCCGCGAGGAGGCCGCCGGGATCCGGCTGTACTGGTGCCCGCTCCAGGACGGCCAGGCCGTGGTGGCGCTGCTCGGCGACCGGCCCGTCAAGGACCTGGTGGGTGTGCTGCCCTCGGGCCCGGGGGTGCGCGTCGGGATCAGCTCGGCCGTCACCGGGCTCGCCGAGATCGGGAGGGCCAGGGAGCTCGCCGAACTCGCGCTCGGCGTCTGCCGACCGGACGGCGAACCGGTGCAGCTGGACGACCGGATGGCTGCCGCCTTCGTCCTGGCCCGTCCCGACCTGGCGGCGGGAATCGCGGGGAACGTCCTCGGTCCGGTGCTCGGGCTGGACCCGGCCGATCGTGCGTCCCTGCTGGACACCCTTGAAGTCTGGATCGACTGCCAGGGGTCGTCCGACCGCGCAGGCGAGCTGCTGTACTGCCACCGGAACACGGTGCTCAACCGGCTGCGGCGCCTGGAGCGCCTGACCGGCCGCTTCCTCGACCGCCCGCGGGACCTGGTCGACCTCACCCTGGCCCTGGAGGCCTGCCGTACCGGCGCGGCCGGGGCCGACCTCTGCCACTGACCACCCTGGACGTCGGCGCGGTTCTTGGCATCGTTCTGATAGTGAACAGTCACTAGTGAAACGGACGATGCTCAGGTGCTAGCGATTTTTCCGCCCGAACGTCTGGACATGCGGGTTAGCGCAAATTAACTTAGTGGCCATCGCAGGATGCTTCCCGGCAAAAGGCGGGAGGGCCGCCCTCGTGCGCCGCTCCACGGCCTGGGCCCTGCCGCTCCGGTGCCGAGTGGCCTCCGCCCCCTGCCCGGTCCCGAACTCCAGCGCCCACCGCACCCGTCGTTCCCGGACCCGCGTCCGTGGCGACCGCCCCTCGGAACAAGGGAGTTCCCCCATGAGCCGGCCCTGGCCGAAGAACATGCCGCTCTCGTTCGACTATCCCGAGGTGGGGGCCGACGCCTTCCTCGCCGGCGCCGCGCGTGCCTACCCCGACCGGGCCGCCCTGCTCGACGGCGACGAGACCCTGACCTTCGCCGAACTGCACGACGGGGCCCTGCGGGTGGCCAAGGGCCTGCGCGACCGCGGCCTCGAACCCGGCGACGCGGTCGCGCTGCACATGCCGAACTCACTCTGGTACATCGTCGCCTACTACGGCGCCCTGTGCGCCGGCCTCGCGGTCGCCCCGATCAATCCGGCCCAGCCGCCCACCGCCCTGCGCGCCCAACTGGCCGACGCCGGCGCGAAGGCCGTCTTCACCCACCCGGCCAATGCCGCCGTCCTCCGCGACGCCGCCCCGCAGGGTGTCGAGTTCACCGTCCACATCCCCGGCTCCGCCGTCTCACCCGCACCCGAGGGCGCGCTGCTGCCGGAGGGCTCGATCCCGCTCGCCCACCTGCTGGCCGCCGACCGCCTGGAGGGCTACGCGGTCGCTCCCGACCTGGTCGCCCACCTCCAGCTGACCGGCGGGACCACCGGCCGCACCAAGGCGGTCCGCGTCCTGCACCGCAACGTCGTCGCCAACGTCCTCCAGGGCGGCTGCTGGCGCTCCGCCACCGTCCCGAGCCTCGACGCCCAGGGCGGCATCCGGGTCTCCCGGGTCGAGGACGCGCCGGCGCAGGCACTCGTACCCGGCCAGGGTGCGTTCATCGCCATCGCGCCGTTCTTCCACGGCCTCGGTCTGGTCGGCCACAACCTCAACACGCTGCTCGGCACGACCGCCGTCATCACCGCCGGCCGCTTCGACGCCGACCAACTGCTCGCCGACATCGAGACGTACGGCGTCTCGCAGATGTCCGGCTCGCCGGCCATGTACTACGCCATGCTGCGCAGCCCGGCACTCACCACGCACGACCTCTCCTCGGTCCTGCAGATCACCTCCGGCGCCGCGCCGATCGACACCACCGCGCTGGGACGCCTGCGCGCGGCGTTCCCCGGCGCGCTCGTCGTCGAGGGCTACGGCCTGAGCGAGGCCACCATGGGCCTGACCACGACACCGCCCGGACTGCCCGTAGAGACCCCGCTCGGCAGCGTCGGCCTGGCCGTCCCGGACACCGAGCTGCAGATCCGCGAGCCCGACGGCAGCACCGTCCTGCCGCAGGGCGAGACCGGCGAGATCTGGGCGCGCGGCCCGCAGATCACCGACGGCTACCAGGGCGAACCGCAGCTGACGGCCGAGCAGTTCGTCGACGGCTGGCTGCGCACCGGCGACATGGGCCGGCTCGACGAGGACGGCTTCCTGTTCCTGGTCGGCAGAGCCAAGGACATGCTGATCTACAAGGGGTACAACGTCTATCCCCAGCCGCTGGAGGAGATCCTCTGCGGCCACCCGGCGATCGCCCAGGCCTCGGTCGTCGGCCGGTACCGGGAGGACGTCGGCGAGCTCCCGGTCGCGTTCGTGATGCTGCGCCCGGGCGCGGTCGGCGAGTCGGCCCGGGGCCAGGAGTTCCTGGACGAGGTGATGGCCCACGTGGCCGAGCGTGTCGCCCCCTACCAGCGGATCCGCGAACTGCACGTGGTCGACGCCCTGCCGCTCACTCCGACCGGCAAGATCCTCAAGACCGAGCTCCGGGACCGCCTCAAGGAGACCGGCGGACCGACGGGCTGAGGACTGCCCGGTTCCCACCTGACCACCGATCACCTCCACCCGAGGAGTCATCACATGCCCGACATCGTGGAACACCGCACGCTCTTCATCGGCGGGCAGTGGGTCGAGCCCGCCGGCAGCCGCACCATCGAGGTGGTCTCGCCGGTGACCGAGCAGGTCGTCGGTCGCGTCCCGCACGCGACACCGGCGGACGTGGACAAGGCTGTCGCCGTCGCCCGTTCGGCGTTCGACCACGGCCCATGGCCGCGGCTGCCACTGGCGGAGCGGATCGAGGTCGTCACCCGGATCAAGGACACGCTCGCCGCCCGCCACCAGGAACTGGCCGAGCTGGTGACCCTGCAGAACGGCTCGCCGATGCTGTTCTCGGTACGCGGTCAGGCCCTGTCCGCCGTCGGCGCGTTCGGTACGGCGCTGGCCGCCGCCGCGCGGTTCACCGAGGAGGACGAACGCCAGGGCACCGGCGGGCCGGTCCTGGTGCGCCGCGAGCCGGTCGGCGTGGTCGCCGCGATCACCCCGTGGAACGTCCCGCAGCTGACCATCGCCGGCAAGCTCGCCCCGGCACTGCTCGCCGGCTGCACGGTCATCCTCAAGCCGTCCCCGGAGACCCCGCTCGACGCCAACTGGCTGGCCGGGATCTGCGCCGAGGCCGGGCTGCCCGACGGTGTGCTGAGCGTCCTGCCGGCCGACCGCGAGACCAGTGCCTACCTGGTCTCGCACCCCGGCATCGACAAGGTCGCCTTCACCGGCTCGGTGGGCGCGGGCAAGGCCATCATGGCCGCCGCGGCGCAGAACCTCACCCGGGTCAGCCTGGAGCTCGGCGGAAAGTCCGCCGCGATCCTGCTGGAGGACGCGGACCTCTCCGTCGCCGTGCCGGCCGTCGTCGGCGGCACCTGCGCCGCCAACAGCGGGCAGGCCTGCGTCGCGCTCACCCGTGTCCTGGTTCCGTCCGCCCGCTACGACGAGGTGGCCGCCGCGCTCGCCGCCGCGTTCGCCGCGCTCAAGGTCGGCGACCCGGCCGACCCGTCCACCGTGGTCGGGCCGATGGTGACCAGGAACCAGCAGCAGCGGAACCTCGACTACATCCGCATCGGTCAGGAGGAGGGCGCGAAGGTCCTCACCGGTGGCGGCGTCCCCGAGGGCCTGACCACCGGCTGGTACGTCCAGCCCACCCTGTTCGGCGACGTCACCAACGACATGCGGATCGCCCGCGAGGAGATCTTCGGCCCGGTCGTCTGCCTGATCCGCTACGAGGGCGAGGACGAGGCGGTCGCGCTCGCGAACGACTCCGACTTCGGCCTGTCCGGCGCGGTGTTCGGCGCCGACGCCCGGCGTGCCGCCGAGGTCGCCCGCCGGGTCCGCACCGGCAGCGTCACGGTCAACGGCTTCCGGCTCGACCTCGCCGCCCCGTTCGGCGGCTACAAGAACTCCGGCATCGGCCGCGAGTTCGGCCCCGAGGGGCTGTCCGCCTACTTCGAGTACAAGACCGTCAACCTGCCTGCCCCGGCCCAGTCCTGAACTCCACACTCCTGAAGGATCTTTGACGATGCATGCGGCAATCCTGCACAAGACCGGCGACCAGACCCTGGACGTCGCCGACGTCGAGTCGGTGTCATTCGGCCCGGGCCGGGTCCGGGTCAAGATGCACAAGGCCGGAGTCTGCCACTCCGACCTGTCCGCGATGAGCGGGGTCCTCATGCACCCCGCGCCCTTCATTCCCGGTCACGAGGGCGCCGGCGAGGTCGTCGAGGTCGGCGAGGGCGTCACCCACGTCAAGGTCGGTGACCGCGTCATCGTCTGCTGGATGCCGCCGTGCGACAAGTGCCCCTCGTGCAAGGCGGGCGACGGCCACCTGTGCCGCAGCGGCTACGGCAACCTCGCCAACCCCAACTTCCGGCATGGCGGGGCCGTCATCCCCGGCATGCTCGGCGCGGGCACCTTCGCCGAGGAGGTCGTGATCGCGGCGTACGCGGCCATCCCGATCCCCGACGACGTCCCGTACGACATCGCGGCCCTGATCGGCTGCGGCGTCACCACCGGCATCGGTGCCGCGCTGAACACGGCCAAGGTCCGGCCCGGATCCTCGGTCGTCGTCATCGGCCTCGGCGGCGTCGGCATCAGCATCCTGCAGGGCGCCAAGGTCGCCGGCGCCGCGCAGATCCTCGCCGTCGACCCGACCGCCAACCGCCGGGAGTGGGCGCTCGACTTCGGCGCCACCGATGCCGTCGCGCCCGAGGACCTGGCCGAGGCCGTCAAGCGCGTCACCGGAGGCTTCGGCTTCGACTACGCCTTCGAGGCGGTCGGCAAGCCCGGCACTCTGCGTGCCGCCTACGACGCCACCCGGACCGGCGGCACCGTCTGCCTGGTCGGCGCCGGGTCCCGCACCGACCTGACCGACCTCAGCATGGGCGAGCTGGTGATGACCGAGAAGAAGGTCCTCCCCTCCTTCTACGGCGGCGACGACGTCCGCCGCACCTACGCCACCATCATCGACTTGTGGCGGGCCGGCCGGATCGACCTCGACTCGATGATCACCCACCATGTCCCGCTCACCGGCATCAACGAGGCGATCCGCCAGATGCACACCGGCGAGGCGCTGCGCACCGTCATCGACATCACCTGATCCATCCGCCGCCGGGGGAGCCGGGGTCGCCGCACGGCGACCCCGGCAGACCCGTGCCCGCACACGGGGCCGGGCCAAGCTGCCCGACGCGTCGGGCACCGTCACAGCAACTGAGAGGACTCTCCACGTCATGCACTCTTTCGAGCGGGTAGGCGTCGTCGGCTGCGGCCTGATGGGCTCGGGCATCGCCGAGGTCTGCGCCCGGGCGGGCCTCCAGGTCCTGGTGGGCGAGGTCGACGCCGCCGCGGCAGCGGCCGGCCGGGCCCGGATCACCGCGTCCCTGGACCGGGGCGCACGCAGCGGGAAGCTCGCACCCGAGGACCGGGACGCGGCGCTCTCCCGTCTGACCTTCACCGACGACCTCGCCGCCTTCGCCGACCGGGAACTGGTCATCGAGGCGGTCGCCGAACACCGCGAGGCCAAGACCGCCACCTTCGCCGCCCTGGACCGGTACCTCGAATCCACGGACGCCGTCATCGCGTCCAACACCTCGTCCATCCCGATCATCGACCTCGCCGCGACCACCGGCCGGCCCGAGTCCGTGGTCGGCGTGCACTTCTTCAACCCCGTCCCGGTACAGCGGCTGGTCGAGATCATCCCCACCCAGCTCACCGCCAACGCCGTGGTCGAGCGCACCGCCGCGTTCGCCGAACAGCGACTCGGCAAGACGGTCGTCCGGGCCCGGGACCGCTCCGGCTTCGTCGTCAACGCCCTGCTGGTGCCCTACCTGCTCTCGGCAGTCCGGATGCTGGAGTCGGGCTTCGCCTCCGCCGAGGACATCGACAACGGCATGGTGCTGGGCTGCGCCCACCCGATGGGCCCGCTGCGGCTGCTCGACCTGATCGGCCTGGACACCGCCCAGTCCATCGCGGAGTCCATGTACGAGGAGTTCAAGGAGCCCCTGTACGCCGCGCCCGCGCTGCTGCGCCGGATGGTTGCCGCCGGGACGCTCGGACGCAAGACGGGCCGGGGCTTCTACGCCTACTGATCGGCGACCGCCGGGTGGTCGTCGAGGAGCCGGCCGAAGCCGTGCAGCAGCGCGTCGAGGCCGACGGTGAACGCCCGGTCGGCCCGCCCGGGGCCCTGTGGGGAAGCGGCGAGCGCGGTCGCGAGGCGCGGTGCGTCCACACCGTCGGGGACGTCCCACATGACGTCCGGCGCCGCAAGGTCGAGCGCGGACCCGAGGATGAGGTTCTCCAGGGCGGTAAGGACAGCGATCACGTCCTCGGGCGGGAAGCCCGAGTCCTCCAGTACGCCCGCCATCCGCTCGTACGCCTCGATGATCACGCTCTGCGCGCGGACGGTCGTGGTCGCGAGCAGGGGCACCAGGTGGGGGTGGGCGGCGAAGGCGGCCCGGTAGGACCGCGCGAAGCCGGCCAGCGCGGCGTCCCAGGGCTGCTGCTCCAGCGGGCTGAAGTCCATCTCCTCGCCGATGCGGGCACGCAGCAGCTCGACGATGCCCGCGCGCCCGTCCACGTGGTGGTAGATCGACGCAGTCTGCACGCCGAGCCGCCGGGCCAGTTCGGGCACCGTGAAGTCGCCGGTCTCGTCGACCAGCTCCAGTGCGGCGGTGGTGATCCGCTGCCGGTCCAGCAGGGCCTTGCGTGGCCGCCCCATGAAACCACCCGTCTCGTCCGTGACCTGAACGCAACCGAGGAGGGCTTCTCGTCGGCGCGTGAGTCAGGCTACATTCCCAAAAACCTAAACCGAATCGATTTAGGATCGAGTGGGAACGGAAGGAACACATGGCCGAGAACAACACGCCCGAGCCGACGCTGCGCAGCGGCACCCTCGGCACCGGCGACATCGCCTTCTTCGTCGTCTCGGCGGCCGCCCCGCTGACGATCATGGCGGGCATCGCCCCCTTCGCGATCCTCTCCGGCGGCATCGGCGCGCCCGCCGGCTACCTCTTCGCCGGCCTGGTCCTGGCGGTCTTCGCGGTGGGCTTCACCACCATGAGCCGTCACGTCGGCAACGGCGGCGCCTTCTACGCGTACATCACCAAGGGCCTCGGCCGCACGGCCGGCGTGGCCTCCGCCGTGCTGGCACTGTTCGCCTACAACGCCTGCCAGATCGGCATGTACGGCCTGCTGGCCACCTCCGCGCACGACACCGTGCAGATGCTCTGGGGCATCGACGTCCCCTGGCCCGTCTACGCGCTCGCCGGCGTCGCCCTGGTGTGGTTCGCCGGCTACCGCAGCATCGACTTCGGCGCCAAGGTGCTCGGCGTGCTGCTCGTCGCCGAGACCGGCATCCTGCTCGTGCTGGCCGTCGCCGTGCTGCTCAAGGGCGGCGCCCACGGGCTCGACCTCCAGCCCTTCGCCCCCGCCCACGCCTTCAGCCCGGGCACCGGCGCACTGCTCGCCTTCGCCTTCGGCGCCTTCATCGGCTTCGAGTCCACCGCGATCTACCGCTCCGAGGCCCGCGACCCCAAGCGCACCATCCCCCGCGCCACCTACATCGCCGTCGGCTTCCTGGCGGTCTTCTACGCCTTCGTCTGCTGGGTGATCATCGAGGCCTTCGGGGCCGGCCAGGTCGTCGAGGCCATCACCGCCGACCCCACCTCGCTGTTCTTCACCGCCGCCCACGACTACGTCGGCGCCTGGGCCGCGGACGCCATGCACATCCTCATCGTCAGCAGCGTCTTCGCCGCCCTGCTCGCCTTCCACAACGCGATCAACCGCTACACCCACGCACTCGCCACCGAGGGCGTGCTCCCCGCCCGCCTCGGCCGCATCCACCCGCGCCACGGCTCCCCGCACACCGCGGGCCTGCTGCAGACCGCGCTCAGCGCGGTGGTCATCGGCGCCTTCGCCGCCGCCGGCGCCGACCCCTACCTCCAACTGCTGATCTGGGTGAACACCCCCGGTGTGATCGGCATCGTGCTGCTTCAGGCGCTGGCCGCCCTCGCCGTCCCGTTCTTCTTCCGCCGGATCAGCCACCGCGAGGGCGCGCTGCGCACCGTGGTCGCGCCGGTGGCCTCGGTGCTGCTGATGGCCGGGGCGCTGTACCTGGTGATCAGCAAGATCGCGCTGCTGACCGGCGCCTCGGCCTCGGTCAACACCCTGCTCATCGTGCTGGTGCCGGTGGTACTGGCCGCCGGAGCGGTACTGGGCCGATGGCTGCGCGCCGCCCGCCCCGAGGTGTACGCGCGGCTGGCCGCCGACCCCGAGGAGGCCGCCGGGCGGCCCGACCGGCCGGCCGAGGCCGCCACGGTCTGACCTGCTTCCGCCGTTCACCATCCGCACCCACTCCGAGAGAGCCCAGCATGTCCAGCAGCACAACCGCCGACACCGTCCTGGTCGGCGCGCAGGTCCACACGCTCGACCCCGGTCGGCCGACGGCCACGGCCGTCGTGATCAAGGACGGCATGATCGCCGCGGTCGGCGACGAGGGGGACGTCCGGGAGTGGCGCGGCGCCGCGACCCAGATCATCGACCTCGACGGGGCCACCCTGACCCCCGGCCTGGTCGACGGCCACATCCACCCGGTGCTCGGCCTCGACCTCGTCTCCGGCATCGACCTGTCCGACTGCACCGACCTGGGCGAGCTGCGCGACCGGCTGGCAACGGAGACCCGCCGACTCGGCCGGGGCGAGTGGGTGCGCGGCTTCGGCCTCGACCACAACGTCTTCGCGGGCGGACCGATCACCCGCACGCTGATCGACGACGTCCTCCAGGGCGCGCCCGCCTTCCTGCGGCTGTACGACGGCCACTCCGCCCTGGTCTCCGGCGCCGCCCTGCAGGCGGCGGGCATCGACGGGCCCCGACGGTTCGCCCAGCGGTCCACCGTGGTCTGCGACGACCGGGGCCGCCCGACCGGGCACCTCCTCGAACACGCGGCGATGGACCTGGTCCTGCATGTCATGCCGCCCGCCGACCCCGCCGAGCGCCGATCCAGGCTCCTCGCCCTGCTCGGCGAGATGGCGGAGGCCGGACTCACCGGCGGCCACGTCATGGACGCCGAAGGCGGCGCGCTCGAACTGCTCGCCGACATGGAGACCACGGCCGACCTCCCGATGCGACTGCGCCTGGCCCCCTGGTGCATGCCGGGTGCCACCAGCGAAGAGCTCGACCGGCTGGTCCGCGAGCACGGCCGCGGCGGCCGCCGGTGGAGCCTCGGCGCGGTCAAGTTCTTCATCGACGGCACCGTCGAGGGAGGTACCGCCTGGCTCGAGCACCCGGACTGCCACGGCGGGGGAACCGACTCCCTCTGGCTCGACCCGGACGCCTACACGCGCGCCGTCCGGCATCTGGCTGCCGCCGGAGTGCAGACCGCCACCCACGCCATCGGCGACGCAGGAGTCCGGCACGTGCTGGATACCCTGGAGGGCATCGACACACTCGGCGTCCGCCACCGCGTCGAGCACATCGAGACGCTGCCACGCGAAGAGTTCGCGCGATTCGCCGCGCTCGGCGTCGCGGCCTCCATGCAGCCCACCCACTCCGCCTACACCAAGGCCGACCACACCGACGAGTGGTCGCGCCGCCTCGGCCCCGACCGGGCCGACCGGGCCTGGTCCTGCCGCGACGCACACGACTCCGGCGCAGCGCTGGTACTCGGTTCCGACTGGCCGATCGCCCACTTCGACCCCCGCGAGGTGCTCGCCACCGCCCGCCTGCGCCGCCTGCCGAGCCGCCCCGACGCGGCCCCGGTGGCCCCCGAGCAGGCGCTCACCGCGCGCACGGCACTGGAGGGCATGACCAGCCAGGCCGCTCTGGTCGCCGGCGAATCCCACCTCGCCGGACGGATCGCCCCCGGCTACCGCGCCGACCTCACCGCCTTCGGCGTCGACCCGATCGCCGCCCCGGCCGACGAGCTCGCCTCGGCTCCGATCCGCCTCACCATGGTCGCCGGAACGGTCACCCACCACGGCTGACGGCCCACTCGTCGGACGGCAGATCGCGACGGTCCGCCGTCCGGCTCCCCCAGGAGCGGCGTGTGACGGGGACAGCCGGATTCGCCCGACGGGGCTCAGTCGTGACCAGGGCTCACCCGAACAGCCCACGCCACTTGCTGCCGGGCCGGGCGCCGGGAAGCGTCGTCCGCGAGCCCAGGGCCTCGGCGCCGACCCGGACGGCTGGCCGCCGACCCCTGACTACGCACGGGAGCCCGCATGGCCTACGCACCGAAGGGCGCCACGCCCGCCACCGCCGCCGCGAACCGGGCGGCGGTGGCGCGTTACGACATGGCCGACCGGCAGGACTTCGCCGACGCCGACCGGGGATTCATCGCACCGTTCCCGGAGCCGCTGCGCAACGCGGCCGGACAGGTGATCTTCGATGCAGCCCGCTTCGACCACCTTGCCGAGGACGCGCCTGCGCCGGACACGGTGGAGCCGAGCCTGTGGCGGCAGTCGCAGGTGATTCGCAAGGGCGGTCTGTACAAGGTGGTCGACGGCGTCTACCAGGTGCGCAACAACGACATCGCCAACCTCACGGTCGTCGAGGGCGACACCGGCCTGGTGGTGGTCGACTGCATGGCTTCTGTCGAGGCGGCCGCGCAGAGCATGGCGATGATCCGTGAGCACGTCAGCGACAAGCCGGTCGCCGCCGTCATCTACACCCACACCCACATCGACCACTACGGCGGAGTCAAGGGCGTGGTGAGCGCCCAGGACGTGGCCTCCGGCAGGGTGCCGATCATCGCCCCGGGCACGATCTCCTCCTTCGACAAGCACGCGATCGGCGAGAACGTCATCGCCGGCAACGCGATGTCCCGCCGCGCCTCGTACGCCTTCAACAGCCTGCTGGACTACGGGCCGACGGGCTGCGTCACATGCGGCATCGGCATCACCACCGTGCCGGGGGTCACCGTCTCCTACCTAATCCGATGTGTAGGCAGTTCCAAAACGTCCGGTAGAGGGCCGCTGGGCTGCTTGCCGTGGTGGACGCCTGGTCTCTCCCCTGGCCCGTGAGGTCTTGCGACAGAGCGGTGCCACCACGCCCGAGGTGGGTCTCGCGGTGGTCCCGCCAGCGCCGGGCCGGACGCCTTTGTCTCTACCGACCCGCGAGGTCTTGATACAGGCCGGCGCCGATCGGCGGTTGCCGGGCCGCCGCGACGCCTGCCGGTGACCGTGCTGTCGTGGTCGTGGCGCGAGCCCGTTCCAGGGCTGACCCCTTGATCGTTCTCCGCGAGCCGTCGAGCTCTGGTGAAGACGGGGGCCCCTGGGGCGCGCTGGTGTCACGAACGGCTACTGAGATGGCGGACCTCCGAGTCCTGGGATTAGGTCGCCGCGTGACCCGAATAGGCTCGCGACCTGCGAAAACAGGCAACACAGGGAGGATCGGATGGAGATCTTCTGCGGCATCGACTGGGCCGAGTCGCACCACGACGTCGCCCTGGTCGACGACAGCGGCCGACTGCTGGCCAAGCGCCGGATCACCGACGACGCGGCCGGCTACCGGTTGCTGCTCGACCTGCTCGCCGAACACGGCGATCGCCCCGAGGAGCCGATCCCGGTGGCGATCGAGACCAGCCGTGGCCTGCTGGTCGCCGTCCTGCGCACCGGCACCCGGCAGGTGTACGCGATCAACCCGCTGGCCGCGGCCCGCTACCGCGACCGGCACGGCGTGAGCCGCAAGAAGTCCGACCCGGGTGACGCCCTGGTCTTGGCGAACATCCTGCGCACCGACATGCCGATGCACCGGCCGCTGCCGGCCGATACCGAGCAGGCCCGCGCCGTCACGGTGCTCGCCCGCGCCCAACAGGACGCCGTCTGGAACCGCCAGCAGCTCACCAACCAGATCCGCTCGCTGCTGCGCGAGTACTACCCCGCCGCCCTGGAAGCCTTCCAGCACAAGACCGGCGGCCTGACCCGCCCGGACGCCCGCGAAGTCCTCACCGCCGCGCCCACCCCGGCCCGCGCCGCCAAGCTCACCCTCGTCCAGATCCGCGCCGCGCTCCGGCGCGCCGGCCGCACCCGCGGCATCGACGCCGAGGCCGAACGTCTCCGGGCCGTCTTCCGCACAGAGCACGCCCGCCACCCCGAGCTCGTCGAAGCCGCCTTTGGCCGGCAGCTCCTCGCCCTCCTCGTACAGCTCGGCGCCGCCTGCCGGGCCGCCGACGACCTCGCCGACGCCGTCGAGGAAGCCTTCCCCGAGCACCCGGACGCCGGGATCTACCTCAGCTTCCCCGGCCTCGGCATCCAGCTCGCCGCCCGCCTCCTGGCGGAGATCGGCGACGACCCGGCACGCTTCGCCGACGCCCGCGGCCTGAAGGCATATGCCGGATCGGCCCCGATCACCCGGGCCTCCGGAAAGAAGAGCTACGTCGGTCGGCGCATGGTCAAGAACAACCGGCTCCTGCACGCCGGCTTCCTCTGGGCCTTCTCCGCGCTCCGGACCTCGCCCGGCGCGGACGCCCACTACCGCCGTCGGCGCGAGAAAGGAGACTGGCACGCCTCCGCCCAACGCAACCTCCTGAACCGGCTCCTCGGACAGCTCTACTACTGCCTGCAGGACCGTGTGGCCTTCGACGAGCGTCTCGCCTTCGCGCTGCCTGCCGCTGCCGCCGCAAAGGCAGCAGCTTGACGCCGGTGTTCGACTTGCGACTGGAGAAGTACCCCCACTGGCTATCGCACGAGTCCGGCCCCGCCGTCTTCGTGGCGAGGCCGGCATCTGGCATTTTCAGTTTTCAGGGGCCAGATCGCTTGGTCTACCGATCAGTTGAGTCCCGATCGGTAGGTCGGCGGCCTTCGGGGATGCTCAGTGCTTGCGGCGGGGGCGGCCGAAGCGGACCAGCGCGGCGCCGGTGGCGGTGGTCAGCGCGGCGACGGCGGCCAACCAGCCGGTCTTCGAGCTGCCGGTGTCCGCGAGGGCGGGACCGGTGGGGGTGGCCGACGGCACCGGAGCGGTGGTGCTCGGCTTGGCCGTGGTGGGGCTCGATGTGGGGCTGGCGGTCGGCGTCGGGCTGGCGGTCGGCGTCGGGCTGGCGGTCGGTGTCGGGCTGGCGGTCGGTGTCGGGCTGGGGCTGGGGCTGGGGGCGCAGGGCAGCAACCGGAGCTGGACCTCGCCGTCGCCGCTGCGAGCCCCCGTGGTGAACTGGGCTCCGGCTGGGCCGAGGCTGGAGCCGCCCCCGCCACCGCCACCGTCGAGCGTGGCCCCGGTGGACGATCCGCCCGCGCCACCGCCGTGGGCGCCGCCACCACCGCCACCGCCGGTGCCCATGTGCGGATCGCCGACATTGAGCGCACCGCTCCCGCCGACCATGCCGTTCGCAGCGCCACCAGCCAGGCCGGGCTGGTCGTCGGCGAATGTAGGGGTTCCACCGGCCCCGCCGCTGCCACCGTCGCCACCTGCCGCACCGCCCTGGCCGGCACCCGGGGTGGCGGGCGTCTGGCCGGGCTCCCCGTTCTGGCCGCCGTCGCCGCCGCGGCCGGTGCCGTTGTCGGTGAAACTGCCGGCTCCGCCGCCGCCTCCGCCCGCGATGATGACCGTGGTGCCGTCGAGGGCGACGGTCGTCGCCCCGCCCCCGCCGGCCGCGGTGGCGCCGTTGCCGGGCGCCGGGGCGTCGTTGTAGGCACCGCCCTGGCCGCCGCCCCCGTACCCGCCGTGCGGCACGCTGCCGTCGACGAGGCTGCCGCCGCTCCCGGCACCGGCCACGTTCACCCCGAGCACCTGACCGCTGCGGACGTCCAGCGTCGCGCGGACCTCACCGCCCAGACCGCCGGGCGACCCGTAGACCGCGCTTCCCCCGGCGCCGCCAAAGGCGGTCACCTCCACCTGGCACACGTCGTTCGGTACCGTGACGGACTGCGGGCTGCCGGTGAACGCCAGCGTCTGCACCACGTCGGCGGCCTTCATCGTCGACGGGAGGCCCTGCGCCGCACAGGTGGCGGGAACAGCCAGGGCGAGGTCGGAGGTCAGGGCGACGGCGCAGGCTGCGTGCAGGATGAGGTGTGGGCTTCTCATGCGTACACGATATGGTTGCTCTTGGAATTCTTTGCGTTACTTTGGGTAATAAATTGGCGTGTCGGCTGTCTTGTGGCACAAGGCGCTGAGGCGGTGCAGTTCCGACTGCGGCCGCACGGCGGACCTTATCCTTGCCCATGCCACCAGCAACTGGGCGGAAGTCGCAGTGCGGCCAGGCGCCGACAACAACGCCTTCCACGGAGGGGGCTCCGCCTTGGACCGCCTGAGCTCGCGACCCGAAGCGGGCTTCGCGCCTATCTCGTCAGCTTGACTTGCTGACAAGCTGAGATGTCTGTCGCCGACCGACCCGATCACCGAGACCGGCACCCGGCGGGACCTGGCCGGACTGGAGTTCGAGTTCCTGTACGCGCCGGACACCGAGGCGCCGGAGGAGATGCACATCTGGATCCCGCAGCTCGGTGCGCTGACCTGTGCGGAGAACGCCAACCACTCGCTGCACAACATCCAGACCCTGCGAGGCGCCCGTACTCGTGACGCCCGCAACTTCGCCCGCTACCTGGACGAGACGCTCCAGCGGTGGGGCGACGACGCGCAGGTGCACTACGGGCCGCATACCTGGCCGGTCTGGGGCAACGGCGAGGTGACCGCGTTCCTGGAGTCCCAGCGGGACACCTACAAGTACATCCACGACCAGGCGCTCAGGCTGGCGAACAAGGGGTACACGCCGCTGGAGGCCGCCGAGGAGATCGAGCTGCCCGAGGAGCTCGGTCGCAAGTGGTACAACCGCGGCTACCACGGCACCCTGCACCACGACGTCCGTGCGGTGTTCACCAAGGAACTCGGCATGTGGGACGGCGACCCAGTCTCGCTCCACCCGCACCCTCCGGTGGAGACGGCGAAGCGCTTCGTGGACATGATCGGCGCCGAGAAGGTCCTCGCCGAGGGCCGCCGGGCCTTCGACGCCGCCGACTATCGGTGGGCCGCCCAGATCTTGCACACCCTGGTCTTCGCCCAGCCTGACAACCGGGCCGCCAAGGAGCTCCAGGCCGACGCGTACGAGCAACTGGGCTACCAGGCCGAGGGCCCGCAGTGGCGCGGCATCTTCCTGACTGCCGCCAAGGAACTGCGCGAAGGTGTCGAGCCGGCCCGCTTCGCCACCGCCAGCCCGGACACCATCCTTGCCATGCCGATCGACATCCTCTTCGACTTCGCCGCGGTCCACGTGATCGGCGACAAGGCCGCCACCGCCGACCTGAGGATCGACTTCCGGTTCACCGATGTCGGGGAGACCTGGACGATGCGCATCGCCCGGGGGGTGCTCAACGCCCGGCGCGGCACCTCCCCGGACGCCCGACTCACCGTCGCCGGGCCCAAGGCCGCGCTGGTCGGCGTCCTGCTGGAACCCGCCACCGCCGGGCCGCTGGCCCAGGCCGGGAAGATCACCCTCGGCGGCGACGAGCTCGCCCTGCAGAGCCTTGCCGGCCTGCTGGACGAGTTCGACCCGAACTTCGCCGTCGTCACCTCCTAATGCTGTTGTCAAGCCGCTGATGCGACCGGGAGTCCACGTTGGAAGCACTGTCCGTCACGGATGAGAGCCCACAGGACGTTGACGC
>NZ_BAAANS010000074.1:0-35559 GCF_039529925.1 Kitasatospora saccharophila | reverse complement strand
GGGAAAGGGGGGGCGGGGCGGTCGCGTGCCGTTCGCTGTCGCTCCGGCGATGGCGCGGGCGCTGGCGGCGGGGCTGCGGGAGCGCGGGTGGGTGGTCCGGGAGTAGGGGGACCGCTGCGCGGGGCTTCGGGGCGGGGAGAAGGGCGGCGGGTCGGTCGCGTGCCGTTCGCTGTCGCCCCGGCGATGGCGCGGGCGCTGGCGGCGGGGCTGGAGGAAGCAGTCAGGGGTCCGCTGCGCGGGGCTTCGGGTTGCCGTTCGCTGTCGCTGCGGCGCGGATGGTGGGAAGCAGTCAGGGGTCCGCTGCGCGGGGCTTCGGGGTGGCGGGAAGGGGGGGGGGGGCGGTCGCGTGCGGTTCGCTGTCGCTCCGGCGATGGCGCGGGCGCTGGCAATGGCGGCGGAGCTGGAGGAAGCAGTCAGGGGTCCGCTGCGCGGGGCTTCGGGGCGGGGAGAAGGGCGGCGGGTCGGTCGCGTGCCGTTCGCTGTCGCTGCGGCGCGGATGGTGGGGGCTCGGGGTGGGGGCGAAGGGCCGGGTCGGGGGGTGGTGGGTGTCCATTAACCTTGAGGGTGAGTTCTTGTGTCGTGAGAGAGAGGTTCGCCCCGTGGACAGTGTCGACCGAGCGTCGAGCGGCCCGGTCGTCGTCGCCATCGACGGACCTTCGGGGTCCGGGAAGTCGACCGTGTCGCGGGCGGTGGCCGCGCGGCTGGGCCTGAGCTTCCTGGACACCGGTGCGATGTACCGGGCGATGACCTGGTGGATGCTCGCCAACGAGGTGGACGTCGAGGACGCGGAGGCGGTGGCGATCGCCTGCGGGAAGCCGGTGATCGTGTCCGGGACGGACGCGGCGGGGCCGACCATAACGGTGGACGGGCAGGACGTGTCCGGGCCGATCCGCGGGCCCGAGGTGACCGGTAAGGTGAGCGCCGTGGCGGCCGTTCCGGCGGTGCGGGCGCGGCTGGTGGAGCTGCAGCGCGGCTGCGCCTCGCACGCCGAGCGCGGGATCGTCGCCGAGGGCCGGGACATGGGCTCGGTGGTGTTCCCGGACGCCACCGTGAAGGTGTTCCTGACCGCGTCCGGGCGGGCCCGGGCCGAGCGCCGGGCCGCGGAGCTGCGGGCGAAGGGCGTCGACGAGGCGACCATCACCGCGATGGCCGCCGACCTGGCCCGCCGGGACGCCGCGGACTCCTCGCGGGAGACCGCCCCGCTGACCCAGGCCGCCGACGCGGTGCTGGTGGACACCAGCGAACTCACCCTCGACCAGGTGATCGACGCGATCACCGCGCTGGTCGAGGAGAAGGCCGGACTGACCGCCGCCTGAGCGGCAGGACGTACGGCCGGAACTGATTCATCCGACCGCGCGAGATCCGCGCGGTTCGCGCTGCCCCCGGGCAGGTACGCACGGCACGCCCCTGGGAAGGGCCGCGTCGGGAAACGGAAAACGGAACATGAGCAACGACACCACCGCCCACCACGGCGAGCTGGGCGACGCCGAGTACGCCGAGTTCATGGCGCTGGCCGCCGAGGAGGGCTTCGACAGCGACGAGATCGACGCCGACCTGGACGGCCACGGCCCGCTGCCGGTGCTGGCCATCGTCGGCCGCCCGAACGTCGGCAAGTCGACCCTGGTCAACCGCATCATCGGCCGCCGCGAGGCGGTCGTCGAGGACCGCCCCGGCGTGACCCGCGACCGGGTCAGCTACGAGGCGATGTGGGCCGGGCGCCGGTTCAAGGTGCTGGACACCGGCGGCTGGGAGATCGACGTCCTCGGTCTGGACGCGATGGTCGCCGCCCAGGCCGAGCTGGGCATCGAGCAGGCCGACGCGGTGCTGTTCGTGGTGGACGCCAAGATCGGCGCCACCGACACCGAGGACGCGCTGGTCCGGCTGATCCGCCGCTCCGGCAAGCCCGTGGTGCTGTGCGCCAACAAGGTCGACGGCCCGTCCACCGAGGCCGAGGCCGCGTACCTGTGGTCGCTCGGCCTGGGCGAGCCGTACCCCGTCTCCGCGCTGCACGGCCGCGGCTCCGGCGACCTGCTGGACGCCGTCCTGAAGGTGCTGCCGGAGGCCCCGCCGCAGCTGTTCGGCGACGGCCTGGCCCCCGGCGGCCCGCGCCGGGTCGCGCTGATCGGGCGCCCGAACGTCGGCAAGTCCAGCCTGCTGAACAAGGTCGCGGGCGAGGACCGGGTGGTGGTCAACGAGCTGGCCGGCACCACCCGCGACCCGGTCGACGAGCTGATCGAACTCGGCGGCAAGACCTGGAAGTTCATCGACACCGCCGGCATCCGCCGCCGGGTCCACCTGACCTCCGGCGCGGACTTCTACGCCTCGCTGCGCACCTCCGCGGCGCTGGACAAGGCCGAGGTCGCGGTCGTCCTGGTCGACGCCAGCGAGACGCTCGCCGAGCAGGACACCCGGATCATCTCGATGGCCGTCGAGGCCGGGCGCGCCGTGGTCATCGCCTACAACAAGTGGGACCAGCTGGACGAGGAGCGCCGCTTCTACCTGGAGCGCGAGATCGAGCGCGACCTGGTGCAGGTGCAGTGGGCGCCCCGGGTGAACGTCTCGGCGAAGACCGGGCGGCACATGGAGAAGCTCGTCCCGGCGATCGAGACCGCGCTGGCCGGCTGGGAGACCCGGATCCCGACCGCCAGGCTGAACGCCTTCCTGGGCGAGCTGGTGGCCGCGCACCCGCACCCGATCCGCGGCGGCAAGCAGCCGCGCATCCTGTTCGGCACCCAGGCGGGCACCCGCCCGCCGCGGTTCGTGCTGTTCGCCTCCGGCTTCCTGGAGGCCGGCTACCGCCGGTTCGTCGAGCGCCGGCTGCGCGAGGAGTTCGGCTTCGTCGGCACCCCGATCTCGATCTCGGTCCGGGTCCGGGAGAAGCGCAACAAGAAGAAGTAGGCAGCGGGAGTAGGCAGCGGCGGGGGAGAAGGAGAAGGGGAGGGGCCGGGCGGCCCCTCCCCTTCTCGCGTGCCGCGCGGGCGGCGGTCAGGCGTCCCGGCCCGGGGGCAGCGACAGCACCGAGCGGTGCCGCCCGCCCGAGGTGCCGCCGCCGCCCGGGGTGCCCAGGTAGCCGGTGGCCACCCAGCCCTGGCCGTTGGCCTGGGCGGCGGTGGTCTGCGCGGGCATGAACTGCGGGGCGCCCTGGGGCTGCCCGGCGTACGTCTCGAACGACTGGTGCTGCTGCGGGTAGGCCAGTGCTCCGGTGCGGTCGGCGCCCTCGCGCGCGGTCGGCCCGGACGGCTGCGGTTCGCGGACCGCGAAGCCGGTGAACTTCATTCCCTCCTCGCCGGAGCGGTCGCCGGGCAGCGCCCGGAACATCCGCCGGTACTCGGAGTACAGCGTGTCGTAGATCGGCGTGGCCGACACCGGGTGCTCGGCGTCGTACGACGGGCGCATGTTCGGGATCGACCGGCCGGCACCCCCGGGGCCGGACTGGGCGGAGGGACGGCCGGTGGACGCGAGGTCGTAGCTGTACACGTAGGAGCCAACGAGCGAGACCGGCTTGGGATGCGGGGGCGCGGCCCCCAGTCCTATCCCCGCCGCGGCGCTCGGGCCCTGGTCAACGGCGGTGCGGGCGGCCGGGACCGCCGGGGCGGCGGGTCCGTCCTCGGTGGCGGCCGGGTCGTTCACGGGGTCGGTCATCGCCGCGCCCCCGCTCAGGTGCCGGCCAGCGGGAGCATCCCGGCGGCGAGCAGGCCGCGGGCGGCGGCCCGGTCCATCGCGATCCGCAGCAGGTCCTCGCGGGGCTGGCGGCCGATGGTGCCGGCCGGCACCGCGTACATGATCACCTCGGACTTGCGGGCCGCCGCGGCCCGCCAGCCCGGGGTGACCTGGAGCGGCTGGTGGGCCTGCCACCAGGCGGCCGAGCCGCCGGTCGCCGAGGGCTGCAGGATCGCGTGCAGCTGGCCCATCGCCATCAGCACCGACCAGCCGGCCCGCGGCCGCACCGGGGCCTGGTTGACGTCCTGGACGATCTGGAAGCCGTGCTCGGTCAGCAGCGAGAGGAACTCGTCCTCGCCGAGGGCGCTGCCCGGGCGGCCGACCGGCCCGGTCGGCTCGACCACCAGCGCGGCGTGCTGGGTGTCGCCGCACAGCACGATGCCGCAGGTCACGCCGAGCACCGCGGGCTGCGGCTGGCCGGCCGGGGCGGTCGGCGGGGCGGTGATCGGCTCGGGGATGTGCACCTCGACCACCGGTTCCGGCTCGACCTGCGCGGGCACCGAGGCCTGCGCCGGCACCGCGGCGTCCGCCCCCTGGCTGATCGACTCGACGGCGCCGCGCAGCTGCTGCTCGTCCACCGGCACCACCTGGGAGGGCACGCAGCGGGCGTGCGCGAAGGCCAGCACCGCGGTCTCGTCGCCGACGAACAGGACGGTGCTGGTGGGCTCGCGCAGCGAGTCGCCCGGTTGTCGGCAGGAGGTGCAGTCGTACGCGTCGGGTGCGTGGGCACCCGCGAGCAGGCTCTCGGCCTCGTCGTCGCCGATCTCGGCGCGTACGTCCTCGCTCACCTCAAGCATGCGCGGCACTGATGACTCCTCGTTGCCCTGACGTTCCAGGTGCTCGTTCCGGTGCCCCCGGGCGGGACGTCCCGGGTGCGCGGCGCGGGGAGCGCCGACCGCCTTTACCAACGGGAGGTTGTGGCTGGAGTCACGGGTGGGCGGCCGGGCGACGGGATTTGCACGGCTCCTGATCACTATGTGTGCACGGAGGGTCGCATTCTGTCGACACTGTGCCCGACCTCACACGGGCCAAACTGTGACCGGGGCCATATTCGCATATGGCTTGATCTTGATAAAAGCGGATGAATAGGACATTTGGCTTCGATTGGCATGATCGATACCGCCGGTAACGCCGCTTTGACCTGGGATGACCGGAAAGTGTTTGGCGCTGGAGAGTCCGAATCGTAGGTTTTTGCCCGGTGCATCGAGCACCTCCCGGGTTCACCCCCGACGCACGGCCCACCTCCGGCTCACCCCGGAACGCGGGCCCTGCGCCCACCGGCGCGACGGCAGCCAGCCGCCGCCGGGGATGCGGACAGGTGGCCGGGGCGGCAAGCGGCACGTCCGACACGTGCACGGCCCGCCCACCGGACTTGGCGAGCGAACACGGCCCGGCTGGGGCCTGGTTCCGCCTGCCCCTCCCGGGAATGTCGAGAGGAATCTCATGACCTTCCGTAACGAGACCGCCGCTGCCACCACCGCCCCCAAGCGCAACCGCGTCCGCGCGGCAGTCGTCGGCGGCGCCCTGCTCGCCGCCCCGGTGGCCGGCCTCGTCACGGCCAACACGGCCTCCGCCGCGGACGTCTCCACCTGGGACAAGGTCGCGATGTGCGAGTCGACCGGCAACTGGTCGATCAACACCGGCAACGGCTTCTACGGCGGCCTGCAGTTCACCTCCTCCACCTGGGCCGCCTTCGGCGGCACCGCCTACGCCCCGCAGGCCAACCTGGCCACCAAGGCGCAGCAGATCGCCGTCGCCGAGAAGGTGCTGGCCTCCCAGGGCCCCGGCGCCTGGCCCGTCTGCTCGGTCCAGGCCGGTCTGACCAAGGGCGGCGCGCCGGCCCAGGTCGACACCTCCAGCTCCTCGACCTCCTCCTCGTCGAGCTCCTCCTCGAAGTCGACCTCGTCCTCGTCGTCGACCTCCTCGAAGTCCACCTCCTCGAAGTCGAACAGCACCGCCTCGAACGACTCCGCCAAGGCCTCCCGCTCCGAGTCCCGCGCCCAGGCCCCCAAGGCCGCC
This sequence comes from Kitasatospora saccharophila, assembly GCF_039529925.1. Classification (NCBI taxonomy): domain Bacteria; kingdom Bacillati; phylum Actinomycetota; class Actinomycetes; order Kitasatosporales; family Streptomycetaceae; genus Kitasatospora; species Kitasatospora saccharophila. The sequence continues at coordinate 29,820 of NZ_BAAANS010000074.1, read as the reverse complement.
GCGCAGGAGACCCCGAAGCAGACCTGGAAGAACAAGTCCGCCGCGGCGACCACCACCAACACCTCCGGTGGCAGCTACACCGTGAAGTCCGGCGACACCCTGTCCAAGATCGCGGACAGCCTGGGCGTCGACTGGCACACCCTGTACAGCAACAACTCCGGTGTCGTCGGCGGCAACCCGGACGTGATCTACCCGGGCCAGGTCCTGTCGGTCTGACCCACCCCCGGAAGCACCGCTTCCACGGGACCGTCCGCCGGTCCCACCCTGTCGGCGTGAAGCCGCCACCCCGGTCACGGGGCGGCGGCTTCCGCCGTTCCCGGGCGGGTCGGGCGTTGCGCGGGGTGCCACCCGCTCGGCGGCGTCCGGAGGGTGGCGGGGCGGGCGACGCGCGTAGCGTCGGGGGATGCGGATACCTCGCTCGTACGGCCGGGCGCTGCTCGCGCTCGGCCTGCTGCTCCCCGCCGCCGCGGTCGCCGCGGCCGGCACCCCGGCCGCTGCCGGACAGGCCACGCCGGACCTGGTCTGGGACCGGCTCGCCGACTGCGAGAGCGACGGCGACTGGCAGGCCGACACCGGCAACGGCTACTACGGCGGCCTGCAGATCTGGCCGCCCACCTGGCGGGAGGCGGGCGGCCTGCGCTACGCCGACCGGCCCGACCACGCCAGCCGGCGGCAGCAGATCACCGTCGGGGAGGAGATCCTGCGCCGCCAGGGCTGGAACGCCTGGGGCTGGTGCGCCCGGGAGATCGGGGTGCTGGAGTAGGCCCGCTCCCGGGGCGGCGGTCGCGGGTCACCAGACCCGGCCCTCGGGGAGCGCGGACAGCTCCGGGGCGGACAGGTGCGGGACGGCGAAGAGCTCCGCCGCCGGGCCGTCCGCCGAAGCGTCCTGCGGGGTGTGCTCCGGGGTGTGCTCCGGGGCGGTCCCCCACAGGGTGAAGTGCAGCAGTTCCCAGCGGCCCGGGTCCAGGGCCAGCACGGCGGTGTGCACGCCCGGGCGGCGGGCCGCCTCGCGCAGCCGCTCCACCTCCTGCTCCACGTGGGCGGCCGGCGCCGCCGGGTCCGGCCCGACCGGGACGGCGGTCAGCCGGCGGGTCGCGGCGGACGGGAGGGGGACGGCGGCGCGGGCCGGGCCGGAGAAGTGCGCCAGGACGGTCCAGCGCTGGACGGTCGGGCGCCCGAAGTCCCGGACGATGTTCTCGAACCCGCCGCCGCCGACCAGGAACCGGGCCGCCTCGCCGTCCGAGCGCCACACGTACAGCGGCGCGTACTGGTTGACCGGCGAGCCGCCGACCCCGCGCTCGCGCAGCAGCCACGCCTTGAAGCCGAGCCCCGGGCGGTCGTCCAGGAGCGGAGCGCCGGCCTTGATCCGGCGGCGGATGACGTCGAGGTCGTAGTCGGCGGGCAGGGTGATCTCGTACTGCTTGGCGAGCACGGGCGGGTCCTGTCTGGTGGGTGCGGGTGGACGGTCAGGGCTGCTGCGGCGGGGCGAGCAGGGTGAGCAGGCCGGTGATCGCCTGGTCGAACGGTGCGGTGTCGCCGGCCGCGCGGGCCAGTACGTAGCCGCCCTGGAGCACCGCGACCACGGTGGCGGCGGTGCCGGACGGGTCCACGGACGGCGGGAGCTCACCGTTCGCCCGGCCCTCCGCCAGCACCTCGGCGAGGCGGCCGCGCAACCAGCCCAGGGTCTCCTCGACCGGGGCCCGCAGCACCGGATCGGCCATCACGTCCGGGTCCTGGGTGAGCCGGCCGATCGGGCAGCCGCGCAGCACGTCGCGCTCGCGGCGCAGGTACCCGGTGACCCGCTCGACGGCGGTGCCCGGCCCGGACAGCAGCTCCTCGGCGAGGCCGCGCAGCTCCCCGGCGGTGCGGGTGATCGCGGCGAGGGCCAGCTCGGGCTTGCCGGCGAAGTGGTGGTACATGCTGCCCTGCCCGGCGCCCGCGCGCTGCTGGATGGCCTTCGGGCTGGTGCCGGTGTAGCCGCGCTCCCAGAGCAGGTCGCGGGTGGCCTCGACGAGGCGGTCGGCGGTGGGGTTGGTGGCGGGGCGGGGGGCGTTGGCGGAGGTGTTGGCGGGGGCGGGGGTGTCGGGGCTCGGGGTCATGGCACGTATTGTACGTACTAGTAGGTACAGCGGGAAGGGCGGGGGTGAGTGCCCGTCAGCCCGGCCCGGCCGGGCGGGGGTTCAGGCGGCGGCGCGCTGCTCGCGGGCGGCCAGCACGGACGCGGTGGCGTGGGCGGGCAGCGCGGCAGACGGGTAGCGGTGCTGCAGGGCCAGCGCGACCGCCTCCGGGCCGACCGGCTTGCCCAGTTCGGTGGCGAACGCGCGCAGGTACTCCCCGGTCCAGGCGATCGGGTCGGCGGGGACGTCCGCGGGCACCGGCGTGGTCAGGTGGCGGTGGCCCGGGACGGTGCGCAGCGGCTCCAGCGCCGCCATCTCGTCCAGCAGGTCGATCCACGCCTCGCGCTGCGCCGTCCACGGGGTGTCGGCCAGCCACGGGTGCGCGTTCAGCCAGAGCAGCGGGCCGCCGAGCAGCGTCCGGCTGCGGTGCTCCCACAGGTAGTGGTGGTCGGGCAGTCCCAGGGACGCCCCGCGCAGCTCCAGCCGGTGGTCCTCCAGCTCCACGGCGTCGCCCTCCAGCGGCTCCAACGCGACCAGCCGGGACGGGAGTTCGTCCCCCAGGTCGGTCCGGGCGGCCCGCACGGCCGGGTAGTCGTGCTCGATCCGGGCCCGGACCGGGTCGGGGGCGAGGAAGCGCGCCTCGGGGAAGGCGTCGCGCAGCACCTCCGCCGCGAGCCAGCAGTCCGGCGCGTGGTGGGCCACCAGGACGGTGCCGAGCCGGCGCCCCGAACGCTCGACCTCCCGGACCAGCCGCCGCCCGTCCGAGAGCCGCAACCCCGTGCCGATCAGCGCCGCCCGGTGCTGACCGAGCACCAGCACCGCGCACTTGTGCAGCGAGGACTCGGGAAGGTCCACCACGCGGAACTCCAGCGGATGCATCGTGCAACCTCCTCCGGCCGGGGAAAGCCCTCCCACCAGGGTCCGACGGGAGGGCGGCGGGCGCATGTGGGGCGGGTGGGGGCGGGCGCCTGCGGCGGGCGGGGGAGGCGGGGAGAAGGGGTGGGGCGGGGGAGAGGTGCCTGCGGCGGGCTGGTGGGGGTGGGGGACGGGATTCCCCGACGGGAGGGCGGCGGGCGCATGCAGGGCGGGTGGGGGCGGTGACGGGCGGTGGCGGGGCGTCGACGGGGGAGGGGGCGCGGGTGGGCCGGGGCGGGCTGGTGGGGGTGCCGGCGGTGGGTCGGGGGAGGTGGGGGTGGGTGTCCGCGTGCCGGAGGGTGGGAATTCCCGGTGGGCGCGGAGACTTGTGCTGGACGGACGAGACGTTCGGCGGCACTCCCCTGCCCGTCGGCCGTCCGGAGAGGGAGCGATACATGGGAACCCCCGTCGACCAGCTCGTCGACCTGCTCGACCTGGAGCGGATCGAGCTGAACATCTTCCGCGGCCGGAGCCCGGAGGAGTCGCTGCAGCGCACCTTCGGCGGGCAGGTGGCCGGGCAGGCGCTGGTCGCCGCGGGCCGGACGGTGGACGAGGACCGGCCGGTGCACTCGCTGCACGCGTACTTCCTGCGTCCGGGCGTCCCCGGCGTGCCGATCGTCTACCAGGTCGAACGGACCAGGGACGGGCGCTCGTTCACCACCCGCCGGGTGCTCGCCATCCAGGGCGGGCGGACGATCTTCGCGCTGACCGCCGACTTCCACAAGCCCGAGCCCGGCGGCATCGAGCACCAGTTCCCGATGCCGGACGTGCCCGACCCGGAGAGCCTGCCGAGCGCACTGGACGAGGTCGGTGCCCGGCTCGGCGAGCTGCCCCCGTTCATCAGCCGCCGCCAGCCCTTCGACATCCGGTACGTGGACCGGCTGAAGTGGACGCGGGAGGAGCTGGACGGGGTGGAGGCCCGCAGCGGCGTGTGGCTGCGCACCAACGGCGCGCTACCCGACGACCCGCTGATCCACGTCTGCGCGCTCACCTACGCCAGCGACATGACGCTGCTGGACGCCGTCCGCGCCCCCGTCGAGCCGCTGTGGGGCGAGCGGAACTTCGACATGGCCTCGCTGGACCACGCGATGTGGTTCCACCGTCCGTTCCGGGCCGACGAGTGGCTGCTGTACCGGCAGGAGTCGCCGATCGCGCACGGCGCGCGCGGTCTGGCCCGCGGCGAGATCTACGACCGCGAGGGGCGGCTGGTGGTCTCGGTGATGCAGGAGGGGCTGTTCCGTCCGCTGAACCGGTGACGCGGCGCGAGGCCGTCCGTTCGAAGTGACTTGAGAGCAGAGCGACTTGGGAGGCAGACCGATGACCGACACCGCAGCCGAAGCCTGGCAGCGCTGGACGGAGTCCCGGAGCGCGGCGGCGGGGGCGCCGCACGGGCCGCTGGCGCTGACCGGCACCCACTGGCTGGAACCCGGCCCGGCGGAGATCCCCGGGCTGCCCGGCCGCTGGTGGGCCGAGGACGGCGCGGTCTGCGCCGAACTGCGCGCCGGGGACGGCGTCCGGATCGAGGGCGAGGAGAAGGAGTCCACCGGCCGGGTCGCCCTGCGGCCGGACACCGACCGGCACCCGCAGATCGCCGTCCGCGACCTGCTGCGACTGGTCCCGATCGAGCGGGAGGGCGAACTCGCCCTGCGGGTCTTCGACCCCGACGCCCCGGCCCGGGCCGCGTTCGCCGGGATCTCGGTCTACCCGTACGCCCCCGACTGGGCGGTGCCCGCCGTCTTCACGCCGTTCGAGGACGGCGGGCGGGCCGTGCTGGTGGAGAACGCGGACGGCCGGGCCCGGCCGCTCGCCGTCGCCGGGCAGGTCGCGTTCACGCTGGCCGGGCGGGAGCACACGCTGACCGTCAGCGGCTCCGAGGGCCCGGGCGGCCCGCTCAGCGGCGTCATCGCGGACGGCACCAGCGGCCGGGAGACGTACCGGTTCCGGTTCGTCACGCTGCCCGCGCCCGACGCGGAGGGGCGCACCGTGCTGGACTTCAACCGGGCGTTCCTGCCGCCGTGCGCCTTCGCCGACCATTTCATCTGCCCGTTCCCGCCGCCCGGCAACCGGCTGGAGATCGCCGTCGAGGCGGGCGAGCGGCAGGTGGTCACGGTCTGAGCCGGGAGGAACGGGGGACCGGGCCGGCGGCCGGGAGGGCGCCCCGCTTTCTGAGAGCGCTCTCTCGGCGGGGTGGTGGGCGCTAGGCTGCTCGCAGCAGCAACACGATCACGTGCGTGCGGACGTGCGCGCGGACGGTGGAGAGGAGCCCACGGTGACCGAGTCCGAAGCGGGAACGGGCGGGCGCCCCACCCTGGAATCGGTGGCCGAGCGGGCCGGCGTGTCCCGGGCCACCGCCTCCCGGGTGGTCAACGGCGGCGCGGGCGTCCGGGTGGCGCTGCGCGAGAAGGTCGAGCGGGCCGTCGCGGAACTCGGCTACGTCCCCAACCTGGCCGCCCGCACCCTGGTCACCCGGCGCAACCGGGCGATCGCCGTGGTCATCGCCGAACCCGAGGCCCGGTTCTTCTCCGATCCGTTCTTCGCCCAGCACCTGCGCGGCATCAGCCGCGAACTGGCCGCCGCCGACAACCAGATGGTGCTGCTGCTGGCCGAGGACGAGCGCGACCACGAACGGATCGGCCGCTACCTCTCCGGCGGGCACGTCGACGGTGTCCTGCTGTTCTCGCTGCACCGCTCCGACCCCACCCCCGAGACCGTCCACCGCCTCGGCCTGCCCTTCGTCATCGGCGGACGGCCCGGCTGGCCCGGCGCCGAGTCCGACCGCGACCTGCTCTACGTCGACAACGACAACCGCGGCGGCGCCCGGCTCGCCGTCCAGCACCTGCGCTCCATCGGCCGCAAGCGGATCGCCACCATCACCGGCCCGCTCGACCAGACCTCCTCCATCGACCGCCTCGACGGCTACCGCGACCTGCTGCCCGACGGCGACGACGACCTGATCGCGACCGGCGACTTCACCGCCGACGGCGGGATCCGCGCGATGACCGAACTCCTCTCCCGCCGACCGGACTTGGACGGGGTGTTCGTGGCCTCCGACGTGATGGCCTCCGGCGCGATCCGGGTCCTGCGGGCGGCCGGGCGCCGCGTCCCGGAGGACGTCGCGGTGGTCGGCTTCGACGACGTCGAGTCCATCGCGGCCTGGACCGAACCCCGGCTCACCACGGTCCGCCAGGAGATCGAGGAGATGGGGCGGCTGATGACGCGGCTGCTGCTGCGGCGGCTCAACGACCCGGAGGCGTCGGCGCCGTCGTCGGTGATCATTCCGACCTTGCTGGTGGTGCGGGAGTCGGCCTGAGGGAAGGGTTGGGGGCCTGCGGCGGGCTTGGGGTGGAGATGGGAATGGGGTGGGTGCGGGAGTCGGCTCGGGGGAGGGGTGAGGGGCCTCTGGGCCGGGCCCGGGGGAGAGGCTGGGGCTGCGCGGGGGCGGTCAGGGGAGGGCGGCGGTCAGGAGGCGGGCGGTGGCGGCGAGGAGGGGTTCGTCCGCGGGGGCGGTGGGGGCGGCAGGTTTGGTGCTGAGGACCGCGAGGACGAGCGGGGGGCGGTGCGGGGGCCAGGTGAGGGCGAGGTCGTTGGTGGTGCCGTAGGCGCCGGTGCCGGTCTTGTCGGCGTGGGTCCAGGTGGACGGGAGGCCGGCGCGCAGGCGGTGGGTGCCGGTGGTGGTGGCGCGCAGCCAGGCGGTGAGCCGGGCGCGGTGGGCGCGGGCGAGGGCGTCGCCGAGGGTGAGACGGGCGAAGGTGCGGGCCAGGGCACGGGGGGTGGTGGTGTCGGTGGTGCGGCCGGGTTCGGCGGAGTTGAGGGCGGGTTCCCAGCGGTCGAGGCGGGTGGCGGGGTCGCCGAGGGAGCGGCAGAAGCGGGTGACGGCGGTGGGCCCGCCGAGGCGGCGCAGCAGCAGGTTGGCGGCGGTGTTGTCGCTGAACTCGATGGCTGCGGCGCAGAGTTCGGCGACGGTCAGGACGCGGGCGCGGCCGGTGGCGGGCGCGTAGCCGGAGTCGGTGACGTCCCGGTCGGTGTAGTGGACGCGGGCGGCGAGGTCGTGGCCGTCCCGGAGCACGGCGGCGACGGCGAGCGGCTTGAACGTCGAGCAGAGCGGGAACGTCTCGTCCGCCCGGTGGCCGACCGTCGCGCCGCTGCCGGTGTCGTGGCCGAGGACGCCGAGTCGGGCGCCGTGCCGCTGCTCCAACTCCTGGAAGGCGTCCTGCAGTTCGGTGAAGGTGCGGGCGGTGGCGGCCGTGGCGGGGAGGCTCCGGGCAAGGGCGGTGGCCGCGGCACCGGTGAGCAGGCGGCGGCGGGTGGGGTGCGGGCGGATCGGGGCCTCCTCGGGCGGTGCGGGTCTCACCACGGTGCATCGGCAGGAGGAGGCCGGGGCTGGAGGGGGCGGGCGTGTGTCGGGGTGCGGGTGCGCGGGTGCGCCGCCGGGTCCTGGGGGCCGGGGGCCGGCGGCGCGGGGGTGGCGTCAGCCGACGACGCGGTAGCTGACGGCCGGGTACGGGAAGTTGGCCCAGTGCAGGCTGCCGAGGGCGTAGGCGGTGTCGCCGGTCTTGCCGGGGAGGCCGGTGGTGCAGTCGGCGTTGAAGTAGACCTTGATGTCGGCGGCGGTGAAGTCGACGGCGGAGTTCGCGGGGGCCGGGAGGTTGTGGCAGCCGGTGTCGGTGGTGTCGACGGCGAACTGGGTGCCGGTCAGGTTGCTGCCGGTGGCGAAGTAGGCGACGGCGGAGTGCGGGAACTCGACGGCGGCCGCGGGCTGGGCGAGGGCCGCGCCGAGCAGCAGGGCCGCTCCGGTGGCGGCGGTCGCGGCGAGGGTCTTGGTGCGGAGGGCTGCCATGCGGGGCTCCTGGGGGTGGGCAGGCGGGACCGGCGCGCACGGTGGGGCGTACCGCGGCGCGCGATCATGTCAGTTGCATCTTCAACGATCTCCGGTGATCTGCCAACCCCCTGGTCTGGACCGGTGCCGGTGCCGGTGCCTGTGCCGGGGGCGGGGCGGGACGGGGTGGGGCGGGGCGTGGCAGGGCCTCCCGGGCCGGGCGGAACCGTCGGGGTCCGCGGCGGCCCGGGAGGGGCTGGGGTGGGTCGACCGGCCGGAGGATCAGTCGAAGGGGAGGCGCAGCACGGAGGCGTTGCCCTGGGACTGGGTGGCGCCGGTGCGGAGTTGAGCGGTGGCGTTGCCGAGGGCGGGCCAGATCTCGACCTTGACGGTGCCGTTGCTCAGGTTGGCGAGCGGGGCGCCGGTGGTGGACTGGAGGCCGGCCGCGGCGGCGCCGTAGCGCTCCCAGCCGGGGACGGGGTCGGTGGCGAAGTAGCGGTAGGTCTCGGTCCGGTCGACGGTGCCGTTGCCGTCGAAGTCGTAGGAGACGCGGGCCTGTTGGGCCAGGGCGACGTTGGAGCCGGCGTCCACGTAGAGGTCGAAGTCGGTGCTGCCGCCGGGGCGGAGGGTGCCGGTGAGGTGGTTGAGGGTGTACGTCAGCGGCTGGTAGGGGGTGCCGTCGTGGTTGGCGCCGCCGCCGGAGGCGATGGTGCTGCCGGCCGCGCCGGTGCCGTAGGTGGTGGAGAGGGTGCCGTCGGGCTGCGGGTAGAGGGTGCCCGGGCGGGTCTGCGGGGCGGTCGGGGAGGTGGTCGGGGAGGCCGACGGGGAGGGGCTCGTGGAGGGGCTCGCGGAGGGGCTCGCGGAGCCGGACGGGGACGGACTCGCCGACGGGGAGGGGGAGTTGGTGGCGCCGCCGGTGCCGCCGTCGGGCTTGGTGCCGCGTTCGGAGGCGGTGGAGCGGGCCGGGACGGTCAGGGTGTAGCCGTCGGAGAAGCGCACGGTGCGGGCGGCGGTGGTGTAGTTGTGCGCCACGTGGGTGCGGGTGGTGCCGTTGACGAAGACCGCGGCGGTGGGGGTGTCGGCGGTGGTCGCCGGGTCGAGGGTGCCGAGGGCGGCGAGGTTGTAGATCCAGTGGTAGGTGTGCGCCCTGGACTCGCCCTCCTCCGGGGTGTAGCCGGCCTTGCCGGCATCCCAATCAGCCTTCGCCGCAGCCGGGTTGGTGAGCGCCTCGGCCTCCCAGAGCAGGTCGCGCCAGTCGGTGAAGGCGCCGCCGTTGTTGCTCTTCAGCTCGGTCAGGTTGGCGGCCAGGTCGTCCTTGCGGCGCGCCAGGTAGAGCGAACCCGAGGTGACCGGAAGGAAGTTGATGCCGTGGATCATGCCGGGCGCGGCCGTCCACCAGGTGGAGTAGGCGGCGCCGGAGCCCCAGACCATGCCGACGGTGGAGTGCTGGAAGCCGGCCGGGAAGACCTGGTGGTCGGCGTCGAACCAGTACTGCTGAACGGAGTTGGCCTCGGTGGTGTACAGGTAGACGCCGAGGTCGCGCAGCGAGGTGTCGCCGGTGGCGGCGCCGAACAGCAGCAGGCCGGCGCTGAAGTTCAGCGACTCGGAGGAGGACTCCTCGTTGTTGCCCGCGGCGAACCCGGCGTGGCCGGAGGCCCAGCCGTGGCCCTCGTACGGGTCGAAGTTGCGCAGCCAGGGGAAGCGGGTGTCGGTGCGGTCGGTGTTGGCGGCGTCCTTGGCGAGCAGCTTGACCATTCCGCCCCACTGCGCGTCCGCCGCCCAGGCGGTGTCGTAGCGGGCGACGGTGGCGGCGGCCTGCACGAAGTAGCCGTAGTGGAAGTGGTGGTCGTTGAGTTCGGCGTCGGTGCCGTAGGAGGCCGGGTAGCCGATCAGGGTCTTCCAGGTGGAGTCGTAGGCGAAGCCGGGTGAGCCGGTGCCGGCGAACCAGGTCTGCAGCTTGCCCTTCATCAGTCCGAGCAGCTTGTCGCGGGCCGCGGTGTCGCCCAACTGGTCGGCGATCGGCACCAGTTGGGCCATCTGGCCGAGCGCCTTGCCGACCCAGTAGGTGTCGGTGGCGCCGTTGAACGGGTCGCTCGCGTCGGAGACCTGGTGCAGGTAGCCGTCCAGCGCGGCGCGGTCGTAGGAGCCGGCGTCGGGCAGCGAGGGCAGCACGCCGGTGACGGTCTGCACGGTGGAGAAGGACGAGCCCTGGCGGACCTTCATGGTGCCGCGCGGGGAGGTGTACGTCAGCGCGGTCAGGGCGTCCGGGGTGGCCTGCCACTGCTGCGGGTAGAGCGCCAGCAGGGTGCCGGTGGCGCTGCCCTCCTGGGCGGTGGTGGTGGCGGTGAAGGTGGTGGTGAGCTTGCCCGCGGCCTGGTCGTAGTTCCAGCCGACCTTGGTGTCGGTGACGAAGTTGTATGCGTACGTGCGGAACTGGGCCAGGTCGGCGGTGGAGGGCAGCAGCGCGACCGAGTAGTAGTCCTTGCTGCCGAGGTTCGCCGTCAGGGTGCTGCCGTTGACGTTCCAGTTGCTGCCGGTGGGCGCGAACAGGCCGTAGTTGTGGCCGCCGACGGTGATGCCGAGCACGCTGCCCTGGTTGCTGAAGACGGTGGGCGCCGAGGCGGTGGTGACCTGGGCGGCGCCGCCGGTGGCGTGCGCGAACACGTACGGCAGGCCGTGGCCGATCGTCGCGCTGAAGGTGTGCGCGCCGTCCGCCCAGTACGGGGTGACCGTCCAGTCGGACCAGCCGTCGACCTTGGTGTCGGGGGAGTTCAGGCCGGCCACGCCCAGGGTGAGGTCCCGGGTGTGGGTGTAGTCGTACTGACGGCCGTCGGAGGTGATGGTCGGCGTGGTGGGGTAGCCGACCTCCAGGCCCGCGGCCTGGGCCTTGAAGGTCATCGGGTGGGCGTACAGGTTCTCCGAGTACGGGTTGCCCGCGTAGCGCTGGTAGATCAGCGAGGACCACCAGTCGTTGGTGGGGGCGGCCTGTCCGGCCATCCGCGGGGTGACCTTGGGGGTGACGGGCGCGCCGTCGGAGTTGCTCGGGCCGACGGTGCCGGCCGGGCGGGCGTCGCTGTAACCGCCGAGGCCGACCCGGACGGTGGCGGCGGCGGCGCTGCCGGCGCCCAGGGCCGCCGTCAGCGTGGCCGCGGCGGCCAGCGCCAGGGTGGTGAGGGCGGCCGTGGGGCCGCGCAGGGAGCGGAGCTTCATGGTCATGTCCACCTTGAGTGGGGGCGGGCGGTGCAGTATGAGAGCGCTCTCAGCCAGCGGACGGTATTGGTGGGTCGCAAGGGGTGTCAACCGCCCTGACACAGACTGATGCGTTCAGAATTCGAAAGCCCAGGTCGCGGCAGTCCGTAGATTACGTTCAGGTTTCGAGGGGTTGACGAGGGAACTTCCGTCCCGGCAGTCTCTCGGCATCGGTTGAGAGCGCTCTCAGAAATTGGGCGCCCACCGGACGGCACCAGCTTCCTTCTTCGCACTCCACCCACGCTCCCGCCCCGCCCTGGAGGCCCTCGCATGGCTACCCCGAGAGTCCGCCGCACCACCGCTGCCCTGGGCAGCACCGTCCTCGTCACCGCACTCCTGCTCACCGGCTGCAGCTCCGGCAGCGGCTCCAAGGACTCCGCCGACGGCAAGGTGACCATCACGGTGGACCTGTTCGGCACCTTCGGGTTCAAGGAGGCCGGGCTGTACGACGAGTACATGAAGCTCCACCCGAACGTCACCATCAAGCAGACCGACACCCAGGACGAGGGCCAGTACTGGCAGGCGCTGCAGACCAAGCTCGCGGGCGGCGGCGGCCTCGCCGACATCCAGGGCCTGGAGGTCGGCCGGGTGGCCAGCGTGGTGCAGAAGCAGGCCGACAAGTTCACCGACCTCAAGACGCTCGGCATCGGCGACGTCAACGACGACCTGGTCCCCTGGAAGGGCGCCGCGATCAAGACCGCGGACGGCAAGGTCCTCGGCGCGGGCACCGACATCGGCCCCGAGGCGATCTGCTACCGCACCGACCTGTTCAAGGCCGCCGGGCTGCCCACCGACCGCGCCGAGCTGGCCGAGAAGTGGTCCAGCTGGCAGGGCTACCTCGACCTCGGCAAGCAGTACGCCGCCAAGGCCGAGGCGGGCAACGCCTGGACCGACAGCGCCGCGGGCATGTTCACCGCCGAGGTCGGCCAGCAGGAGGTCCGGTACTCCGACGCGGCCGGCAAGCCGGTCTACGACAGCAGCCCGGCCGTGAAGACCGCCTGGACCGACGCCACCGCGCTGGTCGCCGACGGCCTGTCCGCCAAGCTCGCCCAGTGGACCCCCGAGTGGAACAAGGCGTTCTCCACCGGCAAGTTCGCCACCCTCTCCTGCCCCGCCTGGATGATCGGCTACATCAAGGGCCAGGCCGGCGACGCGGGCTCCGGCAAGTGGGACATCGCCGCCGGCCCCGGCAAGACCGGCAACTGGGGCGGCTCCTACCTGACCGTGCCGCGCACCGCCAAGCACCCCAAGGAGGCCGCCGAGCTGATCAAGTGGCTCAACGCCAAGGAGCAGCAGGCCACCCTGTTCACCAAGCAGGGCTCCTTCCCGTCCTCCACCGGCGCCCAGGCCGCCATCAAGGACGTCACCGACCCGTACTTCAACAACGCCCCGATCGGCCAGATCTTCAGCGAGTCGGCCAAGGCCATGCCCGCCCAGGTGCTCGGCACCGACGACGGCGTGATCGGCAAGGCGTTCACCGACGCCCTCGGCGAGGTCGAGCGCACCGGCACCGCGCCGGACACCGCCTGGAAGCACGCCCTGGACAACGTCAAGAAGGCCAACGGCAACTGACGGACCGTCAGCCCCGGTAGTCAACCCGGTCGGCCCGCCCCGCCGCTGCCCCCAGCGCAGCGGCGGGGCCGGGCGGCCCCCGTCGAAGGACCCCGCCCATGGCCCTCAGCTCCACCGCCCGGCTGCCCGCCGCCAAGCCGGGCGACCCCGCCAAGCCCGCCAAGTCCGCGAAGCGGCCCGGCGGCCTGCGCCGCCGACTCGCCCCCTACGGCTTCCTCGCCCCGTTCTTCGGACTGTTCGCCGCGTTCGGGCTCTTCCCGCTGCTGTACACCGCCTGGGTGTCGCTGCACCGGGTCGAGCTCCAGACCTCCGACCGGATGGACTGGCTCGGCTTCCAGAACTACACCCGGCTGCTGTCCGACCCGTTCTTCTGGAACGCGCTGCGCAACACCTTCACCATCGGTGTGCTCTCCACCGTCCCGCAGCTGCTGATGGCCCTGGGCCTGGCCCACCTGCTCAACTACAAGCTCCGCGGCCGCACCTTCTTCCGGGTCGCGATGCTGATGCCGTACGCCACCTCGGTCGCCGCCGCGACCCTGGTGTTCGCCCAGCTCTTCGGCCGCGACTACGGGCTGATCAACTGGGTGCTGAACAGCGTCGGCCTGAACCCGATCGACTGGCAGGCCAACACCTGGGCCTCCCAGATCGGCGTCTCGGCCATCGTCACCTGGCGCTGGACCGGCTACAACGCGCTGATCTACCTGGCCGGCATGCAGTCCATCCCCGGCGAGCTGTACGAGTCCGCGGCCGTCGACGGCGCCTCGCGCTGGCAGCAGTTCCGGCACGTCACCATCCCCGGGCTGCGCCCCACCATCGTCTTCACCGTGGTGGTCTCCACCATCGGCGCCACCCAACTGTTCGGCGAACCGCTGCTGTACGAGGGCAACTCCGGCGGCGGCATCTCGCACCAGTACCAGACCCTCGGCCTCTACCTGTACGAGCAGGGCTGGACGTTCTTCCACCTCGGCCGGGCCGCCGCGGTGGCCTGGGTGATGTTCCTGCTGATCGTGCTGCTCGCCCTGCTCAACGCGGCGATCGCCGCCCGCCGCAACCGTACGGACCGGTGACCCGATGACCCACGTGACCACCCAGGTGCTCGACAAGTCCGTTGCGGCGAACGGCGGTTCCGTCCGATCGGGGAGCCGCAAGGCGCGCTCGCCGCTGCACGGCGGACCGCTCGCCTACGCCGTGCTGATCGGCGCCACCCTGCTCGCCGTGTTCCCGTTCTACTGGACGCTGGTGGCCGCCAGCCGCTCCAACTCCGAACTCAGCTCCGCCACCCCCGCGTTGACCCCCGGACCCAACCTGTTCCACAACATCGGCGAGGCGCTCCAGCAGGCCGAGATCGGCAAGGCGCTGCTCAACTCGCTGATCGTGGCCAGTGTGGTCACCGCCGGCGTGGTGCTCTCCTCCACGCTCGCCGGCTTCGCCTTCGCCAAACTGCGCTTCCGCGGCCGCGGCGCGCTGCTCGCGCTCACCGTCGGCACCATGATGATCCCGCCGCAGCTCGGCGTCATCCCGCTGTTCATGGTGATCGTCAAGCTCGACCTGCAGAACAAGCTGCCCTCGGTGATCCTGCCCTCGCTGGTCTCCGCGTTCGGCGTGTTCTTCATGCGCCAGTACCTGGTGCAGGCCCTGCCGGACGAACTCGTCGAGGCCGGGCGGATGGACGGCGCCTCGCTGCTGCGGATCTTCCGCTCCGTCGTGCTGCCCGTCGCCCGCCCCGGCATGGCCGTGCTCGGCATGCTGACCTTCATGGCCACCTGGAACGACTTCTTCTGGCCGATCGTCGCGCTCAGCTCCCAGAACCCCACCGTCCAGGTCGCGTTGAAGTCGCTCGGCCAGGGCTACGTCCCCGACCAGTCCGTGGTGATGGCCGGCACCCTGATCGGCACCCTGCCGGTGCTGGTGGTGTTCGGCCTGCTCGGCCGGCAGATCGTCGGCGGCATCATGCAGGGCGCGGTCAAGGGCTGACGCCTGCCGCTCCGTACCGCTCGTGCTGCTCGTGCTGATCCGTGTTGCCCCGTTCGGCTGACACACCCTCAACTCGTTTGGATGGAACGCGACATGACCGTCGACACTCTCCCCATGACCACTGACTCCCCGGCCGCCGCGCCCGCCCGCTTCCCGACCGGATTCGTCTGGGGCGCCGCCACCGCCGCGTACCAGATCGAGGGCGCCGCTGACCAGGACGGACGCACCCCGTCCATCTGGGACACCTTCGCCCGCCGCCCCGGGGCCGTCCGCAACGGCGACACCGGCGACATCGCCGCCGACCACTACCACCGGTACCGCGACGACGTCGCCCTGATGTCCGAACTCGGCCTCCGCGCCTACCGGTTCTCGCTCGCCTGGCCGCGCGTCCAGCCCGGCGGCCGGGGCCCCGCCAACGAAGCCGGACTCGACTTCTACGACCGCCTGGTCGACGAACTCCTCGCCGCCGGGATCGACCCCGTCGCCACCCTCTACCACTGGGACCTGCCCCAGGAGCTGGAGGACACGGGCGGCTGGACCGACCGCGACACCGCCTACCGCTTCGCCGAGTACGCGCACCTCGCCGCCCGCCGCCTCGGCGACCGCATCCCCACCTGGACCACCCTCAACGAGCCCTGGTGCAGCGCCTTCCTCGGCTACGGCAACGGCGTCCACGCCCCCGGCCGCACCGACCACGCCGCCGCCCTCACCGCCCACCACCACCTGCTGCTCGCCCACGGCCTCGGCACCGCCGCGCTGCGCGCCGAACTCCCCGACACCGCCCAGGTCTCGCTCACCCTCAACCTGGCCGCCGTCCGCCCGCTCTCCACCGACCCCGCCGACCTCGACGCCGCCCGCCGGATCGACGGCCTCGCCAACCGGATCTTCCTCGACCCGGTGTTCCGCGGCAGCTACCCCGAGGACGTCCTCGCCGACACCGCGCACGTCACCGACTGGTCCTTCGTCCGGGACGGCGACCTCGCCGAAATCTCCCGCCCCATCGACTCGTTGGGCATCAACTACTACACGCCCACCGTCGTCGCCGCCGAGGAGCAGCCGGCCGCCGACCGGAGCGGGTCCGGTGGGTCCGGCGGGGACGGCGGGTCCGGCGCGGTCGGCACCGAGCCCGCGGACGCCCAGCGCGGCGACGGCCACCAGGGCGGCAGCCCCTGGCCCGCCGACCAGGGCATCCGCTTCCTGCCCGCCCCCGGTACCCGCACCGCCATGGGCTGGCCGGTCGACGCCGACGGCCTGTACGAGCTCCTCACCCGGCTGCGCGACGACCTGCCCGGCGTCCCGCTGCTGGTCACCGAGAACGGCGCCGCCTACGAGGACTACACCGACCCGAGCGGCGCCGTCCACGACCCCGAGCGGATCGACTACCTGCACACCCACCTCGCCGCCGTGCACCGCGCCATCGCCGACGGCGCCCCCGTCCGCGGCTACTTCCTCTGGTCGCTGCTCGACAACTACGAATGGGCGTACGGCTACAGCAAGCGCTTCGGCATCGTCCACGTGGACTTCGCCAGCCAGCGCCGCACCCCCAAGGACAGCGCGCACTGGTACGCCCGGGTGATCCGGGACGGGGCGCTGCCGCAGTAGCCGCGACGGGGGCGGACCGGCCGCGGTCTTCCGGCCGCCCCGTCGCGGGCCTCCGGGCCGCCCCGGCACGTGACCGCCCGGCCGCCGGGGCACCGGGGAGGAGCCGGCGGCCGGGTACTACGCTCTGCCCCCGAACCGAGCGGAAGAGGGGGCGGTCATGGGATTCCTGGCCGAACGCAGGACCCGGCAGGCCGAGAACCGGGCGGCCGCCGCGGCCGCCGAGGCGAGGCACCGGGCCGGGCAGGAGATCGAGCGGCTCACCGGCGAGAGCCGCGCCCAGCGCCGGGCCGGCTCCTGGGACGCCGCCGCCACCACCCTGGCCGGCGCCGTCCGGCTCGGTACCGAACAGTTCGGCCCGGACGACCCGCGCACCCTGCTCGCCGGCTTCGAGCACGGCCGCACCCTGCTGCAACTGCACCGCCTGGCGGAGGCCGAACAGGTGCTCCGGGCGGTCGCGGAAGCCGCCGCTCCGCACTCCGACCAGCGCCGGCAGGACCTCCGGTTCGACGCGCTGGGCGCCTGCGGCAGCGTCCTGCTGCGCGCCGGACGGAACGCCGAAGCGGTCGCCGTCCTGGAGGAACACCGGGAACTGGCACGGCAGTCGGGATGCGACCTGGCCGGGAGCCCGGCCGCCGAGGAACTGGCGGACGGCTACCTCGCGGTCGGCCGCGAGGCGGAGGCCGTCCGGCTCTACGCCGACACCGCCGCGCACCGGGAAGCGGAATCGGCGGCGGGACGGTCCACCACCGCCGTCCTGCGGCTGCGCGGCAAGCTGGCCCGTGCCCTGCTCCTGCTCGGCCACCACGCCCAGGCCGAACGGGCGGCGCGCGCCGTGCTCAGGGCCGCCGCCGAGAACACGGCGGCAGCCGGCCGGTGGTCCGCCGCGGCCGTCCTCGCCCGCACGCTCGTGCAGCAGGACCGGGCCGCCGAGGGCGAGGCCGTCGCCCGGGAGGCGGCCGCCGAATGGCGGCGGGCCAAGGGGCCGGAGAGCAAGCCGCTGCCCAAGCTCGACCACGCCCTCGCGGAGGCCCTGATCGCGCAGCAGCGCTACCAGGAGGCGCTGGACGTGGTCCTCGAACAGCTCGCCGCCGGGGTGACCGCGGTGGGCGTGGCGGCCGGGGCGGGGGTTGCGGGGGCCGCGGGCGGGGGCTCCGGTGCTGCCACGGTGTTCCAGTGCGACCTGGCCGCCGCCCACCTCGAACTCGGCCGCCCCGAGGACGCCCTGCGGGCCGTCGAGCCGTTCCTCGCCCGCCACCGGGCCGCACCCGCCCCGCGCGACCACGCCGCGCTCGTCGCCGACACCCTGCACGGCCGGATCCTGGCCGCGCTCGGCCGCACCGGCGAGGCCCGGGACGTCCTCACCGCCAACGCCGCCGTCTGGCGCGAGCGGTACGGGCCCGAGCACGTCCACACCCTGGCCGCCGAGCGGGCACTCGCCGCGCTGTCGGCGGAGTGAACCGCCGGTCGCCCAACTCGCCGGCACTGCGCGTCGATTGAAGGATCCGCAAAATGTGGTGACGACGGTCGGGCGGCGCTCCTAGACTCTGCTCGCTGGACAACGCCCGGGCCCGGAGAGGCCGCTGGGCGCACCGTGACGTGAGTGGAGAGGGAGGGACCGGTCGTGCGTACTGCCGTCGTCGTCGTTCCCCCGTCGCGGTTCGAGGTGATCCTGGTGTCCCGGGCGGGCCGGTGCCCGCTGCGCGGCCGGTGCCGGTAGGAACCACGAACTTGCCGTCCCTCCTTGCTCGTTGAACTCCGTTCTGCCCGCCCGTCCGCCTGCCCGTTCCGCCTGCCCCGTTCGACGCGGCAGGTGTCGTACGGGTGCGTGCGGGGGCGCACGGGTGGGTGCGGGGGAGGCGGACGTCCCTCGTGGTGCCGTGAATCGCGCTGCCGATTCCAGGAGCGAACTCCGAAGGGCCACGGGCCACCATGCGTACCGACCTCGTCACCACCGTCCCCACCAGCACCGCCGTCGTCTCCGCTTCCGCCGCCGCTGCCGTCGCCGCGGTCCGCAACCTGGGCATCCTCGCCCACGTGGACGCGGGCAAGACCACCGTCACCGAGCGGGTCCTCTTCCTGACCGGGGAGACCCACAAGCGCGGCGAGGTCCACGACGGCACCACCGTCACCGACTTCGACCCGCAGGAGCGCGACCGCGGCATCACCATCTTCGCCGCGGCCGTCAGCTGCCGGTGGAACGGCCACCTGCTCAACCTGATCGACACCCCCGGCCACGTCGACTTCGCGGACGAGGTGGAACGCTCGCTGCGGGTGCTGGACGGCGCGGTGGCCGTGTTCGACGCGGTCGCGGGCGTCGAGCCGCAGAGCGAGTCGGTGTGGCGGCAGGCCGACCGGCACGGCGTGCCGCGGATCGCGTTCGTCAACAAGATGGACCGGCCCGGGGCCGACCTGGACGCCGCCGTCGCCTCCATCCGGGACAGGCTCCACCCGGTGCCGCTGGCCGTGCAGTTGCCGATCGGCCGGGAGGGCGGGTTCGTCGGCGTGGTCGACCTGGTCGACCTGCGCGCACTGACCTGGCCGGACGGCACCGAACCCGGCAGCGGCTACCAAGTCGTCGACGTTCCGGAGGAGTTGGCGGACGAGGCGACCCGGCGACGACGGGACCTGGCCGAGGCGGTGGCCGAACTGCACCCCGCCGCGCTGGAGGAGTACTGCGCCACCGGCACCCTCACGGCCGGCACGCTCACCGGCGCGCTGCGTCAACTCACCGCCGGCGGACAGGCGGTGGTGGTGCTGTGCGGCTCGGCGTACCGCAACCGCGGCGTCGAACCGCTGCTGGACGCGGTGACCGCGTACCTGCCGTCGCCGCTGGACGTCCCGCCGGTGCGCGGGGAGTTCGACGGCAGCCCGCAGGAGCGCGTCGCCGACGCGCAACAACCTTTCGCCGCCCTGGTGTTCAAGGTCTCCGCGAGCACCACCGGTCGGCTCAGCAGCCTGCGGATCTACTCCGGCACGCTACGGAAGGGGGACACCGTGCTCGACGCCCGCACCGGACGCACCGAACGGATCGGCCGGATCCTGCGGGTGCAGGCCGACCGGCACGCCGAGACCGACACCGCGGTGGCCGGCGACATCGTCGCCGTGGTCGGCGCGAAGGGCGCCCGGGTCGGCACCACGCTGTGCGCCCCGCACGCCCCGCTGGTGCTCGAACCGGCCGTCTCCGCCGACCCGGTGGTGACCGTCGCGGTCGAGGCCCGCCGCACCGTGGACACCGACCGGCTGGCCGTCGCGCTGGCCCGGATCACCGAGGAGGACCCCTCGCTGGTGGCCGGCAGCGACCCGGAGAGCGGGCAGCGGACGCTGTCCGGGATGGGCGAACTGCACCTGGAGGTCGCGGTGGATAAGCTGCGCCGCGCCGGGCTGGAGGTCACCGTCGGACGGCCGAAGGTCGCCTACCGGGAGACCCTCGCCACGGCGGTGACCGGCCTCGTCCTGCGGCACGTCAAGCAGGACGGCGGCTCCGGCCAGTTCGCGCACGTCGTGGTCGACGTCGCCCCGCTCGGCGAACCCGGCACGGACGGCTTCGAGTTCCGCTCCACCGTCACCGGCGGGCGGGTGCCGCAGGAGTTCGTCCAGGCCGTCGAGGCGGGCTGCCGGGACGCCCTCGCGGAGGGCCCGCTCGGCCACCCGGTCACCGGGGTCCGGGTCACCCTCACCGACGGGGCGACCCACGTCAAGGACTCCTCCGACCTGGCGTTCCGCACCGCCGGACGGCTCGCCCTGCGCGAGGCGCTGCGGCGCGGCGGCTCGCTGCTGCTGGAGCCGGTCGTGGAACTCACCGCGACGGTGCCGCCGGACGGCGTCGGCGGCGTCCTCGGCGACCTGTCCGCCCGCCGCGGTCGGGTGCACGGCTCCGAGCCGCGCGGCGGCAGTGCGGTGCTGACCGCGACCGTTCCACTGGCCGAACTCTTCGGCTACGCGGGCACGTTGCGCGGCCGCACCCAGGGCCGGGGTACGTTCGGCACCCGGCCCGCCGGGTACGCGCCGGCGCCGCGGACGCAGCAGTAGCAGCCGGGGCCCGCCCCGCCACGCCCCCCTCGGCGGGGTGGGGCGGGCCCGGTGCTGCGTGGCGCTGCGTGGTGCTTTGCCGGTTGCCGGTCGCCGGGGGGCGCGGGCTCGGGGTGCTGCGCCGACTGCGGGTTGCCGCAGGGGCGGGCGGGTGCCATCAGCGCAGCCAGCCGCGTTCGGTGGCCCGGGCCCCGGCCTGGAAGCGGCTGCGGGCGCCCAGCACCTCCAGCGCCTCGGCGCTCAGCCGCCGGACGGTCCGCTCGGAGACGCCGAGTTTGCGGGCCGCGACCACGTCGGTGTCGCCCTGCTGGAGGATCCGCAGCAGCGCGTAGTGCTGCGCCGTCATGCCGTTCGGGTCGCGGCCCCGGGGGTGGCAGAGCGGGGCGGCGCTGTGCCACAGCCCGTCGAACAGCGCGCACAGCGCGGCGACCGGCCCGCGCCCGTGCAGCACGGTGGCGGTGTCCGCGCGCTCCGGGTCGAGCGGCAGCAGGGCGGTCTCCCGGTCCAGCACGACCATGCGCAGCGGTAGCGCGGGCACGGTACGGACCTGGCCGCCGAGCTCGACCAGCCGGCGGGCGTACTCCACGGTGGGCGGGTGGCGGCGGACCGCGTCGACGAACAGGGTGCGCAACTCGACGCCCCGGCGCAGTAGTTCGGTGCAGAGCGGCTCGTCCGGCAGGGTGGCCGCGGGGGTGCGGGCGGGTGCGTGGGTGGGGGTGCTCGGGGCTGTGGTGCCGGTCGGTCCGGTGGCCGGTTCGGTGGCGGAGTCGGTGGTCGGTTCGGCGGCGGGTCCGGTGGTCGGGCCGGCGGCGGGTCCGGTTGCGGGGGAGAGGACCAGGGCCTGGGAGGCCGTGCCCGCGCCGAGTTCGGTCAGCCGGTCGCGGATCGCGTCCGTTCCGATCAGGTTCTCGCTGCGGGTGTGGCGGCGTTCGGCCGCGACTTCGGCGCGCAGTTGCCCGAAGGCCGCCCGGGCCTGCTCGAACTCCTGCCGGTGCGCCAGCAGTTCGGCCTCGCGGCGGGCCAGTAGCGCGGCCAGTCCGAGCTCCGGGACCACCGGGTGGAGGACGGTCGGGTCGTCCCAGGACGGCCGGAGCAGTTCGAGGGCGATCAACTCCTCGCGGGCGGAATGCAGTTGGTCCGGCGCCAGGCCGAGGCGGGCGATCAGGACGGCGTCCGCCGCGTCCGGGGCGCGCAGCAGTTCGCGGTAGAGCCGGTCGGCCGGTTCGCTCAGGCCGAACGCCTGGAGGGCGACGGGCATGTCAGCCGACGTCCGGGGTGCGGCGGTCGTGACGGGTCACCGTGTGCATCGCCGCCGTTCCTCCGTCCGCCCGTGACACCGGTCTGGGGTAGGTCTAGACCATTGGGGCGCCTGGTGTCAAAGGGCGCGAGCTACGGCCGGTGCCCCTGGCCGGAACCGGCAGTGCAGGGTTCGGACACCGTCCGCTCTGGTGGGCGGGCGGACGGCTCGCCGAAGGTGGTGGGCATGGCCCACGCGCTCTCCACCCCCGCCCGCACTCCTCCCACGACCCCGTCGCCCGCCGTCCCGTCGCCCGCCGTCCCGTCGCCCGCCGTCCCGTCGCCTGCTCCGGCTGCCCGGTGGCGGGCCCGGTTCGGGGTGCCGGACCTGACCGGGCACCGGCGGATCGTGGCGGCGACCGTGCTCGACGCGTTCGGGGTCGGGATGTTCGTGCCGCTGTCCTTCCTGTTCTTCGTCCTCACCACCCGACTGACCGTCGTCCAGGTCGGGTTCGGCAGTTCGCTGGCCACCCTGCTGTCGCTGCCGCTCGCCCCGCTGGCCGGTGCGCTGGTCGACCGCTGGGGCGCGCGCACCTCGCTGATCGTCAACAACCTGCTGGCGGCGGCCGGTTACCTCGGCTACCTGCTGGTCGACTCACTGTCCGGGCTGGTCGCCGCGATGCTGGTGGTGCTGTCCGCGGAACGGCTGTACTTCGCCGCCTGGCCGGGCTTCGTCGCGGACCTGGCCGAGGGCGCCGAACTGGACCGCTGGTACGCGTTCACCACGGCCGGCAGCAACGCCGCCGCCGGCCTGGGCGGTGCGGCCGGCGGCCTGCTGCTGGGCACCGGGTGGCCGGGCGCGGCGGTGGCGGTGGTCGCGGTGAACGCGGCGACCAGCGTGGCGGCGGCCGTCCTGCTGTTCGCACCGGGCCCGCGTTCCGGTCCGCGCCGGGAGCGTCCGGGCTCGCCCGCGGGGCGTCCGGGTTCGCGTTCCGGTGGTCCGGCGGATGCCCCGGGGTGGGGGACGCTGCTGCGCGAACGGCGGCTGCTGGGGCTGCTGGCGGCGCAGGCCGCGCTCGGGTTCGGCTGGCTGGTCCCCACCGTGGTGCTGCCGGTGTACCTGGTGAAGGTGGCCGGGCTGCCGGCCTGGGTGCCGTCCACGGCGCTGACCCTGAACGCCGTGCTGATCGTGCTGGCGCAGTCCGCGACGACGGCCCGGCTGGTGGTCTTCTCCCGTACCAGGGTGGTGGGTTGGGCGTCCGCACTGATGGCCGCGGCGATCGCCGCGTTGGCGTTCGGCGGCGGCCGGGCCTGGTCGGTGTTCGGCGCGGTGCTGCTGTTCACCGCCGGCCAGCTCCTGGCCGGCCCGGCCTGCACCGCGATCGCCGCGACCGCGGCCCCGGCCGCCGCCCGCGGCCGCTTCCTGGCCCTGGTCAACCTGGCCTGGGCGGTGTCCGCGATCAGCGGCCCCCTGCTGGTCGGCACCCTGATCGAGCAGCACGGCCCGCTCTTCTGGTCCCTGCTCGCCACCCTGGTCGCCGCCGGCGGACTCGGCTTCCGCGCCGCCGGTCGGCGACCGGGCCGGGGCGGCGACCAGGGGGCGGCGGGCGTCAGTAGGTGAGCAGGCCCGGGTCGGAGAGGGACGAGGCGCCGGTCTCGACGTGGCCGGCCAGGCGGCGGACGAAGTCGGTGCTCCGGTCGGAGGTGACGGTGAGGTCGTACCAGTGGCGGCAGGTGGAGAGGTCGACGGCGAGGGCGACGGTGGCGCCCTTGCGGACGGTGACGGTCTGCGGGGTGCCCGCGTAGGCGTTGGTGACGGTGAGGACGACGTCGGCGCCGGCCGGGTTGGTGAAGGTCAGGGCGAGGTTGCCGGTGGCGGCGTCGTGCCGGGCGGTGACCTCGGGGCCCGCGGTCTTGCCGGGGTTGCGGAAGCGGCGCAGGAAGCCGTTCGGGCCGAACACGGTGAGGTCGGTGACGCCCTTGGAGTAGCTGGTGTTCCAGGCGTCGGAGACGGACTTGCCGGCCTCGGCGGTGTACGTCCACGGGCCGTCGGTGCGGTTCGCCGAGGTGACCAGGAACTGGGCGCCCGCGGCCGGTCCGCCGCTGAACGCGAGGGCGTACTTGCCGGTCGAGACGTCGGCCGAACCGTCCACGTACGGCGCGTACTTGAGCGGACGGGTGGGCTTGGCGCCGGCCTCCTGCCGCGGCATGGTGCCGGTCGCGGGCGGGGTGGGCACGTAGTCGGCGTGCCGGTTGCGGTCGGCGGGCAGGTAGCCGGCGGTGGAGGGCAGCGCGGCCGGGGCGGGGTTGCTCGCGGTGAAGTCGAAGGCGGAGGTGAGGTCGCCGCAAATGGCCCGCCGCCAGGGGGAGATGTGCGGTTCGGCGACGCCGAAGCGCTGCTCGATGAAGCGGATGATCGAGGTGTGGTCGAAGGTCTCCGAGCAGGTGTAGCCGCCGGTGCTCCACGGCGAGACCACCAGCATCGGCACCCGCTGCCCCAGGCCGTACGGTCCGGCGGCGTAACTCGCGTTCCCGGCGAAGGAGTCGGCGCCGGTGGCGACCGTGGACAGGCCCTGGCCCGCCGAGGCGGGCGGGAACGGCGGCACCACGTGGTCGAAGAAGCCGTCGTTCTCGTCGTAGGTGATGAACAGCGCGGTGCGGGCCCACACGTCCGGGTTCGAGGTGAGCGCGTCCAGCACCTGCGAGACGTACCAAGCGCCGTAGTTGGCAGGCCAGTTGGGGTGCTCGGTGTACGCCTCTGGGGCGACGATCCAGGACACCTGCGGTAGCGTCCCGGCGGTGACGTCGCGGCGCAGCTGATCGAACAGGCCGTCGCCGGCCTTGGCGTTCGTCCCGGTGCGGGCCTTCTCGTACAGCGCGTCACCGGGCTTGGCATTGCGGTAATTGTTGAAGTACAGCAGCGAGTTGTCGCCGTAGTTGCCGCGGTGGGCGTCACTGATCCAGCCCCAGGAACCGGCCGCGTCCAGGCCGTCGCCGACGTCCTGGTAGATCCGCCAGGACACGCCGGCCGCCTCCAGCCGCTCCGGGTAGGTCGTCCAGGAGTAGCCCGCCTCCTGGTTGCCCAGCACCGGCCCGCCGCCGGTCGCGTCGTTGCCGGTGTAGCCCGTCCACATGTAGTAGCGGTTCGGATCGGTGGAGCCGATGAACGAGCAGTGGTACGCGTCGCACAGCGTGAACGCGTCGGCCAGCGCGTAGTGGAACGGGATGTCCTGCCGGGTCAGGTACGCCATCGTGGTGGCTGTCTTGGCCGGGACCCACTGGTCGTACTTGCCGCCGTTGAACGCCTTGTGGCCGCCCGCCCAGTCGTGGTTGAGGTCCTGGACGAACTGCATCCCGAGGTCGTTCACCTGCGGCCGGAACGGCAGCACCTCCTTCTTCGCGCTGTTCGCCTGGTACCAGACCGGCTTCCCGCTCGGCAGCGTCACCGGC
Source organism: Kitasatospora saccharophila (assembly GCF_039529925.1). Taxonomy (NCBI): domain Bacteria; kingdom Bacillati; phylum Actinomycetota; class Actinomycetes; order Kitasatosporales; family Streptomycetaceae; genus Kitasatospora; species Kitasatospora saccharophila. The sequence continues at coordinate 4,860 of NZ_BAAANS010000074.1, read as the reverse complement.
CGCGGGTCGCCGAAGCCGCGCACGCCCTTCAGCGAGCCGAAGTAGTGGTCGAAGGACCGGTTCTCCTGCATCAGCACCACGACGTGCTGCACGTCCTGGATGGTGCCCGTACCACCCTGCGGGGCGATCGAGGCGGCCCGCGCGATGCTGGGCGCCAGCGCGGAGAACGCCAGTCCCGCGCCCGCCAGTTGGAGGAAACGACGTCGGTTCGGTTCGTTCGGTTCAGCAACCACGGGGACACGACCTCTACGGAGGGGGACGGACGAGGGGCGTCCCCCAGAACAGCGCCCCCGGGGTACCCCCCGTCGTCCCGCTCGTGTCCGGCCGGCGTACGGCGGACGAACGCCTCTAGTTGTCCGGACAAGTACGCCCGGTTCGGTCGTCAAGCCGTGCAGGCAAGGCCGATTCGGCGGCGGGGGAGTCCGGGGCGCGTTCCGCCTCCGGGCGTCCGGAGCGCACGGCACCGCCGGGGAGGAGCGGAGCAGCTCCTCCCCGGCGGTCAGGGGTGCCGTGATCAGTCGAGGTCGCCGAACAGCTCGATCTCGTAGGCGCGCTGGGCGGTCGGGCGGACCGGCCGCAGCACGATCCGGAAGCGATCGGCCGCCTGCGGACCGTTCTGGGCCGGCGTCGGAACCGGCTTCGGCCTCGGTCGGCGGGGGCGGCGCGGTGGGATGGTGGCCCGGGGGCCCTGCAGGGACTTGCTGCGGGCGCGGTTCCTGGGGTGAGTGGACGCCATCGTCTTCTCCTGGCTGGTGATTCTGGGATTCCCCTGCTCGTCTCACGAAGTCGACGAACCGTCAGGCTCGTTGGCACGGGTGCCGACCGAGCTCGACTGGCCGGAGGCCGGCATGAGGGGGTGATGACGCAGCAGCGTGCCAGAAACCGCTCCGAGGTGCCAACCTCGAAGCGTTAATCAAGTGTGAACCCCGCTGATCCGACCCGTGCCATCCTTTTCTCCAGGCCGGGCGATCCGGCCCGGATCTCGTCACAGGAGTTCGGATGGGTGCGGAATACCGCCTGTTGGGGCAATTGGCCGTGCTGCGCGATGGGGAACCCGCCAGGGTACCGTCGGAGAAGGCGATGGAACTGCTCACGCTCCTGCTGCTGGAGGCCGGTGAGCCGGTCTCCCACCACAGGGTTTCCAGTTTCCTTTGGCCGCGGGAAGAGCAGCGGCAGGCCAATATCCGACAGTGCGTGCGCAAGCTGCGGCTCGCTCTCCCCGATCTGGTCTCCACGGAACCGCGCAGGCACTGCCGGATCCTGGCCGAGCGCGGGAGCGTCGACCTCCTGCGCTTCCGCGACCGGTGTGCGGAGGCCCGTGCCGCCGTCGTACCGGAAATCCGTCGTGACCGGTGGCGCGCGGCGCTGGACGAGTGGGGCGGAGGCGATCCGCTCGGAGGGCTGCGGAGCGGGCCGTTCGACGAGGTGCGGCAGTTGATCCTGGCGGAACTGCACGATGCCTTCCACGGCTGCGTCCGGGCGGAACTGGACTGTGCCGATCCGGCCGCCGCCCTGGCGCGGCTCCGCGTCGGCGCGGAACGGTGGCAGGACAGCACCGAACTGCTCTCCCTGCGGATCGAGGCGTTGCGCGCTCTGGGGCGGGACCACGAGGTGGAGCCGCTGCTCGTCGCGTGGAGCGCGAAGTTCGGCACCGCGGCGGACTACCTGCTGCTCGCTCCTCCGGCGGCTCGGGCCGGTGGGGCCGGGCGGGCCGCGGACCCCGTGGTGCGGCCGCGTCAGCTCCCCGCCGTGTCCAAGGACCTGATCGGCCGACAGGCGGAAGTGGACCGGCTCGCCGAGAGCCTGCGCGGTCACGGCCCCGCCGCCGGGCGGATCACCGTGGTGACCGGGCCGGCCGGGGTGGGTAAGACCTCGACGGCGGTGACCGCCGCGAAGCGGGTGGAGGAGGATGCCTTTCCCGACGGCACGCTCTACATCGACTTGCGGGGCTTCTCGCCGGGACAACCGGTCGACGTCGCGGCCGCGCTCGTCCGCTTCCTGAACGACCTCCAGGCACCGTGCGATACGCCCACCTCGGAGGGCATGGGTACCGCGTACCGTTCCGCCCTGGCGGAACGCCGGGTCCTGGTGGTCCTCGACAACGCGCGGGACGAAGCGCAGGTGCGGCCCCTGCTCCCAGGGCCGGGCCGCAGCGCCGCGCTGGTCACCAGCCGGCAGCGACTGGACGGGCTGGTCGTCAAGGAGAGCGCGGAGCAGGTACACCTGGGCACCCTCGGTCGTGTCGATGCGCTGGAACTGCTGGTCGCCCTGACCGAACCGGCGCGGATCGACCGGGCCACCCCGGTCGTCGAGGACCTGCTCGACTGCTGCGCGGGACTGCCGATGGCGTTGCGGATCGTGGCCGCACAGGTGACGCGCCGATCGCCGGCCATGCTGGCGGACACGGTACGCACGCTGCGCGACGGCCGGACCAGGCTCGGAGCGATGGACCTCCGGCGCGACGGCCTGAGCGTTCCCTCCCTGCTGGAGGGGTCGTACCGCCTGCTGAACCGACCGGCCCGCAGGCTCCTGTGGCAGTTGGCCGTGCACCCGGGACCGACGATCAGCTGGGAGGCGATCAAAGCGATGGGTCGGAACGCCGAGGGCCCGGGTGGGATCAGCGACGCGGTCGACGAACTGGTCGGGATGAACCTGGTGGACGACACGGAGGACGGCCGCTACGTGCTGCACGACCTGATCAGGCTCTACGGAACCGGGCTGGCGGAGCAGCAGGACCCCGCGGAGCGGCTGGACACCCTGACCGGGGCGATGAACTTCCTGCTGCACAACGCGCACGCCTGCGACCGGCAGCTGGATCCGGACCGGCGGCTGCCGATCGCGGCGGACCCGGACGTCTGGACCCCGTCCCCGACCGGGCCGGTCGAGGCGATGGCCTGGTTCGATACCGAGTACCCGACGCTGACGGGCATGTTCGAGCTGGCCCGGCGGCTCGGGCAGGACCGGTACGTCTGGCACCTCGCGCTGGCGGTGCTCACCTACCAGTGGCGCTCCAACCGCTACCTGGACGCCGCGGAGCACCTGGGGGCCGCCCTGGAGGCAGCCGAACGGGTGGCGGCGCCGACGGACGTGGCGCTGGTTCGACGGCTGCTCGCCGGTACCCACCGGAACCTCGGCCGGCCCGAGGAGGCCGTGCGGCACCTGCGCCAGGCAGTGCGGACCAGCGAGCAGGCTGGCGACCTGACCGGTTTCGCCTACGGATGCCACAGCCTGGGCGTCCTGCTGAACGAGAGCGGCGACGCGGACCAGGCACTGGTCCAGCTGCGCGGCGCACTGCGGGCCTTCGGAGAGTTGGATGACGACCTGGGCCGAGGAACCGTGCTGGACGCGCTGGCGCACGCGCACCACCTGCGCGGCGACCGGGCCGAGGCGCTGGAACACGGTCGCCGGTCGGTCGACATGCTGACCGGCACCGAGGACCGCAACGGCCTGGCCCACGCCTGGTTCACCCTGGGCCGGATCGAGGCGGCGGCCGACCGGCACGAGGCGGCGGTCGACGCCTACCGGCAGGCCGCCGGCACGTACCGGGAGATCGGCTACTCCAGCAGGACCGCCAGGGTGCTGGTCAGACTGGCCGACTCCCTGGAGCGGCTGGGTGACGCGGACGGACAGCGGGAGGCGCTGGCCGAGGCGCGGACGGTGCTGACAGGTCTCGGCGAGCCCGACCTCGACGCGGCGGTGCGCCGCCAGCGAGAACTGACCTGAGCAGGCTGTGCGGCGGGTTCAGCGCGAGGGGGGAAAGCGGATGTACGCGGAGGGATCCGGATCGGAAGCCTTCGACGGCCGTCCGCTGCCCACGGCGGGCAGCCACGGTTCCAAGTAGTGGCGCACCTGCTCGGCGGTCGGCCGCTCGGCGGGATCGACCGAGACCATGGCCAGTCCCAAGGTCCACAGCTCGTCGGGCAGGAAGACGTCGAGGCCGTCCGGGAACGCCGGCGTGGCGGAGGACGCCGGGCCTTCCACGTCGGCGTACGGGAGCCGGGAGACCGTCATGGCGAAGAGCATCGCGCCCAGGGCGAAGACGTCGACCTTGGGGGTGAGCTGTGCGGCCCGGTCGTACTGTTCGGGCGGGGCGTACCCAGGGGTGCCGCGCGCTTCATCGGGAAGTTCTCCGAGAGCGACGGAGATGCCGACATCAAGCAGCCGGACCCGGCCGCTGGGCTCGATCATGGTGTTGGCCGGTGTCACGTCCCGGTGTACGTGGTGCCGGTGGACCTTCTTCAGGATGTCGCACAACTGGGCGATGACGCATGCCGCTTCGGTTGCATGCACCGGACGGTTCTCGGCGGTCCACTTCGTGATGGTCATTCCATCGACCAGCTCCATCACGATGAAGCGCTGGCGCCCCCAGCCCCGGTACCACCCGTTGGCCACGACACGGGGGATTCCCTCGACCTCGTGCATGAACTCCAGCCGGTTCAACTCCGAATCAAGGAATCCGGAGAATTCGGCGTAGGTTGCGCTCGATTCCCCGAAGCGGGGGAGCTGGGCCTTGACAGCAACATCGCGTTGGACGTATTCATCACGGGCGATGAAAATCTCGCCCTCGCCTCCTTGTCCTAGTTTCCGTACGATTCGGAACCGATTGTCGAGCAGGGTGCCAGGGCGCAATGAAAGAACTCCAGGAGAAGAAGAGCCCCCCCTGGTGCGATGTGCACACGGGGGACGGAAGCAAGGGTGGGGACAGTATGGCAGGGGCGTGGCCGCCAGAGGGCCTGATCGCGAATTCTACTGACACCGTGGTCAGACCGTGTTTGAGATCTGCCGTGTCGCCGGGCTGGAGTGGTCGTTGAGCCTGTTGTGAGCGGTGTTTGGGGCGGGTATCCGTCGGACCTGACGGAT
>NZ_BAAANS010000073.1:0-36682 GCF_039529925.1 Kitasatospora saccharophila | reverse complement strand
ACGCCGAAAAAGCGAACGGGGACGCGAAAAGGAACGCGACCCGTCACGGATCATCGAACTGGTTTCTCAGGGGATTGGCCGCCCCGGGACCGTCCACACGGATTGCGTGTCCGGTGCTCCCTGTCGAGCGACCAGTGAACACTACGCCGATCAGCGGGTGGATGCAAACTCGTCCGCGCGGACCACCCAGTCGCAGGCCGTACGGGTGCTCGTCACGTAGGCGGCGTTGGGGCGGTCGTTGTCGTCGATGCGCCGGCGGGAGGCCGTCTCGTCCTGGCCGCCGGCGGTGTGGCGGGCCAGCAGTCGGGCGTCCCGGGTGCTCTCGTCCGCGTCGACGTACCAGAGTTCGCGCAGCAGGGCCCGGGCGTCCGTCCAGGGGGCGGCGGGGGCGGCGAGGTAGTTGCCCTCGGTGATGACGAGCCGGGTGTGGGGGCGGATGAGGTGGCGGGCGGCGACCGGCTCGTCGAGGGCGCGGTCGAAGTCGGGGGCGTAGAGGTCGTGGAAGCGGTCGGTGGCGACGCGCTGGAGGAGGGCCAGGTACCCGTGGGCGTCGAAGGTCTCGGGGGCGCCCTTGCGGGGGCGCAGGCCGAGGCGGTCGAGCTGGGCGTTGGAGAGGTGGAAGCCGTCGAGGGGGAGGTGGGCGGCGGTGTCGGGGCCCTCGCGGCGGTTGATCTCCTCGGTCAGGAGGCGCGCGAGGGTGGACTTGCCGGCGGCGGGCGGTCCGGCCAGGCCCAGGATGACCCGTCCGGTACCGCTGCCGGGGCCGCGGAGCAGGCCGAGGGCTCGGGACACCACCTGCTCCGCGACGGCGGCGGGCTGCTCGGGGGCGGCAGCGGCGGAAGCGGTGCTGGTGGGGGTGCCTTCGGCGTGCATGGCTCGCACCCTACGCGCCGGTAGGGCCGCTGAGAACGGGCGCGTCCAGGGTGAGCGTGCCGGCGTCGGCGTCCAGGGTGGCGGGGACGCCGAGCGGGACGGTGATCGAGGACGGGCAGTGGCCGAAGCCGAGTTCCCACAGGACGGGGACGCCGAGTCCGCCGAAGTGGTCGAGCATCACGGCGCGCACGCCGTCGAGCGGGCCGCAGCCGTCCCAGGAGCCGAGGACCACTCCCGCCACTCCGTCCAGGGCCCCGCTGCGGCGCAGTTGGGTGAGGATCCGGTCCAGTTGGTAGGGCTGCTCGTTGACGTCCTCCAGCAGGAGCAGGCCGCCGGCGAAGGACGGACGCGCGCCGGGGGTGCCGCGGTCGGCCGCGAGCAGGGAGGCGCAGCCGCCCATCAGGATGCCGTGGGCCCGTCCGGGGACGAGGGCGGTGGCGTCGGGGCCGGTGAGGAGGGTGGTGGCGGTGGGTTCGAAGAGGGTGCGGCGCAGGTGTTCGGCGGTGGCGGGGTCGGTGCTGAAGACGTTGCTCCCGGGCATCGGGCCGTAGAAGGTGGGGACGCCGAGCCGCTGGGCGAAGGCTTCGTGCAGGACGGTGACGTCGCTGAAGCCGACGAGCGGCTTCGGTGCGGCGGTCCGCATCGCGTCCCAGTCGAGGAGGTCGACCATCCGGTGCGCGCCGAAGCCGCCGCGGGCGCAGAGGACGGCGGCGATGTCGGGGTCGAGCCAGGCGGCTTGCAGGTCCGCGGCGCGGTGGGCGTCGGCGCCGGCCAGGTGCGCCAGCGTGGGGTGGGTGTCGTGGAGGTGCGGGAGGACGGTGACGTCCAGGCCCCAGGTGCGGAGGATGTCGGTGCCGAGGGCGAGGCGGGCGGCGTCGATCGCGCCGCTGGTGGCGGCGAGGGCGATCCGGTCGCCGGGGCGGAGCGGGCGCAGGGGCATCCGGTACTCCTTCGGGGAGCGCGAGCGAGGGGGTGGCAGGGGGCGGAAGGCGGTCGGCCGTTGTTCCAGGGCTCCGCGGTTCCGCTGTTCCGTCTGCCGACGGTATCCCCCGTTCGGGGACGGTCCACCCCGGCGGCCACCGCCGGGGTGGACCGTGCGGGGCCGGCTAGCAGGTGCCCATGGCGGCGCGCACTTCGTCGAGGGTCCGGTCGGCGATGGCGTTGGCGCGGGCGTTGCCGGTGCGTAGCACCTCGCGCAGCACGGTGCGGTCGGCGGCGAGTTCGGCGCGGCGGGCGATGGTGCGGGTGAGTTCCAGGTGCGGCAGTTGGTCCTGGCCGACCGGGACGAGGTCGGCCTTGCAGAACAGGATGTCGGCGGCCTGGTGGACGGGGTAGGTGAACATCAGCCCGCTGACGGTGCCCTGCCGGGAGTGGGTGATCTCGTCCTTGACGGTGGGGTTGCGGGAGAGTTCGGCGACGCTGACCAGGCTGAGGAAGGGCAGCATCAGCTGGTTGAGGGAGGGGACGGCGCTGTGGGTGAAGATCGTGGCGCGCTCGGGGTCGACGCCGACGGCCAGGTAGTCGAGGACCAGGTTCTCCGCGTGCTCGGCGGGGCGGTCGGCGCGATCCCGGTCGGTGATCGCCTGGTAGTCGGGGATCACGATCTTCAATTCGATTCCCCGGGACTGGAGTTGGACGCGGTTGCGGAGCGTCCCGAAGTAGTGGCCGAGGTGCAGCGGGCCGGTGGGGCGGTCACCGGTCAGGATGCGGTGGTGCCCTTCGGCCGTGGTGGCGACCGGCGGGTTCGTGCTCTCCGCGGCGGCGTCGCGGTCGGTGGTGGCGGGGACGGTGGTGGCGGTCATGGCGGGGCTCCTCGGTGGTCGGGTGGTGGTGCCGCCCGCCGGGGTGTGCCCTGGTCCGTCCGAGACGATCGCGCCGGGGCCGCCCTTGCGGACGGCCCTGGAGTCATGCGTGGGGAACGGCCGTCCTAGGACGGCCACCAGCACAGGCATGACGTGAGGGACATGCTCCCAACCCTAGCCCCGGCTTCAACGACCGCAACGGGTTTGTCCCCGCGTCCGTCCCCGTATTCGCCCCCGCCCGCCGCCCCCTCGCCAGTCTCGGTGCCCGGCCCGACGCCCCTCCCCGCGGACGGGAACCATTGGCCGGGTGCGTACGTCCCTTGGCCCAGCACGCACCGGTGGTGCAGGATCGGGCGAGCTCGGACTCCGGAGGGGCACAGCCATGACCTCGCTCGACCAGAACGCATCGGACCGACCGTACGGAGACGTCAACCGCCGTGCGGTGAAAGCGGGTTCGGCGGGCAGTGGTGCCGCGGACGCACCGGGGCCGACCGGGGGCGAGGGCACGGACGCCGGTGCTACCGGGGCGGTCGAGTGGTCGCCGGGGGCGTGGAGTGTCAGCGAGCCGGCGGGTCGGGTGCGTCCGCAGCGGCGGCCCGCGCCTTCGCGGCGGTTGAGCCAGGTGCGGGCGTTGGCCCCGGGGGCGGACGGGTACCGGGCCGAGGCGGAGGAGGTCGGGCCCGGGCGCGAGGACGGATCGCCGGATCCGCTGGGCGTACCGATGGGGGTGCTGATCGGCGGGTCGCCCGGGGCGGCCGAGGCGACCGGTCCCGCCGGGCGGGCCCCGGACCGCCGGGTGTCGGCGCAGCTGCTGCGGTTCGGTTCCGGCACCTGCCAGGTGGTGCTGCCGGACTGGCGGCCGGCCATCGCGGTGTCGGTGCCCACCGAGCAGTTGCAGCGTTCGACCGGGCTGGGTCCGGAGGAACTGCGTTCCGCCCTGCTCTCGGTGGTGATCAACCCGGAGGCGGTGCACGACCGCGAGTTGGGGATGCGTGACTGGCAGGCCGAGTTGCCTGCGGCCCGCGGACGTCGGCGGGGGCGGCGTCCGGTCCGCTGAGCAGACCCGGCCGGCCGTGCGTACGGGCCGGTCACCGTGACCGACGCGGCGCCGCTACGAACGGGAGCGGTTACGGCTGGGCGGTGTGCGGGGCGCCGTTGGGCACGTAGCCGAGGTGGACCGGCTCGATCGAGTCCGTTCCGGCGCTGCGGAGCCCGGCGAGCAGGGTGGTCAGGTTCGGCGGCCAGGTCGGGTCGGCGTCCGGCGCGGCGAGTTCGTCCGGCGTCCACCAGCGCCAGCCGAGGATGCCGTCGACCCGGTGGACCGCCGCCACGTCTCCGGGCTCGCGCCGCGGGCCGTGCGTCAGGAAGATGTGCTCGTGCTGGCGGACCGGGGTGCCGTGCCAGGTGAAGTCGTGCTCCCAGGTGCAGAGGAGCGGGCCCGGCCGGAGGTCGGTCCAGCCGGTCTCCTCGCGCAGTTCCCTGAGGGCGCCCTCGGCCGGGGACTCGCCGGGTTCCAGACCGCCGCCCGGTGCGTTCCAGTGCACCCCGACCTCGGAGTTGTCCGACCGGAACAGGAACACCTCGCCCTCCGGCGAGAGCACCAGCGTCCGCGCCGCCTGGCGTGGGCGCCGTTCACGGACGGGCTTCCGGGCACTCGTGATCCATCGCACCCGCTCACCCTGGCAGAGCCCGGGAGGGGTGTCGATCCGGTTTTCGGGCAGCCCGGCACGGACCGGTACGCGGCCCGGCGGACCGGTCGACGGACGGACCGGCGGGCCGACCGGCTGATGGACCGGTGGGCCGGTCGACGGACGGACCGACGAGCCGGTCGACGCGCGGGCAAGGGGTTTCCGGGCTCCCCGCCGATCGGTGCACCTAGTCTGAGCCGCATGGTCGATCCCGCCGTCATCCTGCCGTCCGACCCGCTGCTCCCCCGTCGGGTGGACCCGCACTTCGCCTGGGAGGCGGGGGCGCTCCGGGCGGTGGGCGGCGGCCACGTCCTGCTCGACCACGACGCGCTGCTCGCCGGGGACGCCGAGGCCGCCGCCCGCCGGGTCCCGGCCGGTCCCGGGCCGCTCTGGTACCGGGGCTGGATGATCCCCACCGCCCGGTACGCCGAGCTCGCCGAGGTCCTGGCAGCCCGCGGCCGACCGCTGCTGACCGGGCCGGACGCGTACGCGACCGCCCATGAACTGCCCGGCTGGTACCGGACGTTCGAGTCGCTGACGCCGGCGAGCAGTTGGCTGCCCGGGACGGCCTGGGACCGCTCGGCGCTGGCCGCGGCGGCGGCCGAGTTGGGCGGGCGGGGGCCCGCGGTGGTGAAGGACTACGTGAAGTCCCGCAAGCACGAGTGGGCCGAAGCCTGTTACGTGCCCGACCTGGCCGACCTCGACGCGCTGGACCGGGTGGCGTCGCGCTTCGCCGAACTGCAGGGCGAGTTCCTCTCGGGCGGGCTGGTGGTGCGCCGCTTCGAACCGTTCGTCCGGGCCGCGGACGGGCGGGCGGAGGAGGCCCGGGTCTGGTGGTTGGACGGCGAACCGGTGCTGGTCGGCCCGCACCCCGACAGCCCGGCGCACCGGGTGGAGCCCGAACTGTCCGCGGTCCGTCCGCTGGTCCGGCGGTTGGGGTGCCGCTTCGTCACCACCGACCTGGCCCGCCGCGCCGGGGCGGGGACGGCGGACGGGGCCGGAGCCGGGGCCGGGCAGTGGCGGGTGGTGGAGGTCGGGGACGGTCAGGTCAGCGAACTGCCGTCCGGGGCGGACGTGGAGACGCTGTTCCGGGCGCTACTGAAGGCGTAGTCCGGGCGGGCGCCGCGGCGGATGTCGCGGTGGGCATCGCGGTCCTCCGGGTGGGCGGACGGTGCCGGGCGGCGCTGGCCGGGAATGCGGGCGGCCGGGTGGGTGGTGGGCTGGGTGGCGAGGTGCGCGGTGGCGGGCCTGGTCGCGGGGCACCGTCGGCCGGTGGTCCGGCGCCAGGCCGGGCGCCCGGGGGCGGAGCGGGGGCCGACCGGGCGGCGGGGTGCGTTCGGCCGGGCGGCCAGGACCAGCGGACCGGCGCTGAGCGCCAGCAGGGCGGCGAGCACCGCGCCCGTTCCCGGGTACCCGACGCCGCTCGCCAGCGTGGCGCCGGTCAACGGCCCGCAGGCGGTGCCGAGGGCGGAGGCGGCGGAGGTCTGAACGGCCCGGCGGCCGCTCGGGTCGAGGGCGGCGGCGAGGCCGAGCAGGTGGCTGAGCACCAGCGGGTAGAGCAGGTTCCACAGCAGTTCACCGGTGGTGAAGGCGGCCGGGCCGCGGGCCGTACCGGTCAGCAGGGCGCACCCGGCGATCACCAGGGTGCCGAACCCGATCGGGACCGTTCGGCCGATCCTGGTGCCGAGCACACCCGCAGCGGTCACCCCCAGCAGGCCGCCGAACAGGGCTAGCGCGAACACCAGGCCGAGGGTGCTCTCCCCCAACCCGGCCTGGCGGTGGCCCAGTTGGCCGCTGATGCCCCAGAGCGCGTTCTGTGCCATCGACCAGAACGGGATGGCCAGGACGAGTGCCGTAGCGCGGCCCCGCGTCCCGCCTCCGGGGGCAGCACCGGCTCTGGCCTTGGCCATCCGCCGTTCGCTGGCCCGCACCGGGCCGGTCCTGCCGCTCCGGGGGACGGCGGCGGCCAGCGCCGCCAGGGCGAGTGCGGTGAAGGGCGCCGCCGTCCCGCTGCCGAGGTGCGGGAGCAGCAGGTAGAGCCCGGCCGCGGTGCCCGAGGTGGCGAGCAGGGCGCGGACGGTGCCGCGGTGCGGGTCTGACGTTCCGGCGATGCCCGTGGTGGCGACGGCGGTGACGGCGCCCGCGCCGAGGCCGGCCACCGCTAGGGCGGTGGTGAGCAGCGGCAGTTGCGGCCCGGTGGCGGCGAGCGCGCAGCCGAGTGCGAGCAGGGCGAGTCCGGCCCGGGCGGTGCGGGCCGGGCCGACGGCCGCGACGCGTCCGGCGAGCAGCAGCGCGACGGTGGCGGAGGCGAGCAGCAGGGTGCTGCCGAGGGCTCCGGCCTGGGTCGGGGTGAGTCCGGCTCCGCCGGCGAGGCGTCCCACCAGGGTGGGCAGCAGGTAGGCGGGGAGTTGGCCGGCCGTGTAGAGGACGACCGGGGGCGGCGCGGACGCGCGTGGGCGCATGGGCGTGGCCTCTCGACCTGGTGACGGGGGTGGTGCTCCCGTCCCCTCCGTCGGTCGCCCGTTCTGTGTACCAGCCGTGCCGCCGGTGGTGGCCGCCGGTGGCCGAGTCGCAATCGGTGAGCCGCCCAGTTGCGTCCCGACCGAGACAGCTCCGTGATCGAACGGCCTTTCCCCGCCAAGGCCGGCACCCGCTTCCCACCCCGGTGGGCCCGGGGTGGCAGGAGCGGCGGCCTCGGCCGGGGCTACAGCCGCCCGGACCGACCGGGCGGACCGGGCGGACCGGGCGGACCGGGCGGACCGGGCCGCCGACGCGTTGGTGTGCCGGTGTACCGGTGGCCCGGTCCCGGGATCAACCGAGGGCCGGTGCGGGCTGTCCCTCCGCGATGAAGGCGTTCCAGAGCCTGGCGTAGGCGCCGTCGCGGTCGAGCAGTTCGGCGTGGGTGCCGTCCTCCACTATCCGGCCGTGGTCGAGGACGACGATCCGGTCGGCCCGTTCGGCGGTGGTGAGCCGGTGGGCGATGACCAGGGTGGTGCGTCCGCCGCTGAGCCGGTCGGCGGCGTGGTTGACGGCCGCTTCGGTGGCGAGGTCGAGCGCGGCGGTGGCCTCGTCGAGCAGCAGGATGTCGGGGTCGACCAGTTCGGCCCGGGCGAGGGCGATGAGCTGGCGCTGACCGGCGGAGAGGTTGCGGCCGCGGGGTGCGACCCGGTGCCGGTAGCCGCCGGTCAGCCGGGTGATCATGTCGTGGGCGCCGACGGCCCTGGCCGCCGCTTCGACCTCGGTGTCGCTCGCGTCGGGGCGGCCGTAGGCGATGGCGTCCCGGACCGTCCCCGCGAAGAGGTACGCCTCCTGCGGGACGACGCCGAGCCGGTGCCGGTACCCGTCCAGGTCGTAGCTGGTGAGGTCGGTGCCGTCCACCTGCAGGGTGCCGCCGGTGGCGTCGTAGAACCGGGCGACCAGCTTGACCAGGGTGGACTTGCCCGCTCCGGTCTCGCCGACCAGGGCGACGGTCTGGCCGGGCGGGATGTGCAGGTCGATGTTGGAGAGCACGTCGGGGTTGCCCTCGCCGCCGCCGTTGTACGCGAAGCTGACGTTCCGGAAGTCGATCTCCCCGCGCAGTTCGCCGACCGGGACGGGGTGCTCGGCCTCGGGCGTGCTGGTGGGGGTGCGCATCAGGTCGCGGATCCGGCCGAGACCGACGGCGGCCTGCTGGTAGCCGTCGAAGATCTGCGAGAGCTGGTTGACCGGTGCGAAGAACAGGTCGATGTAGAGCAGGTAGGCGACCAGGGCGCCGATGGTGAGGGTGCCGTCATCGACCCGGGAGGCTCCGGCGATCAGCACCAGGGCGGAGGCGACGCTGGAGAGGAACTGGACGAACGGGAAGTACAGCGAGATGTAGAACTGCGCCTTGGCCCTGGCGTGCCGGTAGGCGAGGCCGCGCTCGACGAACCGCTCGGTGTTGGCGTCCTGCCGGCGGAACGCCTGGACGATCCGCATGCCGGCGACGTTCTCCTGCAGGTCCGCGTTGACGGTGCTGATCAGGTCCCGGGAGACCTGGTACTGCTGGGCGGACTTCTTGCGGAACACCAGCGTGGCGACGATCAGCGGGGGGAGCACCGCGAAGACCACCAGGGCGAGGCCGGGGTCGATCACGATCAGGGCGGCGAAGATGCCGAAGAAGGTGAGGACGCTGACCACCGCAGTGACCACACCGGTCTGCAGGAACGAGGAGATCGAGTCGACGTCGGTGGTCATCCGCGTCATGATCCGGCCGGTCAGTTCCCGCTCGTAGTAGTCGAGGCCGAGCCGGTTGAGGTGCGCGAAGATCTTCAGCCGCAGCGTGTAGAGGACGCGTTCGCCGGTGCGGCCGGAGACCCGGCTCTCGGTGGCCTGCACCAACCAGTCGAGCAGGACGACGGCGAGTGCCAGCAGGGAGGCGGTCACGACGCCGCCGAGCGCCGCCTTGCTGACGCCGTCGTCGATCCCGTGCCGGATCAGGACCGGCAGGGTGAGCCCGGCCGCGGTGTCCAGGGCGACCAGGAGCAGCGCGAGCAGCAGGGGGTGGCGGAACGGGGCGAGCAGCCTGGCGAGGCTGAACCGGGGGTCGGCGGCCTCGGCCCGTTCGACCGGGATGTCGGGGGCGTCGGTCGCGGGCGGCAGGTCGGCGACCTTGGCGAGCAGTTCGGCGTCCGCCCTCGGCTCCTCGGTGGCCGGGGCGGCGGTCCGGGCGGCCGGGGCCCCTGCGGTGGTCGGCTCGGGAGCCGCTCCGGCGGCGGGGGCCGCCAGTGCGTCTGGGTCGGTGATCAGTGACCGGTAGCGCGGACATCGGGCGGTGAGTTCCTCGTGCGTGCCGACGTCGATCAGCCGGCCCGCGTCCAGCACGGCGATCCGGTCGGCGAGCTGCAGGGTGGAGCGGCGGTGGGCGATCAGCAGGGTGGTGCGGCCGGCCATCACGCTGTGCAGCGCGTCGTGGATCTCCGCCTCGATCTGCGGGTCCACCGCGGAGGTGGCGTCGTCGAGCAGCAGGATGCGCGGGTCGGTGAGGACGGCCCGGGCGAGCGCGATGCGCTGGCGCTGACCGCCGGAGAGGGTGAGGCCCTGCTCGCCGACCTTGGTGTCGTAACCGTCGGGGAGCTCCCGGACGAAGCCGTCGGCCTGGGCGATCCGGGCGGCGGCCGCGATCTGCTCCTCGGTGGCCTCCGGGTGCCCGTAGGCGATGTTGGTGCGGACGCTCTCGGAGAACAGGAAGCTCTCCTCGGGCACGATGCCGATGGCGGCGCGCACCGAGTCGAGGGTGACCTCGCGGACGTCCTGCCCGAACAGCCGGACCGTTCCGGCGGTGGGGTCGTAGAAGCGGGGCACGAGCTGGGCGACGGTGGACTTGCCGGAGCCGGACGAGCCGACCAGGGCCAGCGTCTCCCCCTGGGCGAGCCGCAGGCTGAGGCCCTCCAGCACCGGGACGCCGTCGGGGGTGCTGTCCGGCTCGGGGTGCTCCTCGGCGCGGTAGTGGAAGTCGACCCGGTCGAGTTCCAGCGCGGGGGTGCCGGACGGCGCGGCGTCCGGGGCGAGCGGGCGGGCGTCGGCGGGCTCGGAGACCAGCGGGCGCTGGTCGATCAGCTGCAGGACCCGCTCGACGCCGGCGCGGGCCTGCTGGCCGACGGTGATCACCATGGCGAGCATCCGGACCGGGCCGGTCATCTGCGCCAGGTAGGTGGAGAAGGCGACGAAGGTGCCGAGCGTGACGTCCCCCCGGACGGCCAGCCAGCCGCCGACGGCGAGCACCGCGACCTGCCCGAGCGCGGGGACGGCCTGCATGGCCGGGGTGTAGCGGGCGTTCAGCCTGATCGAACGGAGCCGGGCCGCGAAGAGCTCGCGCGAGGCGCGCTCCAGCTTGCCGCGCTCCTGGGCCTCCTGGCCGAAGCCCTTGACCACCCGGACCCCGCCGATCGCGGCGTCCACCACGCCCGCGACCTCGGCGGCCTGCTGCTGGGCGGCCCAGGTGGCGGGGAACAGGCGCTTGCGGCTGAGCGTGGCCAGCCACCACAGGACCGGCCCCATCACCAGGGCGATCAGGGTGAGCGGCGGGGAGAGCCAGAACATGACCGCCAGCGACATGACGAACATCAGGGCGTAGCCCGTCATCATCGGCATCATCGACAGCAGGCCGTTGACCAGTTGCAGGTCGGAGGTGGCCCGGCCGACCACCTGGCCGGTGTCCAACCGGTCCTGCCGGTGCCCGTCGAGCCTGGTCAGCGAGCGGAACAGGTCGGCACGCATGTCGTGCTGGACGTCTAGCGCGAGCTGGCCGCCGTAGTAGCGCCGGACTTGGGTGCAGAGGAACACCACCGCCGCCGCGACCAGCAGCAGGACCGCCCACGGGGTGAGCGGGCGGCTGTGCGTGGTGATCACGTCGTCGATGATCAGTTTGGTGATGAGCGGGACGATCGCGGTGACCGCCATGCCCACCAGGGACGCCCCGAAGGACAGCAGCAGGTTGCGGCGGTACCGCCAGCAGTAGCCGCCGAGCCGGCGGAGCCAACCTCGCTCTGGGAAACCATGAGTCTCGGGCATATTTAGTGATGCTAACCATTCGACCGGCTGAGCGTCCATCGGGTTCGAGGGCGCTTGGAAGGCTGAACGACCTCGGGCCGATCTTCCTTCCCGTCTACAGGTTGCCCTCCGGCACCGCGGTGCGCCTCATGCGATCGGCCAGACCTGGGTCAGCCGATCGTCCTAGGCGGAGGGTGTAGGCAGCCTCACCCCCGACCTGCGGCCGGGTACCGGTACCCGCGGGTCAGGCGGTCGGGCGGGCCCGTTCGACCTCCGCGGCGGCGGCCGCGAACGCCCCCTGGGCGAGCGCGCGCAGTAGGGCGGCCATGCTGTCGCGGGCCAGTCCGGTCCGCTCGGAGCCGGGGTCGGCCGGGGAGCCCGGGGCGTTCTGGGCCGGCTGCGGCGCGGCGCTGTGCGGGGTGGAGTTGAGCAGGCCGAACACCGCGTGCACGGCGGCGCGGGCGACCGGTTCCGCCTCGGGGGCGGCCAGCGGCGGGAACGCCTCGCGCACCACCTCGACCCAGAGCTCGACGTAGCCGCGCTGGAGCCGGCGCACCCGGCGGCGGTCCGCCTCCTTCAGGTGGAGCAGCTCGCGGTCGTGCAGGGTGATCAGGTCCCGGTCGTCCAGGGCGAAGTCGATGTGCCCGTCGATCAGGGAGTCCAGTGCGGCGCGCGGCCCGGCGGCCTCGCCCTCGCGGCGCCGGCCCTCGTCCAGCAGGCGCTCGCTGATGCCGACCAGGAGGTCGGCGAGCATCGCGTCCTTGCCCGCGAAGTGGCGGTACAGGCCGGGACCGCTGATGCCGACCGCCTTGCCGATCTCGTCGACGCCGACCCCGAGGAAGCCGCGGGCGGCGAAGAGCCTGGCGGCCTCTTTCCGGATCTGGTCACGGCGTGGGAGCGCGGGGGCGGGAGCGCGGTTGGGCATGCTGCCCATCGTAGACAGTCGGGTTATCGATGGTTAACCTGACCACAGAGTTAACGCTCATTAACACGGGCTGGCCGGCTCGCCCTTCGGCCTGCCCGGATCCGAATCCGAGGACAAGGGAGCTCTTGGGATGGTCCTCTCTTCGGCACAGACCCCTCCGTGGTCCCCCGCCCCTTCCGGGCAGGCGACTCCGGCCGCTCCGCCGTTCCGTGCCGCCGACGCGCCGGCTCCCCGCCTGGAGAGCACGGCCGATCCGTCCGCCGGGGCGGCCAACGCCCGGGCCCACCGGGAGCTGGTCGCCGAACTGCGCGGCAAGCTCGCGGCGGCGGCGCTCGGCGGCGGCGAGAAGGCGCGGGCCAAGCACGTCGCCCGCGGCAAGCTCCTCCCCCGGGACCGGGTGGACACCCTGCTGGACCCCGGTTCGCCGTTCCTCGAACTGGCCCCGCTGGCCGCGGACGGGCTGTACGACGGCGCCGCCCCGGCCGCCGGGGTGATCGCCGGCGTCGGCCGGGTCGCCGGGCGCGAGGTCCTGGTGGTGGCGAACGATGCCACGGTCAAGGGCGGCACCTACTACCCGATGACGGTGAAGAAGCACCTGCGCGCGCAGGAGGTGGCCCTGGAGAACCGGCTGCCCTGCGTCTACCTGGTGGACTCCGGCGGGGCGTTCCTGCCGATGCAGGACGAGGTGTTCCCCGACCGCGACCACTTCGGCCGGATCTTCTACAACCAGGCGCGGCTGTCCGCCGCCGGGATCCCGCAGATCGCGGCGGTGCTGGGCTCCTGCACCGCGGGCGGCGCCTACGTCCCGGCGATGAGCGACGAGGCGGTGATCGTCCGCAACCAGGGCACCATCTTCCTGGGCGGCCCCCCGCTGGTGAAGGCGGCCACCGGCGAGGTGGTGACCGCCGAGGAACTGGGCGGCGGCGACCTGCACTCCCGCACCTCGGGCGTGACCGACCACCTCGCCGAGGACGACGCGCACGCGCTCTCCATCGTCCGCACCATCGTGGCCGGGCTCGGCCCGCGCGCCGCCCGGCCGTGGCCGCTCGCCCCGGTCGAGCCGCCCGCGGTCGACCCGGCCGGGTTGTACGGCGTGGTGCCGGTGGACCCGCGCACCCCCTACGACGTGCGCGAGGTGATCGCCCGGCTGGTGGACGGCAGCCGGTTCGCCGAGTTCAAGGCCGAGTACGGCACCACCCTGGTGACCGGCTTCGCCCGGATCCACGGCCACCCGGTCGGCATCGTCGCCAACAACGGCGTCCTGTTCGCCGAGTCCGCGCTCAAGGGCGCGCACTTCGTCGAGCTGTGCGACCAGCGCGGCATCCCCCTCCTCTTCCTGCAGAACATCACCGGGTTCATGGTGGGCCGCCAGTACGAGGCCGGCGGCATCGCCAAGCACGGCGCCAAGATGGTCACCGCGGTGGCCTGCACCCGGGTGCCCAAGCTGACGGTGGTGATCGGCGGCTCGTACGGAGCGGGCAACTACTCGATGTGCGGACGGGCCTACTCACCCCGCTTCCTGTGGACGTGGCCGAACGCGAAGATCTCCGTGATGGGCGGGGAGCAGGCGGCCTCGGTGCTGGCCACCGTCCGCCGCGACCAACTGGAGGCCCGGGGCGAGCCCTGGAGCGCCGAGGACGAGGACGAGTTCAAGCGCCCCGTCCGCGAGCAGTACGAGCGCCAGGGCAACGCGTACTACGCCACCGCCCGGCTGTGGGACGACGGCGTGATCGACCCGCTGCAGACCCGCACCGTGCTCGGCCTGGCGCTCACCGCCTGCGCCAACGCCCCGCTCGCCGAACCTCGCCCGTTCGGGGTCTTCCGCATGTGAGGTCCGGCCCGTCGGACCACCGTCAGTGACACGCCGTCAGTGACGCACCCTCAACCCGCCCACCGTTCCCTTCGTGACGGAGGAACACCTCTCATGTTCGACACCGTGCTCGTCGCCAACCGCGGCGAGATCGCGCTGCGGGTGATCCGCACCCTCCGGCGGTTGGGCGTGCGGTCGGTCGCCGTGCACAGCGACGCGGACGCCGACGCCCCGCACGTCCGGGCCGCCGACCTCGCGGTCCGGCTCGGGCCCGCCGACCGGAGCGACAGCTCGGCTGCCGAGACCTACCTGCGGACCGACCTGATCCTGGACGCCGCCCGCCGGACCGGCGCGCAGGCCGTCCACCCCGGCTACGGGTTCCTGGCCGAGAACTCCGCGTTCGCCGGGGCCTGCGCGGAGGCCGGGCTGGTCTTCATCGGTCCGCCGCCGGCCGCGGTGGAACTGATGGGCGACAAGATCAACGCCAAGGAGGCCGTCCGGGCCGCCGGGGTGCCCGTCGTCCCCGGCAGCGAGGAGGGCTCGCCCAGCGACGAGCAGTTGGTCGAGGCGGCGGACCGGATCGGCTACCCGGTGCTGCTCAAGCCCTCGGCCGGCGGCGGCGGCAAGGGCATGCGGCTGGTCCGCGACCCGGCCGAGCTGCCCGCCGAGCTCGCCGCGGCCCGCCGGGTGGCCCGCACCGCGTTCGGCGACGACACCCTGTTGCTGGAGCGCTGGGTCGACCAGCCCCGGCACATCGAGGTGCAGGTCCTGGCCGACACCCACGGCCGGACCGTCCACCTCGGCGAGCGCGAGTGCAGTCTGCAGCGCCGCCATCAGAAGCTCATCGAAGAGGCCCCTTCCGTCCTGTTGAACCCCCGGACCCGCGCCGCGATGGGCGCGGCCGCGGTGCGCGCCGCCGAGTCCTGCGGCTACACCGGCGCCGGCACGGTCGAGTTCATCGTCCCCGGCGGTTCCGCGGGACCGGACGCGGACGACGTCCTCGACTTCTTCTTCATGGAGATGAACACCCGCCTCCAGGTGGAGCACCCCGTCACCGAACTGGCCGTCTCCGTGGCCGGGCCCGAAGGCCCGCAGCGGTTGGACCTGGTCGAGTGGCAGCTGCGCGTCGCCGCGGGCGAGGCACTGCCGTTCACCCAGTCGGACGTCTCCTTCCTGGGCCACGCGATCGAGGCCCGGATCTGCGCCGAGGACCCGGAACGGGACTTCCTGCCCACCGGCGGCGAGGTACTGCTGCTGGACGAGCCCTCCGGGGAGGGCGTCCGGGTGGACTCCGGAATCGCACCCGGCGACCGGGTCGGCAGCCTGTACGACCCGATGCTCGCCAAGGTGATCGCGTACGGGCCCGACCGCCCGACCGCGATCCGTCGGCTGCGGGCCGCACTCGCCGAGACCCGCATCCTGGGCGTCACCACCAACACCGGCTACCTGCGCCGGCTGCTGGCGCAGCCCGAGGTGACGGCAGGGCGGCTCGACACCGGTCTGGTGGAACGCAGCGCACAGCAGGACGCCTCCCTGCTGAGCTCCCCGTACACCCGTCCCGAGTCGATCGACCTGCTCTACTTCGCCGCCGCACTGCTGCGACAGCTCGAACTCGGCCGCGCCGACGCCTCCGACGGCTGGACCGACCCCTTCTCCCTCCCTTCGGGCTGGCGACTCGGTGGCGAGGCCGCGTGGACCACGCACCGGCTCCGGCTCCCCGGCCGCGACCCGGTCACCGTGCGATGCCGAATGACTACCAGCGGTGAAATCGAGAGCGCTATCGGTTTTTCCGCGACGGCCGTCCCGGAGTGGGAGGTGCGGTTGGACGACGCACCGGTCCGGCGGGCCCGCGCGAGCCGGGCCGGAGACCTGCTGCGCCTTGCGGTTGACGGCCTGCAGGCCACTTTCACGGTCGTCCCGGAACGCACGCCGGACGGTGTCACCCACTGGCTGGGCGCCGACGGGGACGCCTGGCCCGTTCACCCGTTCGACGTAATCGCGGAGCGCGCCGCAGCCGGCGCCGTCCACCACGGCTCCCTCACCGCACCGATGCCCGGCACCGTCACCGTGGTCAAGGTCGAACCCGGCGAACGGGTCCGCCGGGGCCAGCCCCTGCTGGTCCTGGAGGCCATGAAGATGGAGCACGTCATCTCCGCGCCCCACGACGGCACCGTCGACGACCTGCGGGTGGCCGCCGGGGCGACCGTCGCGATGGACGCGCCCCTGGTGACGGTCACCCCGGCCGAGGAACCGGCCGCCCCCGCCCCGCCCCTGCCGGAGGCGGCCCGGTGAACGCCCCGACGACCGAACCGACCGTGCTGGAGCTCGGCCTGCCGCAGCCGGTGCGCGACCCCGGGCTGCCGGCGCGGGTCCGGATCCACGAGGTCGGCGCGCGCGACGGGCTGCAGAACGAGGCCGTCCTCGTCCCCGTCGAGGTGAAGGCCGAGTTCGTCGCCCGGCTCGCCGCCGCCGGGCTGCGCACCGTCGAGGCCACCAGCTTCGTCCGCCCCGAGTGGGTGCCGCAGCTGGCGGACGCGGAGGAGCTGATGCCCCGGCTGGCCGACCTGCCCGCGCGGTACCCGGGACTGCGGCTGCCCGTCCTGGTGCCCAACGAACGGGGGCTGGACCGGGCGCTGGCCCACCGCGCCGCCGAGGTCGCGGTGTTCGCCAGCGCCACCGAGACCTTCGCCCGGCGCAACCTCAACCGCTCGGCGGACGGGGCGATGGCGATGTTCCGCCCGGTGGTCGGGCGCGCCGCGGACGCGGGCATCCCGGTGCGCGGCTACCTGTCGATGTGCTTCGGCGACCCGTGGGAGGGCCCGGTCCCGGTCGAACAGGTGGTCCGCCACGGCCTGGCGCTGCTGGAGATGGGCTGCGCCGAGCTGAGCCTCGGCGACACCATCGGCGTCGCCACCCCCGGCCACGTCAACGCGCTGATCGAAGCGTTCACCCGTTCCGGTGCTCCGGTCGAACGGCTGGCGGTGCACTTCCACGACACCTACGGGCAGGCCCTCGCCAACACGCTGGCGGCACTGCGCTGCGGCGTGACCGTGGTGGACGCGTCGGCCGGCGGCCTCGGCGGCTGTCCGTACGCCAAGAGCGCGACGGGCAACCTGGCCACCGAGGACCTCGTCTGGATGCTGAACGGCCTGGGCGTGGAGACCGGCGTGGACCTCGCCGCGCTCGCCGCGACCAGCGGCTGGATGGCCCGTCACCTCGGCCGCCCCAGCCCGTCGAGGACCGTCCGCGCCCTGCTCGGGCCGACCGACTGACCCCTCGACGACCTCCGACTCCCCACCTCCACCAGGCCCACCAGGCCGCGATCCCGGGAGGATCAGCCGTGCTCGACCACCGCCTGAGCAGTGAGTACGAGGAGCTCCGCCGCACCGTAGCGGAGTTCGCCAACGACGTGGTTGCGCCGAAGATCGGCGAATACTACGAACAGAACGAATTCCCGTACGACATCGTCCGGGAGATGGGGCGGATGGGCCTGTTCGGGCTGCCGTTCCCGGAGGAGTACGGCGGCATGGGCGGCGACTACTTCGCGCTCTGCCTGGTCCTGGAGGAACTGGCCCGGGTCGACTCCTCGGTGGCGATCACCCTGGAGGCCGCCGTCTCGCTCGGCGCGATGCCGATCCACCTGTTCGGCACCGAGGAGCAGAAGCGCGAGTGGCTGCCGAAGCTGACCTCCGGCGAAGTGCTCGGCGCGTTCGGCCTGACCGAGCCCGAGGGCGGCACGGACGCCGGGGCGACCCGGACCACGGCGCGCTACGACGAGGCCACCGACGAGTGGGTGATCAACGGCAGCAAGTGCTTCATCACCAACTCCGGCACCGAGGTGACCGGGCTGGTGACCGTCACCGCACTGACCGAACCGATCACACATTCGAGTGATGGATCGTCAAATCACTCGCCCACCAGGGAAATCTCCTCCATCATCGTTCCCACTGGGACTCCCGGGTTCCAGGTGTCGAAGAAGTATTCGAAGGTCGGGTGGAACGCCTCTGACACCCGCGAACTGTCCTTCACCGACTGCCGGGTGCCCGCAGCCAACCTGCTCGGGCGCCGCGGCCGCGGTTACGCCCAGTTCCTGCGCATCCTCGACGAGGGCCGCATCGCCATCGCGGCCCTGGCCACCGGCCTGGCCCAGGGGTGCGTCGACCAGTCGCTCTCGTACGCCGCCACGCGCCGCGCCTTCGGCCGGCCGATCGGCGCCAACCAGGTCATCCAGTTCAAGCTCGCCGACATGGAGACGCGCGCGCACACCTCCCGCCTGGCCTGGCGGGACGCCGCCTCCCGGCTGCTGCACTCCGAGCCCTTCAAGAAGGAGGCAGCCATCGCCAAGCTGTACGCCTCCGAGGCCGCGGTCGACAACGCCCGGGAGGCGACCCAGATCCACGGCGGATACGGCTTCATGAACGAGTACCCGGTCGCCCGCATGTGGCGCGACTGCAAGATCCTGGAAATCGGAGAAGGCACTTCGGAGGTCCAACGGATGCTCATCGCCCGCGAACTCGGCATGACCCCCTGACCCGGCGCCCTTCCTGCCACGTCCTGACCCGGCTCCCGCTCTGACCTGCCGGACCGGACCTCTCCAGCGGTCCGACCCGCAGCGGGCAGCTCGGTGCCGGTCAGGACGGTGCCGGTCAGGACGGGAACGGGGGTAGGGCCGACGCCCCGGCGTCGCTGTCGATCTGGTCGTAGCGCTCCAACGCCAGTTGGAACGCCGTCGGTTGGATGCGCACCGCACCGGAGAACGGCCCGCTCATCACCGCCACCATGCTCACCCCGAACGCCACGGAGGCGCCCACGAAACACATCAGCACCAGGTTCCGCGGATTGGAGGTCAGCCCGATCACCGAGGGGGTGGCCAGCACGAACACCGCCCCCACCAGCAGGCCGCCGATCGCCAGGACGGGCACCGACGCACGGAGATCACCCAGCCGCGCGTTCCGCTTGGCGTTGACCTCGGACAGGCTCCGCAGCACATCGGTCCGAGCACTCGCCTCGGTCTGACTGTGCACCGCGGCTTGGTCGACGGCGGCCCGCACCTGGTCGACCGCCCGCCAGGCGGCCAGACTTCCGCTGCCGTGCTGCATGGCGGCCCACTCGTCGTCGATCACCACCCTGGTGTAGGCCCGCAGCCTCTCCCGCACCACGGGTCGGTCGGCACCGGGCAGGCCGCCCGCGGTCCAGTACGCCTCCGTGAGGGCCCGCGACTCCTCATAGGTGTGCTGGCGAGCCGAGTTCAACTGCTGCCAGGTGCCGGCGATGCTGAACCCCAGGAAGAGCGCGAAGAAGCCGAGGATCGCCGCCCCGGCGAAGGACAACGCCTGCGGCGTCGTCGACCCTTCGCGCGCCCGCCTGGTCCGTCCCAGCAGCAGACCGATCACCAGCGCCAGCGCCGCCCCCGACACGGCGGCGAGGGCGACGGTCAGCACGGGGGCCCGACCATGCCCGCGCCCGCACGCGCGCTCGTGTCCGTACTTGCACCTGCACCGGAGCCCGTGCTCGTACTCGTGCTGTTTGCGCTGTCCGGCAACGGCAATGCCGCCGCCGAGCAGGTCGGAGCCCTTCTCGGGCCGCCGGCCGCTGGAGCCCGCTCCGGCTCGATCCTTGACTCGACAACAGTTGCGCTTTCAAGAGTGCTCGCACCGGTGACGTCCCCGAGTGCCCCGCCGAACGCAGTCGTGACCGCGAACACGGCTGTCGCTCCTCCGGGGCACGGACCGAGCACGCTCCGCACCGCCTTCACGGCCGACGCCTCCGCCGCCGTCATCAGCGCCGTCATCGCCGCCCCCGGCTCCGGGTGGTGAACGCCGCAGCCAACACACACAGCACCGGGAGGAGGATCGCCAGCAGGAGCATCATCACTTCGGTCCCGTCCCACGAGTCGTCCTCCTCGCCGGGGGGCCAGTCCTCCACCGCGTACTGGCTCTCTCCCTGCCCGCCCGCAGTGGGCCCCACCTGCTGCGAGCCGACGGCTGGGCCAGTCTCCTGACCGGACGCCCCGCTCGGGCCGGACGAGGTTCCGGACGCGGAAGCGGAAGCGGATACGGGCGTGCCCGGATTGGCCGCCGCAGCACCACCGGGGCTACTCGCCAGCGGAGTTACCACACCGGCTGGGCCCGGGGCGGCGAAGGGTGAAGCCGGCCGGGCGAAGGCGGTCCCGCCCGGGAGCAGTGCCGGTGCCTGTCCGGGAAGGAACGGTCCGAGCATCTGCCCCGCCGTGGCAGGGGCACCTGCCACGGGCCCGACCTGTTCCGCGCTACCGGGCTGCTGTCCTGCGGCAGCAGCAGCCGGCTGGGCCCCCGGGGGAACGGACACCGGGAACAGTCCTGGCGGAACGCTGTCCCCCGAGGTTCCCGGCGGGGTCCCCACGCCAGCAGCCCCCGGGCCAGCTCCGGGGCTCGCGACGCCGCCGGGGCCCGGACCTACCCCTGTTCCAGCTCCGGCGGCAGTACCGGGGCCGGTGCCAGGACCGGTTCCGGTGCCGGGAGCGGGGCTGGCGGCGGAGCCCGCTCCCGGGCCGGGGCCCGCCCCGGTGGTCGCGGGGCCGCCCGGTTCCGGGCCGGACGGGACCGGCTGCAGGCCGTCGTAGGCACCGTCGGCCTCGGCGGAGACCCGGCGGGGCGCCTGGCGGCTGCCGTCCGGCCCGATGGTCGCGTCGTCCGCCAGACCGTCCGCACGGGCCGTACCGGTCTGGCGTCCCGGGCGGGCGGTACCGGTCGCACGGCAGTCCACGGCCTGTCCGGGGGTGAGGGTGTGCCCACCGTCCGGGCCCGCACAGTTCACCGTGCCCAGGCCGGGCAGTCCTTCGGTGACCGAGGCGGCGGTGACCGGGACGTCGCCGAACGCCTCCAGGCGGTACTGGAGTTCAACGGTCCCACCGACAGCGGCCACCGCCCTGGTCGCCGGGCGGGCGGGGGCGGTCCGAACGGTTTCGGTCACGGCGCCCTGGAGTTCGCGATCATCGGGGAGCTCGGGAGACCGGCCCGGGAATCCCCCCGGGGGTCCGCTCGGGGATCCGCCCGTGGATCCCTCGGAGGCTTCGGGACCGTCGGCCGACGCCGTCCGGGACACGGCTCGGCGGGACAGACCCGTCCCGGCGGGCGCACCCACCCGGGTGAGCCGGAGCCCCGCAGTGATGCCCAGGTAGCCGGCGGGTGCGTCGGCGTGTGACTGCGGCAGGTGGTTCGGCGCGTCGGCGACCGCCGAGACCCGGGTGGACTGCGGCCCGGGCGCGACGGTGAAGGTGGCGGTGCAGTCGAGGGCGCCGCCGGGCGGAATATTCCGGCCGGCACCGCAGGAGAGCTGTCCGCCGGGAAGCTGGGGGTCGTTCAGCAGCACGCCGCCGAGCGGGTACTCGGCGTGGTTGCTCAGGTGGTACGTGCGCGTGGCCGACTCCCCCGCACGCAGCCGTACCGCGGGATCGGTGCTGCTGTTGGTGCTGACGCTCAACCGCAGTTCGTTGCGCACCTCGCCGCCCCGGGTGGCGGCCGGGTCCGACGTCCAGGCACCGAGGACGACGGGGGCCAGCAGCGCGGCCCCGAGCACGGCGGGCACGGGGCGGCGGGGCGCGGCCGCTGCGACGCGTCGCCCGGCGGTCAGTACGTCGATATGACGATTGGTCACCTTGGCATGATCGATCAAACACTCGACCGGTCACCGGTACGGCGCACCGGAGCAAGCGGGAACGACTCGATCGGCCGATACGCCAGGTCGCCGCCCCCGGGTGCGGACAGGGACGCGGACAGGGACGCGGGCCGGACCCGGGCACGAACGCAGGCACAGGCGTGGACACCGGCAGGGAAGCGTGCGGCCGGGGCAAGCCGCTCCTACCCCTCCGGTCCGTTCAGGGCTGCCCCGGGACGACCGGGGGCGACCGGTCAGGGGATGACGATCACCGGACGGTTGGCGCGGCGGGCGAGGCGGCCGGAGACGGAGCCGAAGATCTTGCCGAGCAGGCCGTGGGTGCTGCCGACCACGATGGCGTCGGCGGCGTACTCGCGGCCGACCTCCTCGATCTCGTGGCAGATGTCCCCGCCCCGCTCGACCAGGATCCAGGGGACGCCGGAGAGGAAGTCGGCGCAGGCGAGTTCGAGGCCGAGGATTTCGGTGCGCTGGTCCGGGAGGTCCACGAAGACGGGCGGTTCGCAACCGGCCCAGACGGTGGCGGGGAGCCGGTTCGCGACGTGCACGATCACCAGGCCGCAGCGGGAGCGGCGGGCCATGCCGACGGCGTAGGCCAGGGCGCGCTCGCTGGAGAGCGAGCCGTCGAAGCCGACCACCACGCCGTGCTGGAACTGCGGGTCGCAGGCGCGCGAGCCGTGTTCCTGGAGTTGGGGTTCGCCTTCGCCGTCGCGGCGGCCGACGGTGGGACGGGCTCGGTCGGTCATCGCGTCCTCCGCAGTACCGGGGCTGTCGTTCCCGGGGGTGTCGCGTTCGGGGGTGTCACGTTCAGGGGTGCCGCACCCTGGGGCGCGGCGGTGCGCGGCCCGTCCGGACGGGCGGATGCGTCCGAACGGGGCGACCCGACCCGTCCGGCCGGCACGAGGGCCGGACGGTGCCGGACGGGGGTCCGGGTCCGCGTCCCGGTCGGAGTCCAGGCCCGCACCCCGGTCGGGGGGCCGGGCGTCCGGACGGCGCGGTGGATCGGCGAGCGGCGGAGTGCCGAAGCCCTCGACGACGGACCTGCCGTCGTGCGGGCTGCCGTGGGCAGAAGCGGAAGGCTCATGACCGGCCATGGCTCAAAACTCTTCAACTGAAGCGGGCCTACACGGGGGGACTCGGCGGCGAACCGTCCGGCCCCGGTGACAGGAACGGCGGCGGCGGGAATGCGTCCGGGAACGACTACCACCGTTGGCGACCTGTGCCTTTCAGAGTACGGCTCGGAACGGGCCCCGCCCAGCGACGGCGCCCTCGTGCGACCAGGTTCCCGCTTGTGGGGGAAGCGCACGCCCAGACGTGCGCCCCCCGTACGACGGGTTCCCAGGAGCTTGACCGACGACATGCGCTGCGCGCAACAGTGCGCCGACACAACGTGACCCGACTGTCATCGCCCCTGCCCGCAGGCGGTGCACGGGAGTTGCCCGGCCGACGGACCCTCCGGACGTCGGACCGGACGCCGAGCCGGGTGCCGGGTCGGGATCGCTCGCACGCTGTCCGGTACGGGGCCAACACACCACCCGATCCGCCCGATGATCGGACGGGCGGCCGAACCGGGACGGTTCCTTTTCGGATCATGGTCCGGGTTGCGTGCGTACCATCCGGATTCGGCCAATTCGCGGAAATTCCAACCGCCTTTGGCAATTGCCACGTGCATACGAGTCGGCCGCTGGCAGCATGCTCGGCATGCCCCTGCTCCTGCTCGACCTCGACAACACCCTGCTGCCCAGGGACGCCGCGTTCCGGGCGTGGGCGGAGGACTTCCTCGCCGAGAACGGCCTGCCCGCCGGCGACCTCGAATGGCTGGTCATGCTCGACGGCAGCGGCTACGTGCCGCGCAGCACGGTACTGGGTGCGGCGAAGCGCCGCTACGGCTTCGATCGTTCGGTCGATTCGATGCTCGCGCACTACCGGCTCGGCATCAACTCGCACATCCAGTGCCCGGATTCACACATCGCGGCACTCCGGAAGGCACGCGAGGCGGGATGGACGCTGGGGATCGTCAGCAACGGCGGAACGCTCCCCCAACTGGAGAAGATCCGACTGACCGGGCTCGCCTCCCTGGTGGACGGCTGGGTCATCTCGGAAGAGGCCCGCTGCCTCAAACCGGACCCGCTGATCTTCGAGATCGCGGCGCGACGGTGCGGCTTCCGGCCCACGGGGGACTGGAAGGAACAGACCTGGATGGTCGGCGACTACGGTCCGGCCGACATCGCGGGGGCGACGGCCACGGGACTGCGCAGCGCGTGGCTGAGCCACGGACGGCCGTGGGCCGAACGGGCCTACCGTCCGACGATCAGTACGCCGAGCCTGCCGGAAGCGGTACGGGTGATCCTCGCCAAGTCCGAACTGCCCACCGCTGGAAGGGGGTTCGCCGCAGCCGCAGCAGGGCGCACCCCGCTCTCGCGCGGCCACCTCGCCATCCCGGCCTCCCGGCTGGCCCCGACCGCCGCCCGGCTCGCCCCGAGCACCCCCGGTACCCCGCTCCCCCAGCCGACCACCCAGCCGCTCGCCCCGGCGGTCCCCCTGTCCGTACCCCTGGCGAAGGCCGTACCGCTAGCACCGCCGGCCACCTCGGCGGCCACGGGCTGAACACCCGCCCTGCACCACCGCGCGCCGCTCCGGCCCATCGCGCCGGGTCAAGCCGTTTCGCTCCACCCCTGCCCTCGGTACCAGTACTTCCGCCTTGGCACTGAAGCAAATTGCCCGGAGAGTCACTGAACGGCGGTGTTCACCTCGGCACCGAGGCTGCTCAGGAGGTCAAGGCGATCCGTGGTCGCGCTGCTCGGCGTGCAGCAGGAGCAGTCGACTCTGCCCCACAGAGGCGAGCACTTCGCATTCGAGTTCAGCCGACACCTGCGGGGCGCGGGGCGGCCTTCCGTCCGTTGGCGCGGACGGAGATCTCGTGCCGATCCCAGCAGTCGGCGAACTCGGCTCCGGTGAAACGGAGTTGCTGCAGGGACTCGGCAATCCGGGGGCCGTTGGGGTGGGTGGCGCGGGCGGCCCGAAGGGTGGCGGTGTGGGCCCGGGCGAGATCGTCGTGCTGCCCGACCGGGAAGCGAACCCGGGTCCCGAGGGATGGCGAACCAGCACGGGGGCAGTTGCGGGCAGCGGGTGGCACCACGGAGAGGCCGCCGAAGACCACGGCGGACAGCGGATTCTGGGCAAGGACGTCGCCGAGGTCGGAGATCACCTCTGCGCGAGACGTCGTGCGGCTGGTCGAGGATCGACAGCAGTCCGGAGCGCGCATGGGCCAACGGGCTGTGGCGGAGCGGTGGCTGGCGAGCGAACCGGGACGCGACGGCGGCACTGGGCTGGGACGCGGGGCGGGCCACCCGGCGGCGGGAAGCCAGGGTCGGGGTGGTGGTCGGCGACCCGTGCCAGGAGACGGACCGGCGGCGGGCGCCGGACGGCGTGGGCGTGGCACAGGCCGTGCGGCGGGCCATGGCCGTCCCATGCCTCTCCGGGCGCACCTTCAACGTCGTGGACGACGCCTCACTGGCCGCGTGGGCCGCGTACCGACTTCAACGGTCTGGTGCACCAGTTGGGTTCGGCCGCCGGCCCGTCGCACCCCGGGGCGGCGGAGCTGGGAGCGGCGGGCACCGCGCCCCTCGAACCGCGAGAAGGCATGGTGTCGGCCGAGTACGCGGCCCCGGGCCGCCCCGGCTCGTCCTCGGTCGGCCCTGTGGTCGCGCCCGTTCCGGGGGGCGGACGGGTGTCCGGCGGGGTGGTGGTGGAGGGGTTGGATTCGGACGAATGTGCGTCGGGCGGGGCGGCGGGGTGGATCGGCGGGGTAGCCGGGGTCAGTGGGGTGGCTGGGGTTGGTGGGGCACAAGTGGAACAGCGAGTTCTAAGTGACGGATTGTGAGGTGAGGAGCGTTCAGGAGTGGCCGGTTCGGGTCGGGCCGGGGGGCTGACGGGGCGCGGGGATCATGGCTCAGGTGTGCGCTGTGGCGCATGGAAGACGGTTTCACGCCCCCGATTCGAACCGTATGTTTTCGGCCAACTTGCGCCGCTGCCCTGCCGTTCGGGCAAATCCGCAGCACACAGCGGACGGTGAGTGCACCCTCGACGGGCGAATCGCCGGGGCGTCGTGCGACAACCGGCCACGCTTGTTCGCGCCCCCTTCACAGCGGGGTCGACGGGTGCCACGCTTCGTGATCGAATGCTTCACGCCAAATTGCCATGTCGACATAGCGTCGGATGGTGAACTTGTCACAACGGCAACGGTCCACCAAGTAGATTCGATCTTGGCTCGCAGAGCGGCAGCCGAGACCACCACACCACCGAGGGGGCTGGAGCGCCTTGAGCAGGGTGAGCAGGAGCGACGCGGGTCCTGAAAGCGGCCGTCAGCAGTCGTCCCATCCCGGTGGCACGGCGAGACTCGGCAAGTTCGGTGGCACCTCGGCGGGTTCGCCGACCGGCGGACCGGGCGGCGCTCCGAACGGCGGTCAGCTCCACGGTGGTTCCGGCCCGATGACGGGTGCTCAGTACCCCTCGGCCCCGTCCCCCGCCGCGACCGGCTCCGGCCACGGTGGTCACGGCAACCACGGCGGGCTCGCCCCGGGCGGGCACGGGGGTGCGGGCGCGGCGACGGACGTGCTCTCCGCCGCCTCCGGCCCCGGTGCGCTGTCCTCCTCGCGCAAGCTCGCGGGCCGGCGCCGCCGGGAGACCGTCGCGGTGCTGCTGTTCAGCGGGGCGCCGATCTTCGAGAGCTCGATCCCGCTGTCGGTCTTCGGCGTGGACCGGCAGGACGCCGGCGTCCCCCGCTACCGGCTGCTGGTGTGCGCCGGCGAGGAGGGCCCGCTGACCACCACCGGCGGGCTGACGCTGACCGCCCCGTACGGGCTGGAGGCGCTCTCCCGGGCGGGCACCATCGTGGTCCCGGCCTGGCGGTCGATCTCGCAGCCGCCGCCGGTCGAGGCGATCGCGGCACTGCGCAAGGCCCACCACGAGGGCGCCCGGATCATCGGCCTGTGCACCGGCGCCTTCGTGCTGGCCGCCGCCGGGCTGCTGGACGGACGTCCGGCCACCACCCACTGGATGTACGCGCCGACGCTGGCGAAGCGCTACCCGCGGGTCCACGTCGACCCGCGCGAGCTGTTCGTGGACGACGGCGACGTGCTCACCTCCGCCGGCACCGCGGCGGGCATCGACCTGTGCCTGCACGTGGTCCGCAGCGACCACGGCGCCGAGGCCGCCAACGCGCTGGCCCGCCGACTGGTGGTGCCCAACCGCCGCGGCGGCGGAGGTCAGGCCCAGTACATCGACCAGTCTTTACCTGAGGAGATCGGCAACGACCCGCTGGCCGAGGTGGTCACCTGGGCGTTGGAGAACCTCAACCAGCAGTTCGACGTGGAGGTCCTGGCGGCCCGCGCCTACATGTCGCGGCGCACCTTCGACCGCCGGTTCCGCACCCTGACCGGCAGCGCGCCGCTGCAGTGGCTGATCACCCAGCGGGTGCTGCAGGCGCAGCGGCTGCTGGAGACCTCCGACCTGTCGGTGGACGACGTCGCCCGGCGCTGCGGCTTCCGCTCGCCGGTGGCGCTGCGCGGGCACTTCCGGCGGCAGCTCGGGGTCTCCCCGGCCGCGTACCGGACCACCTTCCGGGCCCGGCGGCCGGCGGTCGGCGGCCCGGTGACGGCGCAGTCGGCGAACGGCGTCCCGGCCGAGCGCGGCGCGGGCCCGGTCGGGCACCCGCAGTCGGTGCACGGACCGGTCTCGCACGGGTCGGTGACACACGGGTCGGTGACGCACGGTCAGCAGGTTCCGGGCGGTGCCGGTCCGGCCGGCGGAGCGAGCGGTCCCGGCGGGGGCCAGGCGGGGCGGCAGCGTCCGCGTCCGCTGGTGCCGCCGCAGTCCGGTCCGCCGTCGGGCGCCTTCGGTCCGCGCGCACCGGAGCGCCCGGGCGACCCCCGGTACGCGGGCCGCGCCGCACACCCGGGCGCCCCGGGCGCCCCGGGCGGGCAGCCCGGGCAGCCGGGCCAGTACGGCCAGCCCGGGAGCGGCCAGCCGGGCGCCCACCAGGGGCCGCCGCCCGCGCACGCGCACGCCCAGCCCTCACCGGGTCAGCCGGTGCGGCCGAGCGCGGCGTACCCGGGCGGGCGCGGGTCGGGTCCGGCGGAGCGTCCGGACCGTCCGGTCGAGCACGCCATCGCGGAGGACGCGGACGGCAAGCAGCCCAGTGCCCGGGACCGGCGGGGGGCGCACCGCCCCGAGGCCGAGCCGGAGCGCGGGGCGCGCGGGACGGCGGACTTCGCCCCGGACGGAGCGCGTGCGGTGTCGGGGGCGCGTGATCGCGCCGTAGGGTGAGTGCGTGAATGACCGTCTGGTATGGATCGACTGTGAGATGACCGGCCTCGACCTCGATCGGGACGCCCTGATCGAGGTCGCCGCCCTGGTGACCGACTCCGAGCTGAACGTGCTCGGCGAAGGCGTGGATGTGATCATCCGCCCGCCCGCCGAGGCGCTGGAGAGCATGCCCGAGGTGGTGCGGCAGATGCACACCGCCTCGGGCCTGCTCGACGAGCTCGCGGACGGCCTGACCATGGCCGAGGCCCAGGAGCGGGTGCTGGCGTACGTCCGCACGCACGTGCCGGAGGCCGGCAAGACCCCGCTGTGCGGGAACTCGGTGGCCACCGACCGCGGCTTCCTGTCCCGGGACATGCCGGAGCTGGAGGGGCACCTGCACTACCGGATCGTGGACGTCTCCTCGATCAAGGAGCTGGCCCGCCGCTGGTACCCGCGCGCCTACTACAACAGCCCGCAGAAGGGCGGCAGCCACCGCGCGCTGGCCGACATCCGCGAGTCGATCGCCGAACTCCGGTACTACCGCGAGGCCGTGTTCGTCCCGCAGCCCGGCCCGGACACCGACACCGCGCGGGAGATCGCCGCCCGCCACCAGTTGCCCACCGCCTGACCAGGACTCCGGTCCGGGCGGTCGGGGAAACCCTGGCGCGAGCACCCCTCGGCATCCTGTAGAGTTCTTCCTGTCGGAGCGGGAACGCGAGAGCGGGAAAGCACCTGACAGATGGTGGGTGTAGCTCAGTTGGTAGAGCACCTGGTTGTGGTCCAGGTGGCCGCGGGTTCGAGTCCCGTCACTCACCCCATCGCGAAGGCCCCGGTCGAGAAATCGACCGGGGCCTTCGCCGTTCCCCGGAACGCTCGCCGGAACGCCCACCGACGAAAGCGAGTTGGGACGCTCGCCCCCGGGCCGGACCGGTCGCCCCCGCACCTTCCCGGAGCGCTTTCCCGCACGCCTCGCCGCGCGCCCGCCGCGCACCCACCACGCACCCGCCGCACAGTGGCGTTCACCGGCGGCGTCGCCCCGAACCGGTGCGACGGAAAACCCCCGCCGAATCCCCCTCGTCCCCCGGCATCCGTTTCCACCGGCATTCACGCCCCGCGATTCCGGACGACCGGAAGCACGACCGGAAGCACGAGCAGAAGCAGAAGCAGGAGCAGAGGCAGAACCGGAAACACGACCGGAACGCGGCCGGAGGCCACTCGTGGGGAGCACGACCGGAAAGCCCGCCAGGCAGCCGTGGGCAACCGCGGCCGACGACCCATGGACGACCAAGCTACCCACTAGTAACATCGCGGCATGACCACTACTGCGATCGGCGAGCTGCTCACCTCCACCGTCCCGATGGTGAAGACCCTGCAGCTGGAGTACCTGGAGACCACCGCGGAGCGGGCCGTGCTGCGGCTGCCCGACCTCCCGGAGTACCGCAACCACGTGGGCGGGCCGCACGCGGGGGCGATGTTCACGCTGGCCGAGTCCGCGAGCGGGGCGGTCGTGCTGGCGGCGTTCGGCGACCAGTTGGGCCGCGCGGTGCCGCTGCCGACGGTCGGCGAGATCTCGTTCAAGAAGCTGGCCCGCGGCGTGGTGACCGCCACCGCGACGCTCGGCCGGCCGGTCGCCGAGGTGATCGCGGAGCTGGACGAGGGCAAGCGCCCCGAGTTCCCGATCATCGTGGAGATCACCCGCGAGGACGGCGCCGTCACCGGCGTGCTGGAGATCGTCTGGACGCTGCGCCCCAACTCCTGAGCCCCGACTCCCGAGCCCATCCCGAGCCCGGCCTACGTCCCGAGCCCGGCCCACGCCCCGAGCCCGGCCCACGCCCCGAGCCGCCGTCCCGGCCCCGAACCGCACCCCGAGCCCCGCTCCGGTCGGCCGGGACGCCCGCCCGGGGCGCGCGGGACCACCGGCGCGAGGGGCACCTGCCCCCGGACATGCCGAACCCCCGCACGGGCCGCACCCCGCGCGGGTGGTGGCTCCCTCGCCGCCCCGCCCCCTGCCCTGCTCCCCCTCTGCCCCGCTTCCCGCGCTTCCCGCCGCCCGCCACAGCACGGCCCCGCCGCAGCGCCGCAGCGCCGTAGCGCCGCCCGCCGTCAGGCGGAGTCGCGGACGATCAGCTCGGTCGCCAGCACCACCTGCCGCCGGGCCCGGCCGCGTTCGTGGATCTCGTCGAGCAGCAGTCGGGCCATGGTGCGGCCCATCTCCTCGATCGGCTGGCGGACGCTGGTCATCGGCGGGTCGGTGTGCCGGGCCACGATCGAGTCGTCGAAGCCGATCACCGCGACGTCGTCGGGGATCCGCCGCCCGGCGGCCCGGAGCACCTGCATGGCGCCGGCCGCCATCACGTCGGAGGCGCAGAAGACGCCGTCCAACTCGGGCCTGCGGGCGAGGAGTTCGCGCATCGCGACCCGGCCGCCCTCCTCGGTGAAGTCGGCCAGTCCGACGAGTTCCTCGTCGTAGGCGTGGCCGGCCTCCTCCAGGGCCCGGCGGTAGCCGCCG
Source organism: Kitasatospora saccharophila (assembly GCF_039529925.1). Classification (NCBI taxonomy): domain Bacteria; kingdom Bacillati; phylum Actinomycetota; class Actinomycetes; order Kitasatosporales; family Streptomycetaceae; genus Kitasatospora; species Kitasatospora saccharophila. The sequence continues at coordinate 6,606 of NZ_BAAANS010000073.1, read as the reverse complement.
AGACGGGCCTGGGCGACCTCCATGTCGAGCGGGCCGGTCAGGGTGGCGACCTGGGTGCAGCCGCGCCGGAGCAGGTGGCGCACGGCCATCCGGGCGCCGCCGGCGTTGTCGGCGTGGACGTAGCTGAGCGGTTCGAGGTCGCCGCGCCGGCCGGCCAGCACGGAGGGGATCTCCAGGCTCTCCAGCAGTCCGGGCAGCGGGTCGTCGCGGTGCACCGAGACGACCAGGACGCCGTCGACGCGCTGGGCGGTCAGGTAGGCCGAGAGCCGGTCGCGCTCGCGCTGGTTGCGGACCAGGATCAGCAGCAGCTGCATGTCCGTCTCGGCGAGCTCGGCCGAGACGCCGCTGATGATGTCGGAGAAGTACGGCTCGGAGAACAGCCTGGTCTCGGCCTCGGGCACGACCAGCGCGATCGAGTCGGTGCGCGAGGTGACCAGGGTGCGGGCGGCCCGGTTGGGCACGTAGCCGAGTTCGGCGATGGCGGTCTGGACGGCTTCCCGGGCCTTGGCGCTGACCCGGGGGGAACCGTTGATGACCCGGGAGACGGTACCGCGGCCGACGCCTGCCAGCGCGGCCACCTCCTCCAGGGTGGGGCGCGCGGTGGCTCTGCCGCCGGCGCCCGGGTGGAGCGCGTCGGGGCGCTGTGCGGTCGGGCTCATCGCTACACCTCTCGGTCTCTGGGACGGATGGGACGGATCCGCGGAACCCGCCCCCGGGCCCGCACGGACTGTTCATTGTGGCCGGTCCCGCGGCGTTTCCGACCATCCGGGGCGGCCCGGAACGTGTCCGGGGCAGCCCGCGGGCGTCAACGGCGGTGGTAACGAAGCCGGAAACGCTCCGGCAACGTTTGTGTCACCACGTCTTGACACTCACCCCCGCGACACAGCAACCTTCCGGCATGCCCAGCTGTGGGAGCGCTCCCACACTGTAGCCAAGATTCAGCGCACCAAGAACACCCAACGAAGCTCTCGTTCCAAGCCCGGCACCACCCACGGAAGACCACCGGAAGCCCCCGGAAGACGACCGGAGCGGCACCGGACCGACCCGGACCAACCACCCGGACAAAGGAGTTCGCCCCCATGCGCACCACCTCCCGCCCGCGCAGAGCCGCTGTCGCCACCGTCGCGGTCCTCGCCGCTTCCACCCTGCTGCTCACGGCCTGTTCGTCCAGCTCGGACAAGGGCGGCTCCGACGGCGCCAACTCGAAGATCACCCTGAACATCGGCGACTTCGGCGACTTCGGCTACGTGGAGGCCGGCCTGTACGACGAGTACATGGCCGCGCACCCGAACATCACCATCAAGTACCAGACCACCCAGGACGGCCAGAAGTACTGGGACGCGCTGACCACCCACCTGGGCTCGGGCAGCGGCCTGTCCGACATCCAGGCGGTCGAGGTCGGCTACATCGCGCAGGCCACCAACACCCTGGGCGACAAGTTCGTCGACCTCAGCAAGGCCGACGGCGTCAACGCCGCCAACTGGCTGCCCTGGAAGTCGAAGCAGGCCACCACCCCGGGCGGCGCGATGATCGGTCTGGGCACCGACATCGGCCCGATGGCGATCTGCTACCGCACCGACCTGTTCCAGCAGGCCGGCCTGCCGACCGACCGCGAAGCGGTCGGCAAGCTGTGGGCGGGCGACTGGACGAAGTTCGTCGAGACCGGCAAGGAGTACCAGAAGAAGGCTCCGTCCGGCACCTTCTTCACCGACTCGGCCTCCGGCCTGTTCAACGCCGTGCTGTCGGCCCAGCCCGAGCAGTACTCGGACGCCTCCGGCAAGCTCGTCTACAAGACCAGCGCCGGCGTGAAGACCGCCTGGGACCTCGCGGTCTCCGCTTCGGACGCGAAGATCAGCGCCGGCCTGCGCCAGTTCCAGGACCCGTGGAACGCGGCCCTCGCCAACGCCAAGTTCGCCGCGCTGGTCTGCCCCTCCTGGATGACCGCCACCATCAGCAAGTACTCCGGTGACGCGGGCAAGGGCAAGTGGGACGTCGCGGCCGCGCCGGTCGCCTCCAACTGGGGCGGCGCCTTCCTGACCGTCCCGAAGGCCGGCAAGCACATCAAGGAGGCCACCGAGCTGGCCGCCTGGCTGACCGCGCCGGAGCAGCAGGCCAAGGTCTTCACCAAGATCGGCGTGCTGCCCTCCACCGTGGGCGGCCTGCAGCAGCCCGCCGTCCAGGGCGCCAAGCTGGAGTACTTCAACAACGCGCCGACCGGCCAGATCTTCGCCGCTGCCGCCTCCTCCATCGTCCCGGCTCCGATCGGTGAGCAGGACGGCAACGTGAAGACGATCATCACCGACAACGGCATCCTCGACATCGAGGAGCACGGCACCGACCCGGCCAAGGCCTGGGACAACGTGACCAAGCTGGTCGACGACAAGACCGGCCACTGATCCGGGCCGGCACGCGCCGGTAGCCGATCCCTACTGCCCGGCCGGGTCCGCCCACCCGGCCGGGCGCCGTTCCGCCGCCCCTCGCCACCCCCGGGAAGGAAACCCCAAGTGGCCACCCACGTCCGCGCCGAGGCACCGCCCGCCGCGCGCTCCTCATGGCGCTCCCGCCTGTACCGGTTCGACCTGAAGGCCTCCCCGTACGCCTTCATCGCGCCGTTCTTCCTCTGCTTCGCCGCCTTCGGCCTCTTCCCGCTGATCTGGACGGGCTGGCTGTCGCTGCACTACGTCGACCTGCTCAAGCCGGACGTGATGGAGTGGAAGGGCTTCGGCAACTACACCCGCCTGTGGTCCAACGACCAGTTCTGGACCGCGCTGCGCAACACCTTCACCATCGGGGTGATCTCGACCGTCCCGCAGCTGCTGATGGCGCTGGGGCTGGCGCACCTGCTCAACTACCGGATGCGCGCCCGCGGTTTCTTCCGGGTCGCGATCCTCGCTCCGTACGCCACCTCGATCGCCGCGGCGACCCTGGTGTTCGTCCAGCTGTTCAACCCCGACTACGGCTTCATCAACTGGGTCCTGGGCGCCTTCGGCTTCCACCCGAACTGGATCACCGACACCTGGCCCTCGCAGATCGCCATCTCCACCATCGTGACCTGGCGCTGGACCGGCTACAACGCGCTGATCTACCTGGCCGCGATGCAGGCCGTGCCGAAGGACCTGTACGAGGCGGCCAGCCTGGACGGGGCCAACCGGTGGCAGCAGTTCACCCGGATCACCATCCCGTCGATCCGTCCGACCATCATGTTCACCATCATCGTCTCCACCATCGGCGCCACCCAGCTGTTCGGCGAGCCGATGCTGTTCGGAGGCGGTGTCGGCGTGTCCGGCGGCTCCGCGCACCAGTTCCAGACGCTCAGCCTCTACATGTACGAACTGGGTTGGCCGTCGCGCCAGTTGGGCCGCGCCTCGGCGGTGGCCTGGACGATGCTGCTGATCCTGCTGCTGATCGGCCTGGCGCAGTTCCTGATCAACCGTTACCGCAAGCGCAACGAGCTGGGAGGCTGACATGGCCGCGACCCTGTCCACCCCCTCCTCCCGCGAGGCGAAGCACGCCGAACCGGCCCGCCCGCGCGGCCTGTTCCGGCGCAAGGCCGGCGACCACGACAAGGCCGGCCCGGTCACCTACGTCCTGCTCGGCATCGCCGCGCTGGTCTCGCTGTTCCCGCTGTACTGGACCTTCGTGGCGGCCTCCAACACCGGCGACCGGGTGGCCCTGTCGCCGCCGCCGATGGTGCCCGGCGGCGAGCTGTGGAACAACCTCTCCACCGCCTGGGGCCAGGCCGACATGGGCAAGGCGCTGCTGAACTCCACCATCGTGGCGGGCTGCGTGTCGCTGTCCACGGTGCTGTTCTCCACGCTGGCCGGCTTCGCCTTCGCCAAGCTGCGCTTCCGCGGCCGCAACGCGCTGCTGACCCTGGTGGTCGCCACCATGACCATCCCGCCGCAGCTCAGTGTGATCCCGCTCTACCGGATCGTCACCGACCTGCAGTGGAGCGGTCACCTGCAGTCGGTCATCCTGCCCTCGCTGGTGGCGGCGTTCGGCGTGTTCTTCATGCGCCAGTTCCTGTCCGAGGCGCTGCCGTTCGAGCTGATCGAGGCGGCCCGGGTGGACGGCGCGAACAGCCTGCGGGTCATCTGGCACGTGGTGTTCCCGATCGCCCGGCCCGCCATGGCGGTGCTCGGCATGCTGGTGTTCGTCCAGTCCTGGAACGACTTCTTCTGGCCGTTCGTGGCGCTCAACGCGCAGAACCCCACCGTGCAGGTGGCGCTCTCGGGTCTCGGCGGCGGCTCCGGCTACGACGTCAACCAGGCCGTGATCATGACCGGCGCGCTCATCGGCACCCTGCCGCTGCTGTTGATCTTCGTCGTTCTGGGGAAGCACATCGTCGGCGGCATCACCTCCGGCGCCGTCAAGAGCTGATCCGCCGCGGACCGGCCCACCGGCCGGTCCCGGCACACCGCCCCGTCCACACCCGAGCCATGGGAGCGCTCCCGTATGACCATGACCGATCCGACCACAGCCGCCCACGCATCGGTGGCGGCCCCCCGGGTGGCCTTCCCGCCCGGGTTCGCCTGGGGCTCGGCCACCGCCGCCTACCAGATCGAGGGCGCGGCCGCCGAGGACGGGCGCACCCCGTCCATCTGGGACGCCTTCGCCAAGACCCCCGGCAAGGTCCTCAACGGCGACACCGGCGACGTCGCGGTGGACCACTACCACCGCTTCCGCGAGGACGTCCGGCTGATGGCCGACCTCGGCCTCACCTCGTACCGCTTCTCGCTGTCCTGGCCGCGGATCCAGCCCACCGGCCGCGGCCCGGCCGTCGAGCGCGGCCTCGACTTCTACCGCGCCCTGGTCGACACCCTGCTGGAGCACGGCATCTCCCCGGTCGCCACGCTCTACCACTGGGACCTCCCGCAGGACCTGGAGGAGGCCGGCGGCTGGCCGGTCCGGGAGACCGCCTACCGCTTCGCCGAGTACGCGGCGCTGGCCGGCGCGGCGCTCGGCGACCGCGTCCCGGTGTGGACCACCCTGAACGAGCCCTGGTGCAGCGCCTTCCTCGGCTACGGCTCCGGCGTGCACGCCCCCGGCCGCACCAACCCGGCCGACGCGCTGAAGGCCGCCCACCACCTCAACCTCGGCCACGGCCTGGCCGTCGGCGCGCTGCGCGAGGTGCTGCCGGCCTCGGCGAAGATCGCCGTCTCGCTCAACCTGCACCTGGTCCGGCCGCTCACCGACACCCCGGAGGACCGCGAGGCGGCCCGCCGGATCGAGGCGGTCGGCAACCGGATCTGGACCGGCCCGATGTTCAAGGGCGGCTACGACGAGGACCTGAAGGCGGACACCGCCCACATCGTCGACTGGGACGAGCTGGTGCGTCCCGGCGACGAGGCGGAGATCGGCCGTCCGATCGACCTGCTCGGCCTCAACTACTACAACCCGACCATCGTCTCGGCCCCCAGCGACAACGCCGAAACCGCCGAGGCCGCCCGCAACGACGGTCACGGCGACAGCGAGTTCAGCTGCTGGCCGGGCTCCGAGGACGTGGTCTTCCACCTCGCCAACGACGACGTCACCGCGATGGGCTGGCCGATCGACGCCACCGGCCTGACCGACTCGCTGGTCGGCATGCACCGCGACTTCGGCCTGCCGCTGCTGGTCACCGAGAACGGCGCCGCCTTCGAGGACGAGGTCGGCCCGGACGGCGAGGTCGACGACCCCGAGCGGGTCCGCTACGTCGAACTGCACCTGCAGGCCGTCGCCGACGCGATCGCCGCGGGCGCCGACGTCCGGGGCTACTACGTCTGGTCGTTCCTGGACAACTTCGAGTGGGCGTACGGCTACAGCAAGCGCTTCGGCGTCGTCCACGTCGACTACGACACCCAGAAGCGGACCCCCAAGACCAGCGCCCGCTGGTACGCGGAGGTGATCCGGCGCGGCGGGCTCGCCTGAAGCACCGGCCCGGACTCCCGCACCCCCGCACAGTGTGACGGAGTGTGAGCAACGAGCGTGACCGCGGGGAGTCCCGCTCGTTCTCCCCTGGTGTGCGAACCAACCACGCGAAGCGACCGCGACGTTCGGACACCTCCCGACGCCGGTGGGGGCGGCCCGGCACACTGGCGGCGAGCGGCATGCTCGCCGCCCAGGTGCTGGGGCTCGGCCTCGGCGCGACCGCCGCCCGCGCCGCCGACACCGGGCACCCCCCGCAGCACCCCGACCGTGCCCTCGGCACGGTCGTCCGCGCGAGCACCGGCGGCGACGGACCGCTCGACGGCCCGGCCGACGGACCGGCCGACGGGGCCCTCCACGGCATCCGCGGCACCGACGGCCTCGACCCGGCCGACGTCGTGGACGGCGGCGACGACGGCACCCGGCCGGCGCAGGACCTCGGCGACGCCCTCGGCCACCACCTCGCCGGCGGCGAACTCCCGCTGCCCGGCCACCAGGCCGACCGCCCCGACGCGTTCGCCCTCGCCGCCGGCCTGCTCGCCGCCGTCCCCGCCCGGCCCCGACCCGCGGACCCGCCGCGCGCCTCCCGCTCCGACCCCGCCGCGCACGGCCGCGCACCCGGCGGCCCCGGCCCCGCCTCCCCCGTCGCCCCCGCAGCCGTCCCGGCCCCGCGCGCCCCGGCCGACGCCCCCGGCCCCG
>NZ_BAAANS010000072.1:0-37507 GCF_039529925.1 Kitasatospora saccharophila | reverse complement strand
CGTCAGGTCCGACGGATACCCGCCCCAAACACCGCTCACAACAGGCTCAACGACCACTCCAGCCCGGCGACACGGCAGATCTCAAACACGGTCTCAGAGGTGACGAATAGCGAGCAGAGCCTCCGGTTCCGGCCTGACACCACCGTGGTGCGCCGCGCCGTCCACACGGGGCGAGTGTGGACGGCGAAGCCGCACCGGGTGGTTGCCGGCATCGGGCACGTGCTGACCCGGGCCTGCTGCCCGACATCGAGAAACTGACCCCGACGACCTGGGTCGAGTCCCTGCGCACCGGCAGTGACGCCATCTGCGAGCAGGGCCTGGACCACCTCCACTGTCGGCGCCGTCAATGGCAAGGATGTCCCTGCGGGCTTCTCCAGCCATAGCTCGGTCACCGGCGTCCACACCCTCGAACCCGAGATCCCCGTCCCCCGCGTCCCGGTCAGCGGATGGTGAGCAGGTTGTTCTCGCGCACCACTTCCAGCGACGCGCTCTTGACGTCCCGTCAGGAGTGGCGGGACGGTGAGAGCCGCAAGGACTCGCAACTGGCTTGGCACAAGGAGCGGTCATGGCACTACGGTTCAGGGGCATCGATCCCGAGTCGCCCAACGGGGGCTCGCCGACGGTGTGGCTGGAGGACGAGAAGGCGGAGATCGTCGTCCAGGGCTGGCTGCCCGATGAGGACCAGCTCCGGGAGATCAGTGAGACCGAGTGGGCGCCCGGCCACGGCGCGGGCGTGCCGGACCACGAGGGCGTCGTCCGGATTCCGGTTCGCATGATCCCCTTCCTGCGAAAGGTGTGCGATGACGCCGAGCGTGCCGGACTTTGGCGCCCTGCTGAGGAGCGCTGAGCGCTCGGCCTGCCACCTGGAGATGCGCGACTCCTACGGCGAGGACCAGGTGTTCGCCGACTGGCGCGCGGGCCTGCCGGTCGAGCGGCCCGAGGCGTACGACCTGCCCGAGGAGTACACCAACTGGGCGGCGCTGGTGCGGGAGACGGTCGGCCGCGGGGTGCAGGTGCGGCGGGCCCGGGTCGTCTCGGAGCCGGCCAGCGCCTACATCAGGTGGGAGCACGCGATCACCGAGCGGCACAACGTCGCGCTCGGCGAGCAGGTGCGCTGGCTGCCCCGTTCGAAGGCGTCCGACCTGCTGCTGCCGGGCAACGACCTGTGGCTGGTCGACGACTGCCGCGTGTTGTTCCACTGGTTCAGCGGCGACGGCGGGTGGGCCGGCCACGAGGGCACCGAGGACCAGGCCGTGGTGAAGGCGGTGGCCGCGGCGTTCGAAGCCGTCTGGGAGCGGGCCGTCCCGCACGCGCAGTACCCCCTCTGACCAGCCGTCCACCACCACCGCCGGGCAGCCAGCACCATGTCGTCCACCCCCTCCTCCAGCGTCCTCGAAGCGCGCAAGGCCCTCGCGGCCCGCCTGGTGGCCTTGCGCAAGGACGCCCGCCTGACCGGCGACGAGCTGTCCGCCCGGTGCGGCTGGCACCCGGCGAAGACCTCCCGGATCCAGAGCGGCAAGGCCCAACCGTCCGAGGACGACCTGCGCGCCTGGTGCACCGCCTGCGGCGCCCAGGACCAGGCCGACGACCTGATCGCCGCTGCCCGCGCGGTCGAGACGATGTACACCGAGTGGCGCCGCATGGAACGCGGCGGCCTGCGCGCCGCCCAGGAATCGGTGGCCGACCTCTACCACCGCACCAACCTGTTCCGCGTCTACGCCAGCCGCGTCCTGCCCGGCATGGTGCAGACCCCCGAGTACACCGAGGCGGTGCTGCGCTCGATCCAGCGCGCCCGCGTCGAAGTCGACGACGTCACCGACGCGGTGGAGGCCCGCCTCGAGCGCCAGCGGATGCTGTTCTCCGGCCGGCACCGCTTCGGCCTGCTCATCGAGGAGTGGGTGCTGCGCGCCGCGGTGTGCGACCCGGAGACGATGGCCGCCCAGCTCGGCCACCTGCTCGCCGTCGCCTCAAGCCCGTTCGTCAGCATCGGCGTCATCCCGACCGGGCCCGGCCGCCCGCACCTGCCGGTCGAGGACTTCTACCTCTTCGACGAGGCCGAGGTCGCCGTCGAGCTGACCTCCGGCTACCTGCGGATCACCCAGCCGCACGAAATCGCCGACTACGTGCGGACCTTCACCGACCTCGCGTCCACAGCAGTCTACGGGGCCGGAGCCCGTCAACTCATCACCACCGCGATAGCCGCGCTCGGGTGACGCTGCGCAAGATGGCGCAACTTCGTTGAGCCCGTACCCGTCCGCTCCCTACCGTCGTAGAACCCGCCGCCGCGGCCTGCCTCGGGCCCGCCCGGAGAGCGGGCCGCGCACCGGGCAGCGGCGCAGCCGGAGGCCCACCCGCCGACCAGGAGCGGAGTTCCACCATGGCCGTCCAGGCCCCGACCCGGCCGCCCGCCGCCTTCGCGCGGGTGCTGCTGCCCTACCATCCGCGTTCCGCCTCGGCCGCCCGGCGCCTGGTCCGCGGCGCCCTGCTGGAGTGGGGCCTGGAGGAGCTGGTCGACGCCGCCGAGCTGATCGTCAGCGAGCTGGTCGGCAACGCGGCGAAGACCGGCTGCCACCTGAAGATGGCTGTGATGGTGGAGCGGGTCACCGGTACGTCGGCGCGCGTCAGCGTCCGGGACGGCTCCCGTACGCTGCCCTGCCTGATCGACGCGGGCCTGGCCGCCGAGTCCGGCCGAGGCCTGGCCTTGATCCACGACCTCACCGGCAGGCTGTGGGGTGCCAAGCTGGAATCGGACGGCAAGACCGTCCACGCCGACCTACACACCCGCATCCCCGTTCCCGCGCAGGTCGCACTCTGAGTGCCGGCCGAACCCGCTCTCGGCCCACACCGGAACCGGGAACCTGCTGCGGCGTAGCGGCCCTGATACCGCGTCCCTACCGAAGCCGAGGCGCACCAACCGGGCGCACCTAGTGTCGGCTGAGCACAGCCCAGCAGCGTGGCTGGTGCCGTTTCGAAGACTGGGCCCCTGCTTCCCGGACCACGCCCGCGGTATGTGCCAGCACGCCGTGTTCGCTGCCGCGCACGCCCTGCGCGTGCGCGGACGGCTCCCTCCATCCGCGCTGATTGGGTATCAGGTCCCGGTCGCGCACCACACCTATGCTTCCAAGGGAGAGGCCGTGTCGGAGAAGGTCGTCAGGAAGAAGGTTGTCGCCTACGTCGTGCGCGACGGCAGGCTGCTGGTGTTCCGGCACGCCGACAACACCTACGAGGAGGTGGGGATCCAGGTTCCAGCGGGCAGCGTGCGCCCCGGCGAGGCACCGGAGGATGCGGTGCTGCGCGAGGCCCGGGAGGAGACCGGGCTCACCGAATTCAAGATCGTGTCCAAGCTCGGCACGGCCGAGTACGACATGGCCCCCTACCGCCGCGAGATCCAGCAGCGGCACATCTACCACCTGGAGCTGACCGAGCCGACCGAGGAGCGGTGGATGAGCCAGGAGGACCACGACGGCGTCGGGGAGCCGACCCGCTTCGAGTGCTTCTGGGTCCCACTGGAGGTGGCCCACATCCTCCAGTCCGGCCAGGGCGCGCTGCTGGGAAGACTGCCTGAGTAGCGGGCCGGCCCGTCGCCGGTTCAGAACGGAGGCATGTCGGCCCACAGGTCCGCCGTCGGGGTTGGCGGAGGCGGGGCAGTGGTGCGCTGAAGGAGGGCCAGTGCCTCGGTGGTGCGGCCGAGGTCGATCAGGTAGCCGGCCAGCTTCGTGGTGTGCCATCGCGGGACGGTGTGCTGTTCGAGGGCGGCGACGGCTTCTTCGGTGCGCCCGGAGTCGGCGAGGAGGCGGGCGATGTCGGCCGCCGCGTAGGGGGTGTCGGCTTCGGGGTGGGTGCGGGCCTGCTGGACGGCGGTGTCGACGCCGTCGCGGGCGGCGAGCAGGGACAGCCGGAACCAGTACAGGTCCCACGGTTCCTGGCCGCCGCGCCGGGTGGCCAGGATGTCGAGGTGGGCGAGTCCTTCGGCGGGGCGGCCTGCTTTCAGGCACAGGTCGGTGAGGGTGTGCAGGATCCAGTCCTCTGCGGGGCGCCGGTCGGCCTGATCGCGCATGACGGCGATGGCTTCGTCGTCCCGGCCATGCCGGGCGAGGAGTTGCGCGTGGGCGAAGGCGGCGTTCGGGTGCTCTGCGGCGGGCAGTTCCTCCCACCGGTACACCGCGATCGCCCCTTCGACGTCCCCGCGTTCCTCCAGCACTTGGGCCAGCGGCTCCAGCGCCTCTTCGTCTCCAGTGGCCTTCGCGTAGGCGTACAGCTCCTGGAAGCGGCCGTGCCGGGCCAGCAGGTCCGCCAACTGGTCGCGGCTGCCGCCTTGGACGGCGTGCCGGGGCCGGAGTAGGGCGATGGCATCGTCGATGCGGCCCTGTCGTTCTCGGATGGTGGCGAGCAGCCCGCGGGCGGTGTCGATGTCGAAGCCGCGGCAGCACCAGGGGAAGTCGGTGCACCGGTGCTCGGCAATCCGGGCGCTCAGCAGTGCGGCTGCCTCCTCCTCGCGGCCGGCGGCGGCAGCGACCTCCGCCAGGGCGCTGATGCGCCCGCGCTCGTCGGCGAGGGGCAGCAGCAGGTCGAATGCCTCCGTCGCACGGCCGTGTCGGGCGAGCAGCCGAGCGTAGTGCTCCAGCGCCTGCGGGTGGCCCAGGGCCGTCCGGGCCCGGACGGTCTCGATCGCCTCCTCGGTGCGGCCCCCGTCCTCCAGCAGCTCGGCGACCTCCACGACGGCTGTCCACCATGTCGTCGCGACGTATGGCGCCAGCACCTCCAGCGCCTCGTCCAACCGGCCCTCCCCAGCGAGTGACCGGGCCCACGCACTGGCGCAGAACCACTCCCCGCGCCCGGCCCGATCCGCCACCACCGCGCCGTGCCCGCGCTCCAGGAGCCGGTCGACCAGCTCCGACGAGATCGAACCGGAGCCGGTAAGGCACCGGCGCTGAAGATCGTCAGTGTCCATGGCGGAGCACCGTAGTGCTCGCCTCCGACACCGGCCGATGCGTGCAGCCGCCGGGGAATACGGCACGGTTGGAATGACGCTCCCCGTCAGTCGGCGCCTCCGCCTGGACGGCGGAGCAGCGGCAGGCCTACGCCAACGACCTCGACGAGGCCAAGGCGTTGGTCGCGGTGTCAGCGAAGTCCAACCGCAGCAAGGCGGACAAGGGCGTCGTGGAGTGGCTGCCGCTGGCTGAGGCCTACTGCTGCATCTACCTGACCGACTGGGTAATTGGTGAAGACGCGTTGGGACCTGACGGTGGACCAGGTGGAGGCCGACGCGCTGCACCCGCTCGCCACCGACTGCCCCAATGAGCAACTCACTGTCGCCCTCGCCCGCTGAGCCCGCTATACCCCATGAGTTCGCCCTTGTTCACCAGTGAGGAGCTGGTGAACAAGGGCGAACGGTTTTCTCTGTGGTTCTGTATATCGCCTGTTCCGTGTATCAGACGGCGTCGAGGATTTGGCCCCAGTCGGTCCAGCCGGGGGTGGCGAAGTCGTCGCCGCCGTTGGTGAGCCAGGCGTGGGTGGTGCTGTTGATGAGGAGGTAGTCGGCGCGGCCGTCGGCGTCGATGTCGGTGAAGTCGACCTGGCTCTTGGTGGTGGTGTGGCCGGTGGAGATGACGGGGCGCAGGACCCAGCCGCCGCGGCCGTCGCCGCCGTGGTTGATGTAGGTGGTGATGCTGCCGTCGGTGTTGACGATGGTGTAGTCGGCCTTGCCGTCGCCGTCCAGGTCCGTCAGCCGGATACGGGTGCGGTCGCTGGTGGTGCCGGTGGCGAGCTGGCCGAGCGGGGTGAAGCCGCCGTGGCCGTCGCCGCCGTTGTTGAGGTAGACGGTGAGTGCGCCGCTGTCGCTGAAGGTCAGGTAGTCGGTCTTGCCGTCGCCGTCGAAGTCGGCGAAGCGTACGTGGTCGGAGTCGCCGGTGCTGCCGGTGGTGACCTGGCCGTAGTAGATCCAGCCGCCGTGGCCGTCGCCGCCGGCGTTCAGCCAGGCGTTGACCGCGCCGCCGTTGAAGACGAGGTAGTCGGCCTTGCCGTCGCCGTCCCAGTCCGCGAAGCGGACCTTGGTCCAGTCGGTGGTGGTGCCGGTGGTGACCTGGCCGATGTCCTGCCAGCCGCCGTGGCCGTCGCCGCCGGCGTTCAGCTTGACGTTGACGGCGCCGTTGTCGGCGATGGTGATCGCGTCGGCTTTGCCGTCGCCGTTGAAGTCGGCGTAGCGGAGTTTGCCGGTGCCGCCTGCCTCGTCGACGGCGGCGTTGTTGTGCCAGGCGCGGCGGTAGGTGCCGGAGCTCCAGATGGGGGTTCCGTCGGGCTTGTAGATGACGAGGTTGCCGTCAGGTTGGAAGAACATGACGTCACCCGGCGCGTTGTTGGTGGAGGTGCCCCACAGTGCGGTGCCGGTGGTGTGGGCGGCCTGCGGGTAGGCGACGAGGTTGCCGTCGGGCTGCAGGGTCATCACCGAGGCGGAGGTGCTGTTGGTGCTGCCGTAGGTCCAGGTGCCGTAGCCGGGGTTGCTGATGGTCAGGATGCCGTTGCGGAAGGACATGTTGGCGCGTCCGGCGGCCCAGGTGGTGCCGCTGGGGTAGTTGGTGTCGTCGCTGGGGAACAGGACGTAGCCGGGGGTCCCGGACAGCAGGGCGACCTGGGTGGGGGTCAGCGCGGTGCCGGCCCAGGTCTGGACGTTGGAGACAGCGCCCTTGTAGAAGGACTGGCGGGTGCCGTTCGCCAGCAGGTCGCCGATGCGCAGGCCCTTGGTGAAACCGGTGACCGCGGTGTGGGCGGAGGTGTTGGCGACGATGCCGTTGACGTACAGCGAGAGGATGTTGGTGTTCTGGTTGTACGTCGCGGTCAGGTGGGTCCACGCGCCGAGCTGAACGGCCGCGCCGGTAGCGGCACAGTCCCACGACGGGGCGCTGGTGTCGGCCGTGGCCAGGCAGAAGATCCAGTGCTTGGACGCGGCGTCGGCGTAGAGCTTGAACCCCGCACTCGTGGTGCCGTCCTGCGAGAGCACCGTCCCGTCCGCGACATCGGGCTTGGTCCACACCGAGACGGTGAAGCTGTTCGCCACGTTCACCGCCGACGCACTGGTGCTCAGCACACCGGCGGAGGTGCCGTTGAGACGCACATCGGGGCTGAACAGGTCCTTGCTGCTCCAGGTCGCACCGGCCTGGCCGCTCAGGTTCAGGGTACCGGTGCGGTCGGCGGCGGTGGTGGCCTGCGCCCCCTCGGTGGCGTTGTCGTCCAGCGGCCAAGTGTGAGTGGTCGCCAGCAGAGTTTGGGCGCTTTGGCCGCTGAGGGTGGTGCCGTTGAACAGGTTGGCGGTGGCTGCGCCGCTGGTGTTCACCGACCACAGGTCGAGGGTGCCGTTGCGGTCGATGTCCGCGGCCTGCAGGGCGGGCCTGGCGGCCTTGGTCCAGCCGCTGGAGGCGACCAGGACAGGGGTGACGGTGTTGCCGAGGGTCAGGTCAAGCAGGTTGGCCGCGCTGTAGTAGTAGAGCTGGCCGCCGGTGTCGGAGCGGGTGAACATGCCGGGCATGTTGTCGGTACCGAGCGCGGTGACGATCGTCCACCCGGCCCAGGTACCGGTGCCGGTGGGGTTGATGTCGGAGAGGTCCACCTCGGCGGGGAAGAAGCCACCGGGCATCGCAGCGGTGGGCTGCAGGTAGAGGGAGCCGTCCAGGATGCTCAGCAGCGAGGGGAACGGGTTTGGATCACCCTGCGCTGCCGTGATGTAGAGCTGACCGGCATTCGCGACCCAGGTGGCCTTCGCGCTAGTGGTGGGTGAAGTGAAAGCTACGGACGGAACGCTCCTGCTGATCAGCGGATCCAGCGCTGAGCCGTCGCCGTTGCCGTAGAGGACCATGCCTGCGCCGGTGGCGGGGTTGTACTGCAGGACGTCGTTGAAGCCTGCGCCGGAGCGGAAGTGGCCGATGATGGCCTGGGTACCGTTCCAGTCGGTCGGGGATGGGCTGGTGCCGGCGGTGCCCTTGGCGCCGAGGTTGTCTGCGGCGGTGTTCAGTGACTTCGTGGTCGTGCCGCTGGCCATCCAGAGCCCGGAGGGCAGGGATGACTGGCTGCCGACAACGGCGAGGTCGGTGCGGCCGTCGCCGGTGAGGTCGTTCTCCGGCGCGGTCGCCGCGGGTGCGGCGTCGAGTTCGACGACCTCGCTGTCACCGCTGGGGTTGCCACCGGCGGAGAGGGCGGTGACGGTCAGCACGTTGTGCGCACGGTTCGGCTTGATGCTCACCGTGGCAGCGCCGGACAGGGCGGTGACGGTGCTGGGGGCTGCGCCGTTGAGTTGGTAGGTGTAGCTCGCGGGGGCGGTTCCGACCGGGTTGGCCGAGATGCTCACCTGGGTGGGTGTGCCGACGGTGAACGGGCCAGAGCCGACAGCAGCCGTCGGCTTGCCCGGCGCGGTCGGGTCGAAGGTGAACTTGCAGGTCGCGCTGGTGCCGCTGTTGACGAAACCGTCGTTGGTGTAGACGTTCCATGAGAACGTCGTTGCCGCACCGCCAGACGCGTTCATCAGGGCCTGACGGCCTACCAGGAGCTGGGCCGTAGTGCCCGACGTTGCGCTCAGGTTGCTGGCGTCGGAGGACGCCACGACAGTGCCGGTGGCTGTCTTGACCAGACGGAAAGCCACCCCGAGGTTGCCGCCGTCAGGGTCGGAGACCGCTGCGCGCAGCATGACGTCGCCGTTGCCGATGACGGTCGGCGTCGCGGCGGTGCAGGAGGTCGCGGGCGAGGTGGACAGCGTGCTGGGGGTGGTGGGGACGTGGTTGTACTTCGTCTCCATGTACATCGAACTGGGCTGGAACTTCTTGTAGCCGTAGCCGTCCGACTCGTTGGTGGCGCGCAGACCCAGCGTGATGTCACCCCAGTTGCCGTTGGCCGCACTCTGCATCAGAGCGGTGGTGTTGAAACCGACCGACGCGGCAGGGCACTTGCTGCTGTAACCGTTGGCAACGTTCAGGGTGTCACTCCTGGTACTCCAGGCAGGCTGGTTGTTCCACGTCGTGCTGCCCGAGATGGCGCCGGTCTGCCACAGTTCGACATCGGTACCGGTGCACGACGGCGACCAGGTCTCGGTCGCGTAAAACGTGGACGAGGAGACCTGCGCACCGTAGATCGCGCTGGGCACCGACATCTTCGCGAAGGCACGGCCGACGAAGAAGGGCGACTCCCAGTTGTTGTCGCCGACCCGCAGCCCCTCGCTGTCGGTGGTGTTCCAGTAACTGGTCGTCTTGAAAGCCGAGCTGACGTAAGTCCAGCCGAGCCTGGTGCTGCCGGCGGCGGAGTAGGTCGGGTCGATGTACAGCGGCCACGTGGTGTTCGTCCCCGACAGCAGCGCCGGATCAGGAGTGAGGGTGATCGCACCGCCCCCGTACTCCGCCTTCAGCGGCGCGACACGCGCGGTGGCACCGGGGCCGGCTTCACTGGAGAGGGCCGGACTGCCGCTGCGCGCGTCCAGCACCTGGCCGTTACTCGGGTCGGTGACGGTGGCCGCCGAGGTGTCCACCGCCGAGTCCCACACGCCGCGCACGGGCGCGGGCGCGGAGAAGACGACCTGGCCGTGCTTGTCCTTGCCGGTGATGTTGCCGGCCTCGTCGGTGCCCAGGTCGACACCGGTGGCCCGGGTCGTGAACGAGAGGCTCTTCAGCACGGGGTTGGCGGCCGCGGTGGCGTCCTTGACCACCAGGACCTCGGAGAAGCCGCCCTGTGGATCGGCGGTGACCTTCAGGTCGATTCCGGCCATCAGGCTGTAGGTCGCGGTGGGCCCCTCCAGCGTCGGCGTCGGCAGGTCCTTCACCAGCGCATCCGGCAGCGACAGCGACAGCGAACGGCTGCCGCTCTTCATCTGCGCCAGCGGACCCGACCCGCCACCCGACAGGGTCAGAGGGCTGCTGGCGAGTTTCGGCGCGATCGAGCCGTCCGGCTGCTTCACCAAGGTGGCGTCCAGCGGCTTCCAGCCGCCGTCCCGGTAGGCCCGCACCGGAGTGACCGCCTGCTTCAGCGTGAAGCTGCCGTCTGGGTTCGCCGTCAGCTCATCCGTCGGCGTTGTCGCAGCATCCACCACGACAGCCTTCCCGGACGACCGGGCCTTCGACAGCGCCTGCTCGGCCGACAACGGCCCAGCGGCCTGCGCGGTACCCGGCTGTGCGGTGTTCGCCTGCGCGGGCACCATCGCAGTGAGAGTCAGTGCGGTCAGTGCAGCACCGAGCGTTGCGGCGAGTACACGTCTTGTTGGTGTGGAAGGTGGCACAGGTAGCCCCCAGCCCTTTCGTTTACGGATCAGACGACGGCTACCGCCGACATCCGGCAGGAGGGTTACACACGATGAGAGTTGACTTGAAGTCGCACCACCCACCATCCGAAGCGAATTGAGTGCCTTGTCAGATATTTACCCGATATGTCAGCTCAATGAAAAGCAAATAATTTGCAAAATCAGCCACCTGTAGGCGACTTGTCCGGTGACGGCAACTTGAGACCGTTGTCATGATCGTCATCGAACTCGACATCGGCCACCTTGTCGGGAAATCCGTGCTGCCTTCGCGCAGCCAATCAAAGAGACATGGAAAGACCTATGCCTCGTATGGATAGGCGTCAAGTGAGCAATCAAGGATCACACTTGACGCATCATCAGACATTGAAATTGACTACTCGTCAAAAAGCTTTTCAGCCATGGCTGGTAGGGGCTTCCGCGGTAGTGCTGATGTCCGCGTTGATCGCGGCTCCGGCACAGGCTGCGGACGCATCCCAGCCGTGGAAGCCCAGCAAGCCTTCTGCAGGGGCCGTGAAGGGGGTGAAGGACCTCAAGCCAAAGGTTGACCAGCAGGTCAGCCAGGCCCAGCGCGCCTTCGCGCCTCACGCCACTGCCTGGCCCAAGGCCGGTAAGGGCAGCGTCAAACTCACCGCAGTGTCTGAGAAGTCCGACAGTGCCAGGCAGGCTGCTACCGGCACGCCAGTGTGGCTGCAGGCAGCCAAGTCCGACGGCAATGCCTACCATGGGCCCTCCGAGGTCGGCGTGTCGGTGCTCGACCACCAGAAGGCGGCCGAACTCGGCATCTCCGGCATGGTCTTCACCGTCGCCCCGTCCGAGGCCAAGGGCAAGAGTAAGGGCAAGGTTCGGGTCGGCGTCGACTACTCGGCCTTCGCTGAGGCCTACGGCGGCAACTACAGTTCACGCCTGCAGCTGGTCACCCTTCCGGCCTGCGCGCTCACCACGCCAGAGGTCGCGGAGTGCCGGGTGCAGACCCCGCTGCCGACCCAACGCAACGCCAAGGCGTCCAGCATGTCCGCGGAGGTCGAGCTCGGGACCTCGTCTACTGTGCCGGCATCTGCCGCTGCGGACACCGCCCACGTAGCTCCTGCGCTCTGGTCAGGTGGTGGCGCAAGTGCGCTGAGCCCAGCTTCGACGTCAGATGTTCAGGTTCTCGCAGCCACCACTTCTGGCGGCCAAGGTGGTGGTTCGGCAGGCAACTACGGCGCCAGCGCGCTGTCCCCGTCTGGCTCGTGGACGGCTGGCACTGCCAGCGGCTCTTTCAGCTACGCGTACCCGATCCAAACTCCGGCTGCTACGACCACGCTGACACCCAAAATCGGGCTCGCCTACGACTCGGCCTCGGTGGACGGCAAGACGGCCTCCACCCAGGCGCAGGCGTCCTGGGTGGGTGACGGCTGGTCGAGTCCGGATTCGTTCATCGAGCAGACCTTCACCTCCTGCGCGGACAAGCCCGAGGGCACCGCGTCGCCGTCCGAGACCGGCGACCAGTGCTACGCCGGGCCGATCCTGACGATGTCGCTAAACGGCTCGTCGACCGCGCTGGTGTGGGACTCCGCCAAGAGCACCTGGAAGCCGCAGAGCGACAACGGCGAGAAGATCGAGCACGTCACCGGCTCGAACAACGGCACCGGAACCTACAACACCGACTACTGGACAGTCACCGACCGCTCCGGCACTGTGTACTCGTTCGGCCGCAACCAGCTGCCCGGCTGGAGCTCGGGCAAGCCGGTGACCAACTCGGTCGACTCGGTGCCGGTGTACTCCTCGCACCCGGGCGACCCCTGCTACAACGCCGCCGGGTTCAACTCCTCAGTGTGCACCACGGCCTACAAGTGGCACCTGGACTACGTCAAGGACGTCCGCGGGCAGGCCATGTCCTACTGGTACGCCCAGGACACCAACTACTACGGCCAGAACAAGGGCGCGAGCAACACCAAGTACGTCCGCGACTCCTACCTGTCGAGGATCGACTACGGCTTCCTCGACAACGGCGCCTTCGGCACAGTCCCGGACCAGGTGCAGTTCGTCACCGGACCACGCTGCGTAGCTGCCGTCTGCGATCCGATCTCGTCCTCGAACGCCGGCACCCAGTACCCGGACGTGCCGTTCGACCTGATCTGCAACAGCGGAGCGACCTGTATCCCGCAGTCGCCGTCGTTCTTCTCGACCGTCCGGCTCAAGCAGATCGTCACCAGGCAGTACGCGACCGCGACCTCCCAGTACGCGCCGGTCGACACCTACGACCTCGCACAGACCGAGCCGCCTACGGGTGACGGCACCTCGCCCACCCTGTGGCTGGCCTCGATCACCCGCACCGGCAACGACACCAGCGCCGGCGGCACCGGCCCGGTCACCCTTCCGCCCGTGGTTTTCGGCGGCACCACCATGCAGAACCGGGTTGACACCGCCAACTTCCCCGGCATGTATCGCTACCGGCTGACCTCGATCACCACCGAACTCGGCGGCCTGACCAACATTACCTACGGCCTACCCAACCCCTGCACCGCCGCCTACACGGTATCCGCCAACGCCTCCACCAACACCAACTCCTGCTACCCGGTCAGCTGGACACCTAAGTTCTACAGCGAGCCCGTCACCGACTGGTTCCAGAAGTACGCCGTCACCAACGTCCTGGAGACTGACCGGACCGGTGGCGCACTCGCCAAGAACACCTCCTACGAGTACGGCGGCGGCGCCGCCTGGCACTACGACGACAACGAGGTCGTCCAGCCCAAGTACCGTACCTGGGGCCAGTTCCGCGGCTACGCCGACGTCACCACCCGCACCGGTAACGGCACCGACGACCGCCGCACCAAGAGCAAGACCAGCTACTACCGCGGAATGGACGGCGACTGGCTCTCCGCTACCTCTACCCGCACCGTCACCCTCACCGACTCCCAGGCAGCCACCCACACCGACAGCAACCAGCTGGCCGGAATGGCCCTCGAAAATACCGTCTACAAGGGAGACGGCGGCCCCATCGATAACCTGACTATTAATTCGTACTGGATATCGGACTCAACCGCGACTCGCACTCGCTCCAACCTGCCGCCTCTGACTGCGCAGGTAGTCAAACCCGCCGAAGGATACAAGCGCCAAGCAATCACATCCATCATTCCAGCCGCATGGCGCGTGACTGAAGCCAACAATACGTATGTCACGGACTCGTCAAATTCAAACTTTGGCCAGCTGGCGGCTAGTTACTCGCATACCGTTCCGGCGAACACTGCATACGACCGGTGTACCACTTATACCTACGCTCCTGCCAACATTTCCCTGAACCTCATGGGCCTGGTCGCCTCGCAGGAGACTGTCTCGGTCGCCTGTGGCGGATTCACCGAGGGGCCGATCGCTTCGGTACCTGCCACCTGGAACACCCTCACCGCCCCAGCCACTGTCAATCGGCCGGCCCAGGTGCAAGTAGCCACTCGCATGTTCTATGATGATCCAGCCTTCAGTTCTACTTTTCCTCAAGCCACCCCGCCCAGCGTCGGAAATGTCACCATGACTCAGGGCGCCTCGGACTACACCAGTGGATCCTATAGCTGGCAAATTGGCACACGTACTACCTATGACACTTACGGGCGGCCGTTGGTCACGAAAGATGCGAACGGCAATGCAACCACAACGGCCTATACTGTAAATTCGGTAGGTCTGACCACAGCTACCACAAGTACCAATGCCAAGGGTCAGACGACCAAGGCGGTGTTGGCGCCAGCCCGTAGCCTAATCTTGTCGGCAACGGACGCTAACAACATCACTACCAGCAGCCAGTCCGATTCCCTCGGTCGCTTGACCGGCGTATGGTCGCAGTCCCGTTCGACTTCAACCCCGGCGAACCTGAAATACACCTATACAGTGTCGAATTCAGGCCTGACCGGGACGACGGCGGAAAAGCTCAATGATTCCTTGGCATATGTGACGTCGACGACGGTCTACGACTCGCTCGGTCGTATACGCCAGACTCAGACGCCGACCCCGCAGGGCGGCCGGTTGATCACCGAGTCGTTCTTCGACTCCCACGGCTGGGTCACCAAGACCAACAAGGCGTACTGGGACTCCGCGACTCTTCCCACGCTAGCGCTGGCCAGCGTCCAGGACTCCCAGATCCCCGACCAGAGCACCACCGCCTACGATGGCCTGGGCCGTGCTGTACGCGTGGACTCACTGAAGTACTCCGTCACGCAGGAGAGTACGACCACCGTCTACGGCGGCGACCGCACTACGGTCATCCCGCCCACCGGCGGCACTGTCAAGACGACGGTGACTGACCCGTTGGGCCGCACCGTCGAACTCGACGACTACACCGCGCGCCCCACCGTGACACCGCCGACCGACACTTTCACTGGCGACTACACCGTCAGCGGCGGCACCAGTCAAGCCATCACCTACGGCTTCGACGGCCACGGTAAACAGAACACCGTCACCGCCAACGGCTCTACCTGGACCACCACCTACAACCTGCTTGACCGAGTCACCGGCAAGAACGACCCCGATGCTGGCGCCAGTGCCATGCAGTACGACCCAGTCGGCAACCTGATCCAGTCCACCGACTCACGTGGGAAAAGCGTCAGCTACACCTACGATGTCCTGAATCGCAAGACTGCCGCCTTCTCTTCGCCGGTGGCCGCGCAGTCCGACGTGACGAAGACCGCGTCCTGGGTCTACGACAACGACAACAACGCCGTGGCCGGCATGACCTATCCCATCGGCCACGTCACCACGGTGACGTCCTACGTGGGTGGCGCAGCCTACGAGACACAGGCTGCGGGTTTCAACGTCTTCGGCTCCTCCCTCGGGGAGACCGTCAAGATCCCGGCGTCCGAAGGCACCGCGCTCGGCGGCAAGTGGTACGTGTACTCGCACACGTACACCACCAATGCGGGCCTGCCGTACACCGACACCTACCCCGCGGGTAACGGCCTGCCGGCCGAGACCGTCATGCACGGATATACCTCCGCCTTCGACCTGCCGGCGGGATTGGCTTCCGGGAGTTACGGCTACACCCAGGACACGACGTACGACGCCTGGAGCAGGGTCCTGCAGTCTCAGATCGGCAGCCCCACCAGCTACGGCGTCATCAGCAACACCTACGACGTCCACACCGGACGTCTGAACGAGCAACTTGTCCAGCGCGCCACCACGGGCGCCCTGAGCGATGTCGACCGTCAGCACTACGACTACGACCTGGCTGGCAACACCACCCGGCAGGTCTCCACCCGCCTCGGTGTCACCTCCGAGACACAGTGCTTCAGCTACGACCAGCTCGACCGCCTCACCAAGGCGTGGACCGCCACCGACTCCTGCACGGTCACCCCCACCAGCACGGCGCACTCCCAGGTCGGCGACGCCGTCCCCGGCGGCGCCTACTGGACCGAATGGGCCTTCGACGCCCTCGGTAACCGCACCAACCAGGTCGAGCACTCCACCACCAACGGTGCCGACGCCAGCACTACTTACTCCTACAACGGGAACGGCAAGAACCAGCCTCACACCCTCACCTCCACCAGTGGCAGCAGCGCCCTCTCCTACGACAGCGCCGGCAACACCACCACTCGCACCACCGCCACCGGCGGCACCCAGACCCTCACCTGGGATGACGCGAACCGCCTCACCTCCATCAAAGGCGGCACCGCCGGAGACAGCTCCTACGTGTACGGCGCCGACGGCCAGGTCCTGCTTCAGAAGGACCCGGGCACCACGACCCTTTACCTGCCCGAACAGCAGTACACCCTCAACACCGTCAGCGGAGCCGTCACCGGCATTCGCTACCTCATCCTGCCCGGCGGCGGCACCCTCGTGCGCACCGGCACCCTGACCAACTACCGCTTCGAGATCGCCGACCCGCACGGCACCGCCGGTCTGATCCTCGACCGCACCGCCCAGACCCCCACCTGGCGCCAGTTCACCCCCTACGGAGCCCCGCGCGGCACCACCGTCGCCTGGCCCGATAACCGAGGATTCCTCAACAAGCCCACCTCCACCGCCACCGGCCTCACTATCCTTGGCGTCCGCCAGTATGACCCCAACACCGGCCGTTTCATCAGCCTCGACCCAATCTTCGACTCCACTGACGCCCAACAACTCGGCGGCTACAATTACGCCGCCAGCAACCCCATCACCAAGAGCGACCCCACCGGCCTGCGAGCCGACGGAAAAAATGGCGGGGCAAGCGAAAGCCAAGGCAACAACGAATCATATTGCAAAATTGGATTCAATCCATTTTCCTCTTGGACGGGGATACATGACTGGGCAGTCGAAGTGGCTGCGTCCTACATTTCCGCCATGGTCAGCGTGCGCTATGGTCTCAATAATAGCTGGCGAGTCACTACCGATACGACCCCCGAAGGAAAGAAGGCAAATAAAGTCCCAGAAGGCTCCGATCAAATCGGCAAAGACAAACTCATTCCCAGCCTTGGCGAAATGTTCACTGGGGGCCCTGGATATATTGATATAATGTCTAGGGAGGAAGATGCCATCTACGTCTGGGAGGTCAAGAACCAGGCCCCCGATGCCTGGCCCTCGGGTCTCCTGACCAGACGCGGAAAAGTCCGGGCCGAGTATGGTGGGCCGAGCCAGCTGGATCAGTACATAAAAAAGCTGACGGGCGGCACGGGGATGCTTGATGGATTGCCGGTCAAAAAGGGCTATTATATCCCCCCGCTAATCACCGAGAATCCTTATAATCCTGCACAGTTCATGGCGGTCGGAAGCATTAGTCCAAATATGCGTGGGGAAAATGATGGGATAATCACGTATCGGACTTATCGAGAGCCGGTTCCAAAGGCCAGGGAAGTGAAGGCGACGCAGCCTAAAACTGCACCATCCGAAGAGTCTTCATCTTGGTTTAGTTTCCATGTCAATTGGGATTCGGTGGGGAGTGGGATGCTTACCGGTGCTACTTATACCGGCCTTTTCCTGCTAACTCTTGCCACTGGCGGTGCGGCCACTGCCAATGAGTAGAAAGCTAGGATAGAATTCAGCAGGTCGGTCGGCGCTCAAGTCGCTGGGCGCTGGCCGTCCTGCAGCTTCTCGGGATTCTATTATAATTGGTCTCAAAATCTACCCACGAAGACAGGAGAAGAGTAAATGCCAATGGATTATACCGGGGAGGCCGTCGTGGCTTTGACGGTGGCGCTTCGAGATGCTCACTTTCGAATGAAGAATATTGTTCGCGAATGGGAAGAAAGTGCCCCGGCTGGAGTCGCACTGCGACGAAATTCAATTGGCCCCGCGTGGCAGTATGAGGAATCCCCGAATTCGTCATCATATATTGATGGCCATGTCCTTGAGTTGGCAAATGGAGTCGAAATCATTTGCCAGATCTCCATCAGGTTCGACACTGCTGGAACCGATCTCCTGGCCTCTATCTCCATCGAAGGTGAAGAGGATGTATTTCTAGAGCCCGTCACCACTGGCCCCAACGAATTCCCGGTCGGGTCCGAAGATCTGGTTCGCGAGATTGGAAACGCCGTATCTGAAATGGAAGGAATTGATATCTTCTCAATCGATTTTTAATAAATTTAAAAATTCGAATTTCAGCAAGGTTGGACCCTGTCTTATAATTGATCTTGTGGTGGGGCGAGGAGAGATAACGGACGCGGCGTGGTCGCGGATTGAGCCGCTGCTTTCGCAGGGCGATGGTGCTGGACGACCGTGGCGAGACCATCGACAGGTCGTGAACGGCGTGTTGCGGCGGCTCCGCACCGGTGCTATCTGGCGCGATCTGCCCGAACGGTATGGCCCTTGGCGGATCGTCTACTGGCGCTTCGCCCAGTGGGAGAAGGAGGGAACCTGGGCCAGACTGCTACAGGAGGTCCAGGTCCGCGACGATGCGGTGGGTGCCGTGGAGTGGACGGTCTCGGTCGACTCCACGGTCGCCCGGGCGCATCAGCATGGCGCAGGCGCCCGCAAAAAGGGGCCGACGCAGGGGACGAATCGGAAGATCCGGCAGCTGTCGCGCATCGCGAGGCACTCGGCCGGTCCCGGGGCGGGCTGACGACCAAGGTCCACCTGGCGGTCGACGGCCAGGCCCTGCCGCTCTCGATCGTGCTCAGCACCAGAAACACGGCGGACTGCACCATGTTCCCGGCTGTCCTGGACGCGATCCGCATCCCGCGAGCCGGCGCCTGTCGAGGTACACGTCCCAATGACTCTGGCAAGATTTTCGTAGCCGGAGATCTTCCCGGGCCAGCAGTGGGCAGCTTGTGACGGTGTTCCGTTGAACTGGCCCCGCTGTTGCCGCACTTGACCGGGGTATCGGTGGTCTCGGTTGATCTTTCCGGCCCCGTCGTGGTGGTCCATGCCCGTACCAGGTCCCGGGATCCAGCATCGTGTACGGGGTGCGGGACGGTGAGAGAGTGGGTCCACAGCCGGTACGTGCGGCACCTGGCCGATGTGACGGTCGGGGGCAGGACGGTGCGGATCGACTTGAGTGTGCGGCGTCTGTGCTGCGAGAACCCGGTCTGCCTGAAGGTGACCTTCGCCGAACAGGTGTCAGGGATGACGGTGCGCTACCAGCGGCGAACTCCGCTTCTGCAGAGGGTGGTTGAGGAGATCGGTGTCGTGCTGGCTGGCCGGGGCGGGGCCAGGATCCTGGGCATCGCGCTCTCGCGGTCCACCGTGCTCTCGCTGCTGATGCGGGTGCCGCTGCCGCCCCTGGTCACACCCCGGGTGCTGGGGGTGGACGATTTCGCGCTCTACGGCGACACCTACGGCACCATCCTGGTTGACGCCACGATACGGCTCCCGCTGATGCTCTGGGAAGGGTGGGAAGCTGAACAGTTGAGCCGGTGGCTGCGCGAGTACCCGGGTGTCGAGGTTGCCTGTCGCGACGGCTCGCTCACTTAGAAGTCATCTCATTTGGACTTGTAAGCTGACCGCGTGACGATTGTGGAGCGCTTGGTGCCGGACGAGCTGTGGGAGCTGTTCCAGTTGGTGGTGCCGGCGGCGCCGAGTCGGCCGCAGGGTGGCGGCCGGCGCCGCTACGGAGACCGCGAGGTGCTGGCGGCTATCGTCTTCATCGCCACTTCGGGGTGCACGTGGGCCCAACTGCCGTCCTGCTTCGGTCCGTCCGGGCCCACCGCGCACCGGCGCTTCACCGAGTGGAGCAGGGCCAGGGTGTGGGCCAAGCTCCACCGCGTCGTCCTGGACGAGCTCGGCGCGCGGGGCGAGTTGGACTGGTCGCGGTGCGCGGTTGACTCGGTGAACATGCGGGCCCTGAAAAAGGGGAGCTGACAGGTCCGAATCCTGTCGATCGGGGCAAGTACGGGTCGAAGATCCACCTACTCACCGAACGCACCGGTCTGTCCCTGTCGCTCGCAGTCTCCGGCGCCAACGTTCACGACAGCCAGGCCCTGATCCCGCTCGTCGAAGCGATCCCGCCGATCCGCTCACGCCGCGGACCCAGGCGCCGCAGACCCGGCAAGCTGCACGCCGACAAAGCCTACGATCACCGCTTCATCCGCGCCTACCTGCGACGACGACAGATCCCGGCCCGCATCGCCCGCCGGGGCATCGACTCCTCCCAGCGCCTCGGCCGCCACCGCTGGGTGATCGAGCGCACCGTGGCCTGGTTCGGCGCCTTCCGCCGACTGCACCGACGCTACGAGCGCAAGGCCGATCACTTCGCCGCCTTCGCCAGCATCGCCGCCGCCCTCATCTGCACCCGCCGAATCTCCAAATGAGATAACTTCTTAGCGGCAGGGCGTCGCTGACGGTGCCCCGGCGCGGTCCAGGTCAGCGACCGATTCCATCTGTGGCAGGGCCTGTCCCGGCGTGTCCAGGACCTCGCCGCCGCTCACCGTGGTTGCCTGCCAGCCGCGCTGCCCGCGCCTGATCCCGCCGGGCCGGAGCCCACCGGAACGGAGGAGGCTGTGGCAGGGGAAGTGGACAGTCCAGCCGTTCAGCACGTGCGGCGGCTGTTCGAAGCCGTGCAGGCATTCGCCGGCACCGGCCGTTCCCACAGCTCGATGGCCCGTGAGCTCGGTCTGGACCGTCGCACGGTACGCAAGTACGCCCGGGCCAGCACCTGGCAGGAGGTCGTGCGGCGGGCTCCCCGGCGCCCGTCCATGCCGAACTCGCCGAGATCACGGGCGCGTAGGAGCGGCGGGCGCGGTGAAGGTGAGCTGTCCGGGCTGCATCGAGGTCGGCAGCAGCGGCAGAGCGAGGCGGGTGACCGCGTCGATCTCGCCGCGGTACTGCGGCAGTCGGCCGCGCAGCTGGCGCTGGACGCCCAGGAAGGCCAGCGCCTCCTGCTCGCTGTAGGGGCGCTGCTGGCCCAGGTGCAGGACGAGTGCGGCCTGGGCCGGTGCCGTCCAGCGACCATCGGGGAAGAGGGTGTTGCTGAAGACCGCGGTGCCGTCGCGGCGCACGACGTCGATGCGGTCGGCCAGGCCGTGCTGCTCGGCGAGCCGGGCGCTCTCCAGCAGCGCGGCGAGGCAGCGGTCGTGCCCGGCGGCGGTGGTGAAGCGGCCGGGCAGGGCGCCGCTGCGGTCGAGTTCCTCGTAGCGGCGCGCGGTGCCCTGGCGGCTGTCGGCGGCGCGCACGTCCAGGACCAGTAGCTCCACCCGGTACCCGGCTCGCCGCCACAGGGCAGCGTCCCGGGCGAAGTCCTGCGCGCTGCCGGGGGCGAGCTCGATCACCGCGTCGCCCCGCCCGTCGCGTACCAGCTGCTCGGCACGGGACTGCCAGGCCTTGTAGTCGGCGCGGATGCGGGCCGAGGCGGTGCGCGGGTGCTCGCGCAGCAGCCGGAAGTAGTCCGGGTGCGCGGCCTTGAACATCCCGCCGGTGATGCCCACCGGCCGCCGCAGCCGCATCGCCCGCCGCACCATCATCGACGCCCGGGTCTTGCCCGAACCCGGCGCGCCCATCACGAACACCACCACCGGATCCTGCTGCGCGGTGATCGGGCCGAGGTCCGGGACGACGAGGTTCTGGAAGATCCACTCGTGCTCGTCCGCGGACAGCCGGTGGTAGTCCACGCCCGGCGGCACCGCCAGGGGCTGAGCGGTGCGGCGCACCGGCTCGGCCAGCGCCGCGGCCCGCTCCGCGTCCCGGGCCACCGCCAGCACCGCATCGGCCGGGAGCCGCTCCTCGGCCCGCACCAGCTCCCGCTGCGCACCGGCCAGGGCACGGCGGAAGCTTCCAGTCTCCGCCGCGCTCCACCAGCGCCGCCGCTCGGCCTCCACCGCCGCCCCCGCCCCGGCGGGCCGCACCCAGCGGCCGCCTGCGAGCTCGTTGCCGTACAGCGGCTCCAGGCCACGCCGCACCACCGCGATCCGGTCGACCAGGCCCTCCGTCTCCAGCACGTCCAGGGTGCGGGCGAGCTGGCGGGCGCACTCGTCGTGGTTGGCCCACGACACCCACCGCCCCGCACCGCCCCGGTCGCCCGGGGCCAGGTAGCGGGCCAGGACACCGAGCTGACTGACCGCCAGCGCCACCGCGACCGCCACCACCTCCACCCGGTGCCCGGCCGCCCGGTACGCGGCCGCCTGCGTCCTGGCCTCGTCCGGCTCGGCGAGCGCGGTCTCCACCAGCACGTCCAGGCGGTGGGCGCGGGCGTACTCCTCGACCCCGGCCTGCCACCAGCGCACGTCCGCCCGCACCGCCGCCCCGGCCGCCCGCACGTCCCGCCCGCGCAGCGCCCGGTAGGCCGGGTGCACGTCCTTGTAGAGGTCGCTGCCGGTCCTCACTGCGCCGCCGCGCCGGTTCAGCACCGTGTGCAGCAGGTCGGCGACGGTGGTCTTGCCGCTGCCGGGCGGCCCGGCGACCAGGATGGCGACCGGTTGCTCCTGCGGCACCGCACCGGCGGCCGCCGCGGGCAGGACGACCTCGGCCAGCACACGACGCAGCTCGTGCGGCGGCAGGGGAGGGGAGGCGTCCTGGGCGAGCACCGGTGCTCCCGTCGAGGGAAGCGACCCGCATCGGCGGGCCGCGGGCAGGGCCGGGACCGATCCGCCCGGGCACTGCTACTGTAGCGGGTATGGGTACGTACCCGTACCCATAATGCCGAGAGGGAAGGAACAGCACCGTGGCCGACGCCAACGTGCGCATCCCCACCGAGACCCGAGACCGCCTCGCCGCCCTCGCCGCCGGTGAACACATGTCCCTGCGCGCCTACCTCGCCCGCCTCGCCGACACCCAGCTCACCCCCGCCGAGCGCGCCGAGCGCGCCGAGCAGGCCCGCCAGAAGCTCCAGGCCTGGAACGGCTACAACCCCGACGCCGCCCACGCCGCTGACCTGGACGCCGAACTCGACCGCCGCCTCGACCAGGCCGCCAGCCTGTGACCGACACGCACGTCGTCCTCGACGACACCGCCATGGTCGCCGCCGGCCGCGGCAACCTCCTCGCCTCCCGCCTCATCCACCGCGCCCACGCCGAAGCCGGCTGGCACCTCTACGCCCCCGCCTGCGCCCTCGTCGAAGCCGACCGCGAACGCCCCGGCACCGCCGAACACCTCGCCGCCCTCCCAGCCCTGACCGTCCTCGACCTCGACCTGCCCGCCGTCCTCGCCCTCGCCGCCGACACCACCTGGGCCCAGGCCCACACCCGCTACGCCGCCGCCCCAACCCCCGAGCGGCCCACCGGTGCCCTCGTCGCCACCGTCGACCCGCAGCGCTGGAAGGGCCAGCCGGTGCGGGTCATCGACCTCACCCCGTAGCCGTAGCCCGCAGCGGTGCGCAATCCACGTCGCTGCAGGGCTGACTGACACTCCGGTCACTGCTTCCGCGCGCTCTTGACGTCCCGTCAGGAGTGGCGGGACGGTGAGGGGCGCAAGGATCCGCAACCGGCTTGGCTCAAGGAGCGGTCATGGCACTACGGTTCAGGGGCATCGACCCGGAGTCGCCCAACGGGGGCTCGCCGACGGTGTGGCTGGAGGACGAGAAGGCGGAGATCGTCGTCCAGGGCTGGCTGCCCGATGAGGACCAGCTCCGGGAGATCAGTGAGACCGAGTGGGCGCCCGGCCACGGCGCGGGCGTGCCGGACCACGAGGGCGTCGTCCGGATTCCGGTTCGCATGATCCCCTTCCTGCGAAAGGTGTGCGATGACGCCGAGCGTGCCGGACTTTGGCGCCCTGCTGAGGAGCGCTGAGCGCTCGGCCTGCCACCTGGAGATGCGCGACTCCTACGGCGAGGACCAGGTGTTCGCCGACTGGCGCGCGGGCCTGCCGGTCGAGCGGCCCGAGGCGTACGACCTGCCCGAGGAGTACACCAACTGGGCGGCGCTGGTGCGGGAGACGGTCGGCCGCGGGGTGCAGGTGCGGCGGGCCCGGGTCGTCTCGGAGCCGGCCAGCGCCTACATCAGGTGGGAGCACGCGATCACCGAGCGGCACAACGTCGCGCTCGGCGAGCAGGTGCGCTGGCTGCCCCGTTCGAAGGCGTCCGACCTGCTGCTGCCGGGCAACGACCTGTGGCTGGTCGACGACTGCCGCGTGTTGTTCCACTGGTTCAGCGGCGACGGCGGGTGGGCCGGCCACGAGGGCACCGAGGACCAGGCCGTGGTGAAGGCGGTGGCCGCGGCGTTCGAAGCCGTCTGGGAGCGGGCCGTCCCGCACGCGCAGTACCCCCTCTGACCAGCCGTCCACCACCACCGCCGGGCAGCCAGCACCATGTCGTCCACCCCCTCCTCCAGCGTCCTCGAAGCGCGCAAGGCCCTCGCGGCCCGCCTGGTGGCCTTGCGCAAGGACGCCCGCCTGACCGGCGACGAGCTGTCCGCCCGGTGCGGCTGGCACCCGGCGAAGACCTCCCGGATCCAGAGCGGCAAGGCCCAACCGTCCGAGGACGACCTGCGCGCCTGGTGCACCGCCTGCGGCGCCCAGGACCAGGCCGACGACCTGATCGCCGCTGCCCGCGCGGTCGAGACGATGTACACCGAGTGGCGCCGCATGGAACGCGGCGGCCTGCGCGCCGCCCAGGAATCGGTGGCCGACCTCTACCACCGCACCAACCTGTTCCGCGTCTACGCCAGCCGCGTCCTGCCCGGCATGGTGCAGACCCCCGAGTACACCGAGGCGGTGCTGCGCTCGATCCAGCGCGCCCGCGTCGAAGTCGACGACGTCACCGACGCGGTGGAGGCCCGCCTCGAGCGCCAGCGGATGCTGTTCTCCGGCCGGCACCGCTTCGGCCTGCTCATCGAGGAGTGGGTGCTGCGCGCCGCGGTGTGCGACCCGGAGACGATGGCCGCCCAGCTCGGCCACCTGCTCGCCGTCGCCTCAAGCCCGTTCGTCAGCATCGGCGTCATCCCCACCGGGCCCGGCCGCCCGCACCTGCCGGTCGAGGACTTCTACCTCTTCGACGAGGCCGAGGTCGCCGTCGAGCTGACCTCCGGCTACCTGCGGATCACCCAGCCCGGCGAGATCACCGACTACGTCCGCACCTTCACCGACCTGGCCGCCATGGCCGTCCACGGGGCCGAGGCCCGTCAGCTCATCACCGCGGCGATAGCCACTCTCGGGTGACATCGCGCAAGATGGCGCAACCTCGTTGAGAGCCCGGCAGCACACTCCCTACCGTCGAACCGTCGCCCGCCGTGACGGACCGGACACCCGGTCCCCGGCGGGCGAGCTGAGGCCGCTGCGCCCGCCCGTCCCCCGTCGGGTGGGCGCAGCCGTCACCGCCGACGAGAGAGCGGAGATGTGCCGTGGCCGCGCACCGCATGCCCCGCCCACCGGCCACGGCCGCAACCGCGGCCGGGCAGTGCCGGCGGGTTCGAGGTGCCCCGTGACGACGGTGGTCGAGGCCCCGTTGCGGCCCGCGGTCGCCGACTTGGCCAGGGGGATGCTGCCGTACGAGCCGCAGTCCGCGTCGGCGGCCCGGCGCCTGGTGCGCACCACGCTGCGTGGTTGGGGGCTGGACGACCTGGTGGAGGCGGGCGAACTGATCGTCAGCGAGCTGGTGGGCAACGCGGCGAAGACCGGCTGCCAGCGGAGGATGACGGTCACCGTCGAGCGGATCACCGACCGGTGCGTGCGGATCAGCGTCCGCGACGGCTCCCGTGCCCTGCCCTGCCTGATCGACGCGGGCCTGTCCGCCGTGTCGGGCCGCGGCATGGCCCTGGTCCACCACCTCACCGGCGGGCACTGGGGCGTGAGCCTGGAGCCGCTCGGCAAGACCGTCCACGCGGACCTGCGCACCCGCTCTCCCGCCCCGGCGTAGCCCCCACCCGTGCTCCGGTGCGCCGGGGCCGGCCCTCTACTCCTCCCGGGTTCCGGGAGGGCACCATCACGTCAGCGACGACAAGGAGCTCGGCATGGACATCGAGGCAGCCGGCGGCGGCTCGGGCAGCGATGGAGGTGGCGGGGGCGACGGGCACCCGGGCACTCCGTGGACGCCGCCGCAGGACCCGCCGTCCCCGGACGGCAGCACTCCGCCCGGGGACGGGGGACACCGCAGGTGACGCTCGCACCTGAGCAGGAGGGCCGCCCCGCGCCGGGGCGGTCCTTCCCCGTCGCCGACGCCTGGGTGCCGACCTTCGACGCCGTCCCGCGCTCGCGGTTCCTGCCGGACCTCATCTGGGCGCACGACATGGCCACCGGGAAGAGCCGGCCCGTCGACCGGAGGGCCGACGAGGCCGGCTGGCTGGCGGCGGCCGCCGCGGACATCCCGATCGTCACGCAGTGGGACGACGGCGAGCACCAGGGCACCGAGCCCGGCACCGTGCCGACCAGCTCCGCGTCGCAGCCGTCGCTGGTCGCCTCCATGCTGGACGACCTGATGGCCGAGCCGGGGATGCGGGTGCTGGAGCAGGGCACCGGCACCGGCTGGAACGCCGCCCTGCTGAGCCACCGGCTCGGCGACGCGAACGTGACCACCGTCGAGATCGACGCCGCCGTCTCCGCCCGGGCCCGCGCCGCCCTGCACACCGCCGGCTACCGCCCGACCGCCGTCTGCGCCGACGGCGCGCTCGGCTTCAAGGACGGGGCCCCGTACAACCGGATCACCGCGACCTACGGCCTGCGGGCGATCCCGCAGGCGTGGATCGAGCAGACCCGGCCCGGCGGGCTGATCCTGGCGCCGTTCGGCACCCACTACTCCAACGCCGACGCCCTGGTCCGCCTCACCGTCCACGCAGACGGCACCGCGTCCGGCCCGTTCCTCCAGCCGGTCGAGTTCATGAAAATGCGCTCCCAGCGCCTGCGCTGGCCCGAGAACCCCGCCGACGGCGGCACCCTCGCCGAGTCCACCACCACCGCGGCGCTGCCCGCGCACGGCAAGTTCGACCCGTTCCCGCTCGCCGCCGGCCTGCGCCTTGGCGACGTCGTCCACGCGATCCAGCCGCACGAGGACGGCGCCCGCACCCTGTGGCTCTACTCCCTCACCGTCCCGGCCTGGGCAGCCGCGACCTTCCACGACGGCGAG
The DNA here is from genome assembly GCF_039529925.1 of Kitasatospora saccharophila. Lineage (NCBI taxonomy): Bacteria > Bacillati > Actinomycetota > Actinomycetes > Kitasatosporales > Streptomycetaceae > Kitasatospora > Kitasatospora saccharophila. The sequence goes on along the minus strand of NZ_BAAANS010000072.1, from coordinate 10,877 downwards.
GACGAGCACCAGGTCCGCCAGTACGGCGGCCGCCGCCTGTGGGACGACTTCGAGCAGACCCTCACCTGGTGGCACCAGGCGGGCGAGCCCGGCGTCGACCGGCTCGGACTCACCGTCAACCCGCACGGCTGGCACGCCTGGCTGGACGACCCCGCCCAACCGATCTGACCCCGCAATCCCTCCCCACCCGCGGCCCCAGCAGGCTCGGTTCGCCTGCTGGGGCCAGCCGCGCACGCGAGTGCCGCAGCTGCGCCATCATCAGGACGGTGAACACGGTGATGAGCGCCCGGGACGGCGCGGCGGGCGGCGTGCCGGTGCGGGTGTGCGCGGTGCTGGTCGACCCCGGCGGCAGGGTCTGCGTGATCCGCCGTCACCGGCCCGGCGGAGCCCAGCACTCGCTGCCCGGGGGCCTGGCAGCGTCCGGCGAGCGGCCGGTCGACGCGCTGCGCCGGGAGCTGGCGGAGGAGCTCGGCCTGGACCTGGCCGCTGCGGGCGCCGAGGACGTCGAGGAGTTCGGCCTGGTGCTGCGGTTCGAGCAGCACCAGGCCACCATCCGTCCCGGCCGGGACGGGCTGTTCCGTCGTCGCCACTTGATCTACGCCGCCCGCCTGCCGCGGCCGCTGGCCGCCGTCACCACCCAGGCCTCGCCCGAGGCCGACGGGCCGGTGCTACTGGCGCCGATGACGGACGCGACCTTCCGCTGGCGCTGACCGGCAGGTACCGGTGCGCCGGGGCCGGTCGGACGCGTGGTGGTGGAAAAGCAGAGGGTGGCCGCGCCCTGGGGCGTGCCACCCTCGCGGGCGCCGCGCGGGAAGTCGCGGTGATGCCCAGTTCCCTCGTTCGTGGTGCAGCCACTGCGCCAGGGAAGCTCCGGCCGTGGCCGAAAGGTGCGCTGTTTCCAAGGGTGGCATTCCCGCGCCAGGGTCAGCAATGCCGATCGGTCGAAAATGAATGAATCCTGTCCCGTGTCCGTCAATGACCTGCGGCTATACCAGGCCATAGATACGTTTTTGCGATCCTGGTGTGCTCTTTCGCGGGTGGCGCGCCGGTTGAAACGGAATCAAAGGCCCGGTGCCGGTGGATACGGATTGTGATCGGTGAGTCACCGGTGAGAGGATCACACCGGTTCGGCGTACGGGGTCGGGAAGCCCCGCCGGACCGTGTTGGTGCAGCCCGACCAGTCGCGTCCGCTCGCGGGCGCGACTGCGGCTCAGGAACCGTCCGCAGGGACACATCAGGTTTTGAAGCTCTAGACACGTTTTAAATTGTTTAAAAGGAGCAAAATGTCCATTTCTCTTTCCGTGGCGTCCGCCTGCCCCGATCCGGTCGCCCGCCCCGCCGGGCGGCGCCTGACGGGCACCGAGGCCGTCGTCGTCATCGTCATCGTCGTCACGGCCGGTGCCCTCGCCCTCGCCGGGCTGTCGGCCGCCGCCGTCACCGGGCCGCTGGGCGCCGCCACCTACACCGCCTGCCGGGCCGTCACCGGCCTGCGCGGGTCCAACGCCCCGGCACCCGACACCGTCTGACCCGCCGTGGGACGGCATGAAAAAGCCGTCGTCGCCTCCACCCGGCAGCTCGAGGACCTGGTGCTGTGGCTGCGTGCCCAGCGCCAGGTCTGCGGCCTGACCTACGCGCAGATGGCGACGGCGAGCACCCCCGCCTACACCTCCACCGCGCTCTCCCGCGCCGCCAGCGGGAGCAGCGTGCCGACGTGGAACCTCACCGAGGCCTACGCGAAGGTCTGCGGCGCGGACCTGCGCACCGCGGACCGGCTGTGGCGCGCCGCCCGTTGGGCCGAGCACCGCAGCCGCCAGGAAGCGCGGGCGGACGGGCAGGACATCGCCGCCAAGTGGTACGACGTCCTGGCCACCCAGCTCCGCTTGATCTCCGACCATGTGAGCCTGCGTCGCGCCATGATCGGGCTGCGGGCGAAAGGCGGACAGCCCTCGCTGGCCCGGCTCCAGAAGCTGGCCGGCCGCTCCGGCAGCGGCGGTTGGTGCCTGCCCGCCAGCAGCCTCGGCGCGATCCTGCGCGGCGAGGCCGTCCCCGGCATCCGGCACGTCCTGGCCTTCGTCCGCGCCATGGGTGACGGGCGCCGCGAGGCCGAGTGGGCGGCCGCCTGGAACCGGGCCGAACGCGGCGGCGCCATCCCCACCCCCTGGTCCTGGTACCAGGTGGCCGACGTCCGGGGCTCCGACCGGGCCCCGAAGCCCATCATCCGGGTCCCGAAGCCCACCATCCGGGTCCGCATCAGCCTCCCCACCTCTACCTCCACCTCCGTCCCGGACGGGCCCGTCCCCGTGCCCGCGTCCGGGCCGGGCCGATCCCCAGCCGGGGGACTCACCAGCGGCGACCGCAGTTTCCTGCGCTTCCACGGATTCACCGTGCACGAAACCGAGGAGTACGAAGCTGACGAGCACGGGCCGGTGCGCCACCTGCCCTTCGGCGGCTACACGCCCGCCGGCCTGCCCATCCGGGCCCCACGCCGGGCACAGCCGCCCGGATGGGCGGCACGACCCACCCCGCCCTGAAACCCCGCACCCTGCCCGCCCCCTCCGACCAAGGGGCCGCCACCATGCCTACCCGTCCCGCCCGCCCGCCCCGCCGCCTCGACCTGACCGCGCTCTACGACCTCCACTACCACCACTACCTGCGCTACGCCGAACTGCTGCTGCGCCGTGCCGACGCCCGCCACGCCGTCGACGACGCCTTCGACACCCTCGCCGAGACCTGGCAGCAGATCCTGTCCACCTCCAGCCCCGCCGCCTGCGCCTGGCAGGCGGTACGCGACCGCGTACGGGCCCTGGCCGATCCCGCCCGGCTCCGCCCCACCGCCCACCTCGACCCGAAACTGCAGGACGCCCTTCTCCTGCACACCGTCCTCAACCTGTCCGCCGGTGTCATCGCCGACCTCACCGGCGTCGAGGCCGCGAACGTCCACGTCCATCTCCGCGCCCTGACCTCCCCGCCCTCCCCTCTCTTCTGACAGGCCTGCGCCCGGCCGCGCCAGCCGGGGCCGGCACGCACCGGGACACGACGGAGCCGGTGCGGCTGCGCCCGGCCGGGGCGCGGCAGTGGACGAGGCAGGTGGCGCTGCCGGCCGGGCTGCTGGTGGCGCTGGCGATCTGGCAACCGCCCGCACGGCCAGCGTTCTGGTCAACGACGTGTCCCTTGCCGACGCCCAGCGGGTGCTGCGCACCGAGCAGTTGCTGTTCGCCGAGCCGCGCCCCGGCGACCCGCTCCGCTGGGACTGGGCGGGTGACTCGGCGTAGAGAGCTGATTCCGACGCCCGGGCTGTTCCGCCACCAAATGCCAGTCGCGGAATGGTGTGCTGCCCGAGGCCGGAGGTGATGGTGCGGCAGGCCGAGGTCGGCAGCAGACACTTGGGATGGGTGACGGATAATCCGTCACCCATTGCGGAAATCCTTTTCCGATGGGCTACCCTGATCGATGACGGATGATCCGTCATCGACCTTGTGGAGTCATCGTGGCTACGCGTGGAATCGACGGCACCGAGGCCGCCGAACTCGGTTTCGACACCGAGGACCCGACTGCCGGCGCGTCCTGGCACGTGGACGTCGGCACCATGGACGGCGGCTACGCGCCCGACATGGTAGTCGCCCAGGCCGGACCGGCCTGGATCTGGCACTTCGGCGGGCGGACGGTCCGCTGCGACACGGAGGCCGAGGCGAAGGCCCTGTTCGGCACCGAACTCGCCGACATGGTGCGCGCCTGCGCCGAGCCCGCCAAGGTCGACAGCAGTGGCAACGGCGGTGACAGCGGCGGCGACTTCCTGTGGGAGGGGGAGAACGGCGAGTGCCTGATCGCCACCGCCGGCCACTCCGAGTACGAGGAGAAGGACGACACCCTCCTCGTCTGGCGGGAGGGCGGGCAGACCTCCTGGCGGGACTACGCCACCTCCACGGCCGCCATCGAGGCCGCCCTGGCACTGGCCGAGACCGTGGTCGGGAACGAGGCGGTGCCCGCCGCCGACCGCGCCGCCCTCGCCGAGCACACGGTCCTGGTCCGGACCCACCTGGCCCTGTCCTCGGGGGGAGTCCCAGAGTTCTGCCGGGTCTTCAAGGCCAAGGACACCGACACCTGGTACCCGGAGAACTACCTGGGCCTCGCCCTGGCCGAAGCCGACGGCCGGTGGATCCTCGCCACCGAGAGCAACGACTGCGCCAACCTGTCCTACACGCTGTACGACGACGAGGCCCGCGCCCGCGCCGCATTCGCGCACGGCATCGTCGCCTACTACTGGCAGCCGCAGGACCGCGCCTACCACTGGACCAGCCTCGACCGGACGGAGAACGTCCTCGCGGCGCCGACCGAGCCCGGCAGCAGCACCTACGCGGTGGTCGCCGCGTTCGGCGACCACGAGCACGAGCTGGCGACCGTCGAGGGCCGCGACGCCGCCCGCACCCGGGCCGCCGGCTTCCTGGCCGCGCACTTCCACCGGCTGCCGCCGGTGACCGACACCGCCGACACCGAGGCGCTGATCCGCTACCAGGCCCTGCGCCGCACGGTGATGTCGGACGAGGTCGCGAACAGCGAGGCCGTCCTGGGCGACGCGATCCGGCGCGCCGATGCGCAGGAGCTCTACGGCCACGGCCGCGGCCGCACGACGTGGACGGAGCTGGCCGACCACCTCGGCGTGGCCCGCGACACCGTGACCGAGATCCGCAAGGGCAGGGCCTGGTGACCGCCCCCACCCCGTGTCCGTCGGTCCCGGGGCGAACCCCCTCGAAGCTGGCAAGATCCGCTGACCGTCCCGCACGGTAGCGTCACCGCATGACCACCCGCCAGGACCCGGACGGCGACGCCGGCCTCCCCTCCGTGACTTTTGCGTCGATGACGGCGGCCGCCGTCGAGGCCCTGGTCGAGGAGACCATCGAAGCGGTGGTGGCCGCCCCGGCCGCAGAGAGCATGCTCGGCCTGGTCGATGTCCTCGACCAGGCCGGTGTGCTGTGGCAGGGCGCCATGGCGCTGCTGGGGCCTGCCGCGTCCCGCCCGCTGGCGGGCCTGGGCGAACTGGAGGCGGTGGCCCGGCTGCGCAAGCTCGCCGACACCCCCGACCTGGTCAGCAGCCTCAACCACACCGTCTCGGCCGAGTTCCGCGAGCGCGGCGCCGCAGCCGCGCGCGAGGTGTGGGAGGCAGCCGGCGCCGACCTCCGGCGGGGCACACTGGCGCAGCTGCTGGTCGGCTACTGCCACTCGATCGGGGGCGAGGCGGGCACCCTGTCGGCGAAGGACCTGGTGCGGCTGCTGCACCAGGTCGTCCCCGTCACCTGGTGACCCGGCCCGGACCGCGAACCCGACCGGGCCCGTGCCAGCGCGGTCGGGCAGCCTGATCCCGCGTCACACCTTCGAGCGGAGTTCGCTCCCGATCGGGCGGGAACACCCCGAAGGTGACGAACACCGAGCAGAGCACCCGGTTCCAGCCCGGCACCACCGTGGTGCGCCGCGACGTCCACGCGGGGCGGGTGTGGACGGCGAAGCCGCACCGGGTCGTTGCCGACACCGGGCACGTGCTGACCCTGGCCTGCTGGCCCGGCATCGAGAGCCTCGCCCCGACGACCTGGATCGAGTCCCTGCGCACCGGCAGTGACGCCGTCCGCGAGCAGGGCCTGGACCACCTCGCCACCGGCACCTGGACGCTCGGCACCCACCGCTGGGAGCGCACCGCGGTCCTGTCCCACTACCTGGCGGGGGAGTGGTTCTCCCTCCACTGCTTCCAGGACGCTGACAGCGGCGACCCGATCAGCTGGTACGTCAACTTCGAGATGCCGCACCGCCGCGGCCCGGACGGGATCGACACCATGGACCTCGCCCTCGACCTGGTCGTCACCCCCGACCTCTCGGGCCACCGCTGGAAGGACCGCGACGAGTACGGCCGGCTGCGCCGCCTCGGCGTGGTCGACGACTTCCTCGCCCGCCAGGTCGACGCCGCGCGCGGCCGCGTGCTTCGGATGCTCGACGACCGCGCGGGACCGTTCGCCACCGGCTGGCCCTCCTGGGCGCCGCAGCCGGACTGGCCGCTGCCGCTGCTCCCGGACGGGGTCGACCAGGAGGCCGAGCTGCTGGTGCCCTACCGGCTGTAGCCGCGCTGGTTCCGGCGCCGCGTGACGGTCCGCTCGGTCCGGTCTCCTGTTCGCCTGCCGCCACACTTCGGACCGCCTTGCCGCGCGTCCTGTTCGTGACCTTGCGTTCGGCGATTCCGTAGTGGCGTGGTACTAGGCACGGCGTACCCTGCGCAGTGACGCGAGGCGAACCCCAGGTTGGGGCGAACCACGCTGTGGTGGAGCGGCGCATCTGCAGGGCGCCGAGAGCCGGTGCTGCTGCGGTCCTTGCCCGCTCCACCCGGAAACCGACGCGCAGTAGGGCGGGTCGTTGCTCGGTGCGCCGGGAGAGCGGAAATCCCGGCCCGCGGGGAAGTCGTCCGGTGCCGCCCGGGCGGCGGCGGGTCAGCCGCCGTAGGGGGCGGTCTTCCTGTCGGCGAGCTCGCCGAGACGGCTCGGGGCCGCACCGGGTTGTCTCCGGTGCGGCCCCGAGCGGGTATTTGCCGTGGGCCGGGCCGGGCTGTCGGCTGGCCTACAGCTGCTTGAGGGCCTCGTCGGTCGTGGCGGCCTGGACGAAGGCGTTGATGTCGAGGCCGTCGGGGAGCGGCTCCTGGTTGCCGCCGCCCCAGATGATGTTCGAGGCCAGCCAGCCGGCGGTGAAGGTGGTCGGGATCTCGAACTGCCCGCGGGCGGTGAAGGCGATCACGCCGTAGGTGACGGAGGCGGTCTCGGGGTGGTGGGCGAGCAGCCACCGCAGCGTGGAGGCGAGAGTCGCCGAGGCGTCGGGGGACATGCGCCGCGCGCTGGCGAAGGTGGCGTCATCCTGCGCCCAGCGGGTCCGGACGTCGGTGGTGATGTCGTCCGTCAAGGAGAGGATCGCGGCGTCCTGGACGAGCTCGCGCAGGGTCTCCCGGGGGGTCTCGACGGTCTCCTGGTCGAAGAAGGAGTGCGCGAAGTGGCGGCCGATCATGTGCTGCTCCGATCTCGTTGTCCGGTGGTGCGGGGTTCAGTCGCGCTTCCAGGCCGCGGTGAACTCCTCGGCCTCTTCCGGGGTGCGGGGGAAGCGTCCGGCCACGACGGCCTTGAAGGCGGCCGCTTCGGCGGCCTGGATCCAGAGTTCGCCGAGCCGCAGCGCGTTCGCGGAGAAGAACTCCAGGCGTTCGCCGATCAGGAGGGCCACGTCGGCCCGCTGTTCGGCGGTGAGCTCGGTCAGGCCTGCCAGGAGGCGGCCGGCGAGGGCGGTCTCGACCGGGCGGATCAGCGTCAGCTTCACACCTTGGGGCAGGTTGCCCGGGTGCAAGTCCAGGGAGTTCGACGCCTTCTGGACCGCCCACCAGAACTCCGAGTCGTCGGGCCGGGGGAGCACGTTCAGCAGCGCCAGGAGTTCCTGGTTGGCCGCGTACACGGTCGGCCTGGCGGACACCAGCGCGGCGATGTCGCCGATCCGCTCGACATCCAGTCGGCCGGCCTCCAGGTCGGGCGGGCAGTTGAAGTTCTTCTTGACGGCCGCCGCGCGCAGCTCGTCGCCCTCGTCGGTGTACCTGGTCAGCATGGGAGCCCCCTCCTCGGTGATGTGTGATCGCGCCGTCCCTCACGTTCGGTGTGCGGGTGATCACGCGATCCGGCCCAGAATGGCAGCGGCGCGGGGAAGTCGGCGGCGGTTCGTGCAAAGCCGTCTTGTTTGCGATCGTCCGGGGCCTGTGACTGTCAGCGATGGTTGGCGGGAAACCCGTGCGTCTGCGCAGGCGACAGCGCGATCTGTCAGTGTTAGTTGGCGGTCCTCATCAGCAGTAGGTGGCGGAGATCCCTCACGTTGATCACGGAACGTGATCTCCTGGGGCGGAGGGCGGGGCGGCGAGTACTCGGGCGTGATCGTTCAGGGCCTGGCGGAGCGCGGTGTAGTAGCGATCGTGCCGAGTGTCGATGAGCCGGAGGAGCGCGTGCTGGACGCTGGCCGGGTCGAGGTTGAACCCGGCTGGGGCGAAGGGCGCTCGGAAGATCGGCGCGTATCTCCACTCGCCGCTGGTGACCCGGGCCCAGATGTAGGCGGACGCGCACTGGCGGTGCATTTCGGAACCGTAGCGGAGCGCTGTTTGGCGGGCCGGGGGCAGGCGTTCGGTGATGCTCTCCCAGTCGGCCTGGCGAAGGTGCCAGAAGGCCAGGCGTTGGCGCCGCTCGTGGTAGTCGACAGGGTGGGGCTGGCTGGCGATGTGCAGGGCGAGTGCCTCGAACGCCTCCGGCAGCCGCTCGTTGACGTGCATCTGCGTCCAGGGGTTCTCCGGCCTGGGAGTGAGGGCCAGGCCGGGCTGTGGCCGGTTCGAGGGGAAGCCGAGGAACCGTGAGGCGTCGGTGGTGCTGGTGCCGTCGGCGGCCTGGACTAGCTGGATCGCCGCGATGCGGCGGAAACGGCTGAGAACACCACCGATGCCGAGCGGAGCCCCGTTGTCCAGGAGGATCTCGACCCACTCGCGCGGGAGCCGCTGGGGGATGTGCTCAGGAAGGTAGCCGCGTTGGCGGATGGGGATCACCAGGCCGCTGGCTTCGACCAGCTGCTGGACTGCAGGGGAGAACTGGCGCCGAACCCCTTGCTGGAGTTCGTTGCGGAACGACGGCGAGCAGTCGTTCCGGACGATCTCCCAGGTCCGGCCCCAGCCCGAGTGGTGGATGTCGGGCGCGTTCCTCATGAGGTCGGCGACGGCCTGGCGGAGGTCAGGCTTGGAGAGCGAGATGAGGCCGTCCGCGAGGCGGAGGAAGCAGGCGGTGGCCGGGCTGGTGAGTGGAGCACCGCCCCAGCGGCCTCCGGTCTTCATCGGGAGTTTGCGGCGGGATGAGGGAAGCCCCCGAACTGCGAGGCGGCGTTCGTCCTCCAGGATCTTCGCCTGCGAGGCGGACCGCGGCCAGGTCGCGATGATCATCGCGGTAGCGGCTCGCAGGTCGGCGAAGGTGTGGAAGGACTGGGCGGGGTCCGCGTCGGGGGAGAGTAGTTGCAGCAGTCTGCGCTGGAGGGCGGCCTGTTCCGCGGTGAGTGCGGCAGTCGCGATCTCGGCCGAGTCGAGTCGAGTGCCGCAGGCGGCCGTCCTCCGGGAAGGCCCCGCGATGCCGTTGCGGCACTGTGCCGGGTGCAGGATCGCCCGGCCCGGGCCGGGAATGAGGCCGTGGGGGCCGTTCAGAGGGGTGGTCAACGCAGGAAAGCGGCAGCCTGGGCAGACGTCCGCGAGCAGGCGGTTGTGCTCCAGGCAGGCGAACACGACGGACAGGCGCCACTGGAGCTTCCAGGGCCCGCCGTGCTGGCGCTGGATGTCGCTGCCGTCGCCCGCAAGGCACTGCGGACAGTAGCGGGTGGACGTCGGCAGCACCCACTCCCGATTCAGGAAACGGAGCCTGGCCCTCTCGCCCGGCCGGCCGATCGCGTCGGCGATCGGCGGGTAGTGGGCGGCCCAGCGCCGGAGCGTCAGCTGGTCGGCTTCTTCTCTGCTCAGCCGGGCGAGCCGGGCGAAACGGACCCGGATGTCGGGTTCGAGCATGAACAGGAGCCGGGCGGGCGCCCGGGCGGAGTGGGTCGAGAAGCTCGTGGTCAGGCCGGTGAGATCGATGATCCGGGACGGTCGGAGGTCCAGCCGGTGGGAGAGCCTGAGGACGAAGCCGGTCAGGCTCTCGTCCGGCAGCGGCTCCAGACTCCGGGGCAGCGGGGCGACGGGCTCGGTGTCCACCGGTCAGGCTCCTGCCTGAGCAGGCTGGGGACCGTCGTCGTCGAAGACCGTGTTGCGACCGCGGCGGCCGGGTCCTGCAGCTTTGAGTGTCCGGGCCGCCGCCGGAGCCGAGCGAGCCGCTGGGACCTGGGGGATTTCACCGGCCCCCGGGTCGCGCTCCGGATCGTGCAGGCTCAGGATGATCTGGTCGAGCAGTTCCTCGTCGATCAGTTCCCGGCCGCTGTCCATCGCTTCCTCGGCGCCGTCGCGGATCAGGCGGTCGAGCAGGCCGACGACGCCGTTGGTGCGGCGCATGAGGTATTCCGGCATGCTGCCGTCGGTCAGCATGCCCGGGGCGGCGTTGAACAGCCGCAGGGCGGCCTCCAGGCCGCCGAGGTGGTCGTGGAACGCCTGGATCTGGGCGGGCGTGGTGTAGCGGAAGCGGTCCAGCTCGACGAAGTCGAACCGGCGCTCGTTCTGGGTGATTTCCAGACCGTGGACGCGGCCGCCCGCTGCCGGCGGCATCACCCACTGGCGGCTCCGCTTGTCCCAGCTGGCCCGCCGCAGCAGGCCGGACCCGACGATGTCGACGCCGACCAGCACCAGGGTGACGTTCATGCTCATGAACGCCCGGACCAGGTCGAAGGCGTCCTGGTCGTCAACGCGGTGCAGCCGCAGCCGGGTGATGTCGTCCAGGATCAGGACCAGGACCCCGTGGTCGTCCAGGGCCCCGGCGACCTGGCGGATCAGCTGAGGCAGCGTCATGTTCTTCGTGGAAGCACCGAAGAAGGCCAGGATCGCCTCGCAGAGGCTCTTCGGCGTCGCGGTGACGGGCGTCTGAACGTAGGCAACCGGGGCGTGCAGGGCCCTCACTCCCAGCCCGAGGCCGGGGTTCACGAAGTCGTTCATCTCCAGCCAGGTGTCCTCGAACTCCGCGGCGACCTCACAGACCGTCTCGGTCTTGCCCTGGTAGCCCCATCCGCCGACGATCACCCCCGGCCAGGTCGCCGCCGTCCGCTGCAACGCGTTGCCTAGTGCTGCATCAGACAACGTTTGCCTCGCCATGGGAGACTGCTCCGTCGACTGGGGGGAGAGTGTGGCCGTGGAGGTTGCCAACCGCGCGCTG